>JBMNRU010000001.1:0-287181 GCA_050944855.1 Lachnospiraceae bacterium
GCATTTGGATACCGGAACTTTGAAAATTTTAGGAATCGAATCTTTCTATCCTTAACATAAAGAGGCACAGGAACATCGTTCCTGTACCTCCAAAAATATTTTACCCCAACTCTTGACAAAGAGCCGTAATTTCTTACTATTCCTTTCTATCTGTCTTCTTATTCTTCTGTTGCCTCTGCTTCTTCTACTACCGGAACCGGCTCAAGAACTTTCATGCTCAAACTGATCTTTCTGTCTTCGCCGTTGAAATCTACTACTCTAGCAGTAACTTCCTGTCCTACAGCCAATACATCCGATGGTTTTTCCACATGTTCTCTGGAAATCTGGGATACATGCAACAAAGCATCTACACCTGGTTCTAACTCAACAAACGCGCCAAAATCTGTCATACGTGCGATTCTGCCGTCTACCACATTACCAACTGCATATTTCTCAGCAGCTGTTAACCATGGATTCTGATCCTCAAACTTTAAGCTTAATGCAATCTTATCACCATTGATCTCTTTGATCAGAACAGTCAGTGTATCGCCTACTGTAAATACTTTCTTAGGATTCTCTACACGTCCCCAGGACATTTCAGAAATATGGAGCAGACCATCTGCACCGCCCAAATCAATAAATGCACCAAAGTCTGTTACATTCTTGATCGTTCCTTCTACTACATCACCGGCATGGATTCTTTCAAACAATTCTTTCTGCATTTCTGCCTTTGCAGCTAAAAGAAGCTGTTTTCTGTCACCGATAATACGACGGCGTCTTGGATTGAATTCGCTGATCACAAACTCAATTTCCTGATCGGCATATTTGCTCAGATCTCTCTCGTAAGTATCAGAAACCAGACTTGCCGGAATAAAGATTCTTGCCTCATCAACAACAACACTCAAACCACCATCCAGCACCTGAGAAACTTTTGCTTTTAATACTTCTTTATTTTCAAATGCTTCTTCTAATCTCTTATTGCCTTTTTCTGCAGCTAATCTCTTATAAGTAAGTAAAACCTGTCCCTCACCGTCGTTTACTTTTAAAACTTTGGCTTCCATGGTATCGCCTACATGTACCAGTGTGGTCAAGTCTACATTGGATTCGTTCGTATACTCATTTCTGCTGATGATACCGTCTGCTTTATAGCCAATGTTTAAAATAATCTCGTCTTCTTTTACATCAATGACGGTACCTTCCACAACCTCTCCGTTTCTGATAGTTTTTAATGATTCTTCCAGCATTTGTTCAAAACTTAATTCTGACATGTTTTTGAACCTCCTCAATAATATTATTTGGGGTGGATGCCCCGGCTGTAATACCTACGCAACTATTGGATCGAAACATATTAGAATCCAAGTCAACAAGTGTCTGTATATAGTAAGTATTTTCACATTCTTTTTTACATATTTCAAATAACTTTTTGGTATTGGAACTATGTTTGCCGCCTATAACAAGCATAGCATCTACCTCTTTTGCAATCTGTCCGGCTTCCTCCTGACGTTCCACCGTAGCATTGCAAATTGTATTTAAAACAACTTTATCATACCTCTTTTCACCTAAAATTTCAACCATTTCTTGAAAATTCTTGTAATTAAATGTCGTCTGTGAAACCACACATATCTTGTCATTTTCCTTCAAAGGCAGTTGTTCTGCCGCTTCTTTTGTGCTGATCACAAAAACCGGCTGACTGCACCACCCCTTAATTCCCTCTACTTCCGGATGGCCATCATTGCCAATGATCACGATCTTTCTTCCTTTTCCGCTCTCATCCTGCACGATCTTATGAATCCGGCGCACAAAAGGGCAGGTAGCATCTACATAATCCAGATTCTTCTCTTCCATAAGACAGTAGATTCGCTTCGGAACACCGTGAGAACGGATCACCACCGTACCTTCTCTTAAGTTTTTCAGTTCTTCTTCCGTATACAATACCTGTACACCTTTTTTTTCCAGATCCGATACTACTTCCTCATTGTGAATGATAGGGCCATAAGTATATACTTTTTTCTCTTTTTCTTCTGCCAGTTTGTAAACGGTGTCCACTGCCCGCTGCACACCAAAACAAAAGCCTGCTGTCTTTGCAACTTTGATTTCCAATGTTACTCTATCCTGCCTTTACTTTTATAAATCTGAATAATACGATCCTGTACTTCCTTGATCGTCATATCCGAAGAATCGATCAGAACGGCATCCTCCGCCTGCTTCAAAGGAGATATCTCTCTTGTCATATCTCTGTG
Source organism: Lachnospiraceae bacterium (assembly GCA_050944855.1). GTDB lineage: Bacteria > Bacillota > Clostridia > Lachnospirales > Lachnospiraceae > Lactonifactor. The sequence goes on from JBMNRU010000001.1 coordinate 2,220, forward strand.
GTCCCGATCCTTAATATCTGCCTCGATCGCTTCTAAATCACAGTTTTCTCCCTTTTGCAGCAATTCGTGATAACGCCGAAGTGCCCTGGTATGCACACTGGCGGTCAGATAGATCTTCACATTGGCATCCGGCAGAACCTGCGTACCGATATCTCTTCCATCCATAACCACATTGTGTTTCTGTGCCAGCACCTGCTGAAGCTGTACCAGCTTTTTGCGGATCGCTGCATTAGCCGAGCTGACAGAGGCCATATTTCCCACTTCTTCGCTTCGTAAATACGGGGTTACATTTTCCCCATTTAAAAGTACCTGCTGTTCTCCCTCTTCATAAGCAATGGAAATGTCCGCGTATTCACAGGCAGCCTCCATCTCTTTTGTATCCTCCGGATGAATGTTCTGCCTGATCAGGTATAATGCCATAGCGCGATACATCGCTCCGGTATCCACGTAAATAAAGGACAGTTTCTTTGCCAGCCCCTTTGCTATGGTACTTTTGCCGGCGCCGGCCGGTCCATCAATCGCAATATTATCCGTCATATGATATCCTCTTTTCCTCTATTCATAATAAGCAGAAAATGCCTGCGCTGCCGCAAAGGCAGTAGACCAGGCGATCTGCAGATTAAACCCTCCTGTCAGGGCATCCAGATCCAATACTTCCCCCGCGAAATACAGTCCCTGCACTTTTTTTGATTCCATCGTAGATGGATTCACCTCTTTTACAGAAACACCGCCTTTGGTAATGATCGCTTCTTCCAATCCTCTCAGACCAGTGATCGTAAAAGGAAATGCTTTTATCAGATCCGCAAAATTCTTTCTTTCTTCTCTGGAAATTTCATTTACTTTTTTCTCCGGCGGTATTTGTCCCAACTCCAGCATCACCGGCAGCATTGTAGCCGGAAATAAACCGGCAATCACATTTTTAAACTGCTTATTCTTTCCCTGTTCAAACTCCCGAAGGATCCTGGCATCCAGCTGTTCCGGAGACAGCGCCGGCTTCAGATCGACAAAGGCAGCTACTTCTTTTTCATTTACTGTTTTTCCGATCTTAGCGCTGGCTGTAAGCGCTAAAGGCCCAGTGATTCCGAAATGGGTAAACATCATCTCACCGAACTCTTCATATAATTTTTTCTTGCCGTCGTAAATGGAAAGGGTTACATTTCGCAGGGATAATCCCTGTAATCGCAGTATATACGCTTCTTTCGTTTCCATGGGTACCAGAGACGGCAATATTTCTGTAACCTTATGTCCGCACTGCCGGGCAAACCGATAGCCATCACCTGTCGAACCGGTAACCGGATACGAACAGCCTCCGGTGACGATCAGCACGGCATCGGCATCTATGGTTTCATGAAGCAGCCTGACACCCCGAACCTGTCCTTCTTCTGTCAGGACCTCTTTCACCTCGGTACGAAGATGAATATGCACACCGTTTTTTTTCATCTCTCTTTCCAGGGTTTTTATCACATCCGAAGAGTGGTCAGATTCCGGAAACACGCGCATACCGCGTTCTGTTTTCGTTTTTAATCCTGCCTGATGGAAAAAATCCAGAACGGTATCATTGGTACATCCATAAAAAGCACTGTAAAGAAACTTACGGTTGCTCATGACACTTTGAAACAATTCTTCCATATCACAGGCATTGGTCAGATTGCATCTTCCCTTTCCTGTAATGAAAAGCTTTTTCCCCAGCTTTTCATTTTTTTCAAAGACATGAACATCATGTCCTGCTCTGGCGGCAAAAACGGAAGCAAACATCCCCGCGGCTCCGCCGCCTATTATTATTATTTTAGCCATATTTATGCGGTTATTACTCCTTATTTGGGTTTTTCATCTGAAGCTGCTGCATATCTGCACGATCAATCTCATCGTTGTTATACACCTGGTATTCATCCCATATTTTTTCCAGAGATTCCAAGGTCTGTACGACTTCTGTCTGTTTTCGCATACACAGAGCAACCACCAGCGCATTCACCACACTTAGCGGTGCCACAAGGGAATCTACAATGGATGCCATATCACTTCTTGCAATGAGATTACAGGAAGAATACAGATTGATCGGCGAATGAATACTGTCTGTCAGGGTAATCACTTTGGCATTCCTGTTATTGGCAAACTCTAATGCTTTTAACGTCCGCATAGAATATCTGGGAAAACTAATGCCGATAATAACATCTGTTTCTCCGATACGGATCATCTGTTCAAACAATTCACTGGCACTGCTGGTCTGTAAAAGATGCACATTTTCAAAAATCAGATGCAGATAAAACGCAAGAAAACTGGCAAGGGGTGCGCAGCTGCGGATTCCTACAACATAAATATGCTTTGCATGTAAAATAGTATCCACTGCCAGATCAAACGCACTCTGGTCCATATGTTCCAAGGTCAGCTTGATCTTATCAATGTCCGACTGCAGTACAGTATCCAATATCTCAGACTGCGGTACTTTCCCATATGTCACTTCCATGCGCTGAATGGAATTCAGCCTGTTTCTCACCAATTCTTCCAAAGCTTTCTGAAATTCCGGATATCCTTTATAGCCAAGAAAAATAGCAAAGCGAACTACCGTAGATTCGCTAACGCCTACTACCTTTCCCAGTTTTGCAGCAGTAAGAAATACTGCTTTATCATAATTATCCATAATATAATCGGCCAGCTTTTTCTGGCCTTTACTGCAATCGCCGTACAGAGTGTTAATTCTGCTCAATAGGTTTGATCTCTGCGTCATGACAAACAACCTCAATCTTTTATTTAACGGAAATAATTTTTCGCCTATAGGAGATTTTACCACGAATATCCTAAAAATAACAGTCCTAAAAAGAAGTCCTTTCCTGCTTCCTATACTGATGTTTTTGGTTTCCGCACAAAAAAAGAAGCAGAAGGTTTCTCTTCTGCTTCCCGCTTTTTATACCTCTAAAATCTTCCCTATCGCCTCATCATATCTGCAGAATTTACCATTTTCAGAAACAAACGGGGTGTAAGTATTTTCTTTCATATTCTTTATGTACACGATTTTAGTTGCACGCATATAGACCAGCGAGAATTTTTCATTTAAACTGGAGATCCAATGGTATACTTTATTGGTCTTGTCAGACATAACCAGCTCATAACCGCCTTCACAGGCCTCCAGACGAAAATATACCTTTTCTCCCGGTTTTACTGCTGCAAATACCTGTTTGCAAATGTACTCAGAGAAATGTTCTCTCACAAATGCCTGAAACTCTTTCTGATCATATACTTTTTTGGACACCTCATCAGTAATCTTATCGCCGCGCTCGATACGAATACGAAGCACCTTCAGGATCTCAATAGCATCATTTAAGAATCCCAGACTGTTATACTCCATCGTTTCTAACAGATACGCAATCAATTCTTTTGATAAGACATCTCCATGTTTAGCCTGATCTAACAACACATTATTCATAGTAAATACCTCTCCCATCACTTAGTTGTTTCCCATACCTGGTTACCTATAAAATCCGGCAAAATTTATGCCGAAAGCATGCTCTTGTCAGCAATCATTATAGTATGGATTTTTTTAATATACAAGAGTTGTTCTGAAAATAATACAAGTATTGCCGGTACAAAACAAAGTCCTTACTATTTGCTCTGGCTTTCTATATATTTTTTACTTTAAACTCTCTTTCTGCTTCCCTTCTCTGGTCTTTTTTTGCAATATCCTGCCGCTTATCGTACAGTTTTTTACCTTTGGCGACCCCGATCTCCACCTTTACCAGACTCCCTTTAAAATAAACTTTCAAAGGGACTAACGTATAGCCTTTCTCCGTAATCTTTCCTTTTATCTTGGCAATTTCATACTTGTGAAGCAGCAGTTTTTTTACCCGCAGGGGATCCTTATTAAAAATATTTCCTTTCTCATACGGCGTCACATGCATGCCATAGAGATAGACTTCATCCTGCTCAATGCGGATGAACGCTTCCTTAATACTGCCCTTTCCCATACGAAGAGACTTTACTTCCGTCCCCGCCAGAGCAATTCCTGCCTCATAAGTATCTTCAATAAAATAATCATGATATGCTTTTTTATTGTTGGCAATCAAGCGACTTCCCGACTGTTTACTCATAATCCTCTTCCCTCATTTCTTCTGCCAGCACAAAATCTATGGTTTTATTCATAATATCCGCATCCTTTACCCGTACCGTTACCTTCTGACCCAGATAATACATCCTCTTCGTCATCTCACCAACTAAAAGGAACTTCTGCGGATCAAATGCATAATAATCGTCCCGCAGGGAATTCACATGCACCAGGCCTTCTACCGTATTGGCTAATTCAATATACAGTCCCCATTCCATCACACCGGAAATAACACCCTCGAAGGTTTCACCAATATGATGAGACATGAATTCTGCTTTCTTCAGCTTATCCGTCTCACGCTCCACTTCCTCTGCCCGGCGTTCCATAGCACTGGATTGTCTGGAGACTTCTTCCAGTATTTTATTGTAATGGATGATTCGTTCCTCCGTCAACTTTCCGTGCAGATTTTCTTTTATAATACGATGAATCTGAAGATCTGGATACCGGCGTATAGGAGATGTAAAATGGCAGTAATATCTGGCTGCCAGCCCAAAATGCCCTGCACATTCCGGAGAATACTTGGCCTGTTTCATGGAGCGGAGCAGCAGACGGCTGTACATCCCCTCAGCTTTAGTTCCTTTCAGGCTATGGAGGATTTTCTGTATCTCCTTTGGATGAATCTCCTGTCTGGTTTTTTTCACTTTCACACCTGCCTGATGCAGCTGCTGCAATACCGGCTCCATTTTTTCCTGATCCGGATTCTCATGGATCCGATATACAAAGGGCAGATCCGCCAGACAATATTCTTCCGCCACTGTTTCATTCGCCAACAACATAAAATCTTCAATAATCCGGGTAGCTACATTATGCTCGTAAGGATAAATTTCTACCGGAATTCCCTGCTTATTTAAAAGAATCTTGCTTTCCGGGAAATCAAAATCAATAGAGCCCCGCTTTTCCCTTTTTTTTCGCAGGATCCCGGATAATTCCCTCATAAGGAAGAACAACGGCACCAGTTCCTCATATTCTTTGGTTATACCTTCCTCTTCCTGCTCCAGGATTTTCTTTACATTAGTATAAGTCATACGGCGATCCACACAGATAACGGTTTCCGCGATCTGATGGTTCACCACATTTCCTTTCTCATCAATATCCATCAGACAGCTTAAAGCCAGGCGGTCTTCCCCCTGATTCAGCGAACAGATCCCATTGGACAGATGGGGCGGAAGCATGGGAATGACCCGGTCTACCAGATACACGCTGGTACCCCGTTTCAGCGCTTCCTTATCTAATGCGCTGTTATACTGTACGTAATTGCTGACGTCTGCGATATGAACACCCAGATGATAGCCTGTCTCATCTTTGGTCAGAGAAATCCCGTCATCTAAGTCCTTCGCATCTTCTCCGTCTATGGTTACCACAGTCCAGTCCCGCAGGTCCATACGGCGATAAAAATCCCCTTCCTGCAGCCGATCCGGAATCCGCTCTGCCTGATTTTGTACCTTCTGCGGAAATTCCATGGGCAGTTCATAGCTTTTGGCAATGGACAGCACATCCACGCCTGCCTCATTATAATGTCCCAGTATTTCAAGAATCCTGCCTTCCGGACTTTTGTTCTTGGAACCGTAATCGCGGATCTCTGCCACTACTTTATCACCGGTAACAGCTCCCTTGGAATGTTCTGCATAAATATAAATATCCTTAGAAATTCGCGCATTATCCGGTACCACAAATCCAAAAGAATTGCTTTTCTGATAGGTACCCACCACCTGCTTCATGCCGTGTTCCAGTATTTTTACAATACTTCCTTCCCGTCGGGAGCCATTTTGCTTCTTACCTGTCTGCAGACGCACCTGCACCTTATCCAGGTGCATCGCTCCCAATATTTCTGATTCCGGAATATAAATATCTGCGGCATCCTCTTCTTCCGGCTGTACAAAACCAAATCCCTTCGGATGTCCGAGAAACGTTCCTGTCACATATTCTTCCTCAGCATGTTTCTTTTTTCCTGATCTTTTTCCTTCTTTACGTAGTTTTTCTGCTGTGTTATCTTTCTGCTCCTCTGCAGAGATAACAGCCTCATATCTGCCCCGTTTGGACAGTGATATTTTCCCTTCTTCCAAAAGTGCGTTCAATACCTCATGCAGTTCTTTCCTGCGCCCCGCAGGCACCTCCATCAGTATCGCAATATCTTTTGCCCGCATTGGCTGATATTCTTTGCATCGCATAAGGTCATAAATCAGTTTTTTCTTCTTTTTCAATTTATCTCTATTCATTGCAATCTCCAAAAAAATCAGCACCCCTGTATACACAAGAGTGCTGTCTTGATTAAAAATTCAAATTTAATACAAGTGCAAGTACAAAGAAAAGGATGGCCATAATCTTGGTTGCCAAAGGTAACGCGCCTTCGACGGAACGTCCTTTGTTCTTACCCCAATAAGTGCTGTCATTGGCACCGGCAAGAGATCCCAGTCCATTGCCCTTTCCTTCCTGCATCAACACAACAACTAACAGTGCAATACAATCAACAACAAAAATAATACTTAAAATGATTCTTAAAATTTCCATGAGTTCCTCCCATTGTGAATCTTGGTACTGTCTTATCTAAAGCATACGCCATACTCGCCAATTATCAAACAGATATAGTTTATCATAGAATTTTCCATCTTTCAACTACTATTTCTCAAGTTGAGAGCACTTTCCGCGGTTACTTCGGTACTTCCACATTTAAAAAGGGATGATCGTAGGAAGATAACTTTCCAAGATGTTCTTCCAGACGAAGCAGCTGATTATATTTGGCAGTACGATCCGTACGGCATGGTGCACCTGTCTTGATCTGACCGGCATTTACCGCAACAGCCAGATCTGCAATAAAGGTATCTTCGGTTTCTCCGGAACGATGGGAAATCACAGCACGATACCCTGCCTTATGGGCCATTTCCACGGCGTCCATGGCTTCCGAAACCGTGCCGATCTGATTTAATTTTACTAAAATTGCATTTCCCACCTGCAGTTTTATCCCACATCGCAGCCGTTTAATATTCGTAACAAAAAGATCATCTCCTACCAGCTGTATCCGGTCACCCAACTGCTCTGTCATCATTTTCCAGCCTTCCCAGTCTCCTTCATGAAGACCATCTTCAAGGGATACGATCGGAAATTCTTCTATCAGATCACGATAATATTCTACCATCTCGCTGGCACTTCGAAGAACCTGCTCTCCTGCCATCTGCGATTCTCCCGGAAAATAATAAGCATCTTTTTCTTCATCGTACAGCTCGCTGGCCGCTGCATCAATGGCAAAAGCAATATCTTCTCCCGGTTTATAACCGCTTTCTTCCACTGCTTTTACCATATAAGACAGTACGTCATGGGCAGATGCCAGGTTCGGGGCAAAACCGCCCTCATCTCCCACAGCCGTAGCCAGATTCTCACCTTTTAAAATACGTTTCAGATTATGATAAATTTCTGCACAGATGCGAAGACCATCCCGGAAGCTCTCTGCTCCCACCGGCATAATCATAAATTCCTGCAGATCCACGGTGTTATCCGCGTGTTTCCCTCCATTTAAGATGTTCATCATGGGTACCGGCATTCTCCGGGCATGACAGCCTCCCAGATATTGATACAACGGAATGTGCAATGCTTTCGCCGCAGCCCGTGCCACTGCCATAGAAACACCCAGGACGGCATTTGCCCCAATATTTCCTTTATTTGGCGTTCCATCTGCCTCCAGAAGCAGAAAATCTATATATTCCTGATTGAGTGCGTTTTCTCCCAAAATCGCATCGGCCAGCTTCGTATTCACATTAGATACTGCCTTTTGCACACCGAGGCCAAAATATCGTTTTTCTCCATCCCGCAGTTCCACCGCTTCAAACTTACCGGTCGATGCCCCGGAAGGTACAATTGCCCTTCCCATAAAGCCGTCGGTTCCCGCAATCTTTTCCCCCACTAAAACCTCTACTTCTACGGTAGGATTTCCTCTGGAATCCAGCACTTCTCTCGCACACACATTTCGAATAGGTAAATATCGATACATAACACAACCTCCTGAAAATTCTTACTCTATTTCTATCTTTTGCTTGCACATTCTCTGTAAAGCTAGTATTTACCTATTCCATAAAAAACATGCTCTCTGCTGTGTCTTTTGTTCGCACGGCAAGACTTTTTAAAAGCAAAAGAAACTATCAGTCTGTCCGATAGTTTCTTAAAATGAAAAATTTATGCAATTATTTTTTTAATCTGATAGGTATCATCTACTAAAAGTATATCCGCATACCTTCCCGGTGCCAAAACGCCCACCAGATCATCCATCCCAATACTCTTTGCCGGATTTTTGGTAGCCGCCAGAAGTGCATCCTCTTCAGGCACGCCAAATGCCATGGCTCGAAGCATACAGGTAAATAAATTCACGGCCGATCCTGCTATGGTTCCGTCCTCCAACATCGCTTTCTGATCTGCTACTTTTACTTTCTGACCGCCCAGCTGATACATTCCATCCTCCATACCGGCTGCCATCATAGAATCACTGATCAGAACCACCCGGTCTCTTCCAAACATGCGAAATGTATTTCGCACAACCGCCGGATGTACATGAACGCCATCGCTGATCAGTTCCACCATAGAATGCTCTGCCTCCACAGCCGCCAAAACCATGCCCGGTTCCCGATGTCCCATAGGAATCATGGCATTATATAAATGTGTCACATGATCTGCACCCCTTTGGAAGGCCTCTTTTGCCATTTCGTATCCTGCGCCGGTATGTCCCAAAGAAATATGTACCTGTTCGTGATACCGGTCAATAAACTCCATGGCGCCTGCCGTCTCCGGCGCTATCGTTACCAGACGGATCAGACCTTCTGCTGCCGTCTGAAACGCATGCCACACATCATCTGCCGGTGGTATGAGATAACCTGCTTCATGAGCTCCCCTTTTTTCCATACTTAAAAAAGGTCCCTCCATATGAATTCCCAGAATCCGTGCGCCATCCCGTGTATTCTGTGCCTCCAGGGCCGTTTTAAAAATAGCCTGCAGCTTCCCAAAGGGCAAACTCATAGACGTAGGACAGTAACTGGTGATCCCATTTTGCTTCTCATAACAAAGGATTTTTTGAATCCCCTGTGTATCCGCCTGAGAAAAATCATGTCCGTAAGCCCCATGGCTGTGAATATCCACCAGCCCGGGGATTACTTTCAGATTGGAAGCATCGATTACTTCCCCATCCGTCACTTCCTCAAGTGAACCGACAATTTTTCCATTGGCAATATAGAGATCTTTTTTCGTAAATGTCCCATTCTCATCAAAAACCCAACCGTTTTTAATGATCATACTGCTTATAATACTCCTTTTTCCTTTGCCAGCGCCAATGCCTCTTCATCTGCAACTACGATCAGATCTTTATGCAGCTGAAGAACGGAAGCAGGTACCTGCGGTGTGATGGGACCAAAGAAAGACTCATAGACAGCCTTTGCTTTGCCTGCACCGGAAGCGATCAACAGTACTGTATCCGCCTGCATAATGTTTCGGATTCCCATCGTATAAGCTTCCTTTGGCACTTCATCCATAGATGCAAAAAATCTCGCATTCGCCTGAATCGTCTCTTCTGTCAATTTTACGCAGTGGGTATCCGGAATAAATTCATCACACGGCTCGTTGAATCCAATATGTCCATTTCCGCCGATACCCAGAAGCTGCAGATCGATCCCGCCGGATTTTCTGATAATTTCATTGTATGCATCGCAGGCCTTCTGACTGTCTGCCTCTGTGCCGTCCGGCACAAAAGTTCTTTCTTTATCAATATTAATATGATCAAATAAATTTGTATTCATAAAGTAACGATAGCTCTGGTCATTCTCTCCGGAAAGACCTCTGTATTCGTCCAGGTTAATGGATGTAACCTTACTGAAATCAATTTCACCATTTTTATATGCCTGAATCAGATGCTGATATGTACCGATGGGAGAGGAACCTGTCGCCAGACCCAGTACCGCATCGGGTTTTAAAAGTACCTGTGCCGCAATGATACTGCCGGCGATCTTGCTTAATTCTTCATAATCTTTTGCCTGATAAACTCTCATTTGGAGTACCTCCTTACATTTCATGTAAAATTTTATCCACAGATATACTATAGTATTCTAAGAACAACATTTCAAGAAATTTCTTTTTGCAGATTCAAAAAAGTCAGAATATAAAAACTGCCGGCAGGTATACCTGCCGGCAAAAAATTTCATTATTTCAACAGTAAAGATCTGCCTGTCATTTCTTTAGGCTGCTCCATTCCCATTAACTCAATGAGGGTCGGCACCACATCTGCCAGACATCCGCCTTCTCTCAACCGATAAGCAGGATCTGCATTTACCAGAATAAACGGTACCGGATTCGTAGTATGTGCAGTAAAAGGTGCTCCGGTTTCATAATCTACCAGCTGTTCTGCGTTTCCATGATCGGCACAGATAAACATCTGTCCATCCACTTCTTTAATCGCATCCACTGCTTTTCCCACACACTCATCAACCACTTCAATCGCCTTTATGGCAGCGGCTTCCACACCTGTATGACCTACCATATCCGGATTCGCAAAATTGATGATAATCACATCGTACTTATCTGATTTGATTGCTTCTACCAGCTTATCACACACTTCGTATGCACTCATCTCCGGCTTCAGATCATAGGTAGCAACCTTCGGAGATTTTACCAGAATACGGTCTTCTCCTTTGTTCGGTTCTTCTACCCCGCCATTGAAGAAAAAGGTTACATGTGCGTATTTTTCTGTTTCCGCAATACGAGCCTGTGTCATATTGTGGGCAGCCAGATATTCCCCGAAGGTATTGTTAATCGCAACTTTTCTGAACGCAACCTCTACTCCTGTAATCGTAGCATCGTACTCGGTAAAACATACAAAAGTAAGATCTAACTTTTTCTCTCTTTGAAAGCCCTGGAAGTCCTCATCTACAAAAGCTCTTGTAATTTCTCTTGCACGGTCCGGACGGAAATTAAAGAACACAACCGAATCCTTGTCGGATATCAGGCCTACCGGTGCCCCGTTTTCTTCCACTACGGTAGGAAGCACGAACTCATCGGTCACTTCTTTTTCATAAGAAGCTGCAATCCCACATACACCACTGGCCGCCTTTTCGCCTTCACCCAGAGTCAGTGCACGATATGCCTTTTCTACACGATCCCAGCGATTGTCACGATCCATAGCGTAATAACGTCCCATCACAGACGCCACACGTCCCACACCGATTTCCTTCATCTTATCCTGTAATTCTGCAACATAATCCTTTCCTGAAGTAGGAGGAGTGTCACGGCCATCCAGAAAACAATGCACAAATACTTTCGACAGGCCTTCTCGTTTTGCCAGTTCCAGCAAACCATAGATATGCGTATTATGACTGTGCACACCGCCGTCAGATACCAGACCCATACAATGCAGCGCACTGTTGTTCTCTTTTGCGTTTCTTACGGCTTTTAATAAAGCTTCATTCTGAAAAAAATCGCCGTCTTCAATTTCTTTGGAAATACGTGTCAATTCCTGATATACAATACGGCCTGCACCTATATTCAAATGTCCTACTTCTGAGTTTCCCATCTGCCCATCCGGAAGACCTACAGCCAGTCCGCTGGCATAGCCTTTCACAAAAGGATACGCAGACATCAGATGATCCATAACCGGCGTCTTACCTTCGCATACAGCATTTGCTTCACAGGTATCATTCAATCCATATCCATCGAGAATCATTAACACGGTAGGTTTTTTACTCATCTTTACTCTCCTTCTGACTATGTGAAATAATTAACTTTCCAACAGTTAACTATACCGCATTTTATTTTAATGTGCAAGGTCTGTTCTTGAAATTTTTTTACAATACTTTAGACAGAAAAGCCTGCAGACGCGGATTCGATGGATTGGCAAAAAATTCTTCCGGCGCATTTTCTTCCTGAATTTTCCCTTCATCAATGAAAATAACACGAGAGGATACTTCTTTGGCAAATCCCATCTCATGCGTGACTACGACCATGGTCATACCATCCTTCGCCAGCTGTTTCATCAATTCTAAAACTTCCCCTACCATTTCCGGATCCAATGCGGAAGTCGGCTCGTCAAACAGCATAACATCCGGATTCATAGCCAATGCGCGGGCTATGGCGATACGTTGTTTCTGACCACCGGAGAGCATGTTGGGATAGGTGTCCGCTTTCTCCGGCAGACCTACCCGCTCCAGAAGTTCTATGGCACGTTTTTCCGCCTCTTTCTCTGTCATTAATTTTAACTTTACCGGTGCCAGCTTGATGTTGTCTTTTACCGTGAGATGAGGAAACAGATTAAACTGCTGGAATACCATACCGATCTTTTGTCTGTGCTTATCAATATCCACAGAAGGATCTGTAATATCTACACCTTCGAACATAATACTGCCGCCTGTCGGCTGCTCCAGAAGATTTAACGTACGCAGGAAGGTGGATTTACCGGAACCGGAAGGGCCGATAATCGTTACCACTTCTCCCTGATGAACATCAAGGGTAATTCCTTCCAGAACATGTACATCCTCAAAATACTTATACAGATCCCTGACCTCTATTAACACATTTTCTTTCTTAACGCTCACTGGTACGCAACCTCCTTTCCAGACGGCCTACTAATGCTGAAAGCGCCAATACCAGCACAAGATAGATAAGAGCTACTGCAATCAGCGGCATAAATGCTTCATATGTTCTGCTTCGGATAATATCGCCGCCCTTGGTCAGATCCATCATGCCAATATATCCGCAAATAGATGTTTCTTTCAAAAGTACAATAAATTCATTTGCCAGTGCCGGCAATATATTTTTAAACGCCTGCGGCATAATAATAGAAATCATCGTCTGCCGGTAATTCAATCCCAGACTTCTTCCTGCTTCCATCTGTCCATTATCTACAGACATAATACCAGAACGAACGATCTCTGCCACATAAGCGCCGGAATTCACCCCAAAGGCAATGACCGCCACCAGAAGCTTCGGTACATTCACACTGCCAAATACTACATACATCATAATCAACAGCTGAATCATAACCGGTGTTCCTCGAATCACGGTCAGATATACTTTACAGATTCCATTTAACAGTTTTAATTTGCCGGTCTTATCATAGGTAGAACGTACAATGGCGATCAAAAAGCCCAGCACAATTCCAATAATAACCGCAAGTAAGGTCATGATCAGTGTATTGCCCAGACCTTTCACCAAATACATATAGCGGTTGTCTGTAATAAAATTATTCTCAAAATTTATCCAGAAATTTTCCACGGTAATTCCTCCTTTTCACAAGGAAATTTCCTCTGCGTTTGCGCGGATCCCCCGAAGGGTTTTATCATATAGGACGCACTTTCCCATATGATAAAATAAGGCTGCTGCGTTAAACGCGGCAGCCCGGATAATAGCTATCTGTACAACTTATTTTCTCACGATAATAACCTGAGTAGCTGTTGTATATGGTGCAGTGAAATCAATGCTTACCAAACGATCTTCTGTAATTGTCATACCTGCAGCACCGATATCTGCTTTACCAGACTGTACCGCATTGATGATCGCATCAAATTCCATATCTTCGATCTTCAGTTCCATACCTAAGACATCACAGATTGCCTGCGCCATATCTGCATCAATACCCACAATTTCTTCATTCTCATAATATTCATATGGTTCAAAGGTTGCGTTGGTAGCCATCACCAAAGTACCATTGGAACGATCTACATCAGCAGGAGATTCATAAGGACTCTTTCCTTTCGTGTCATCACCAATGTAGTTTGCAACGATACTGTCCATGGTACCATTATCTGTGATTTCTTTCAGAGCGGCATTGATCTGATCTTTCAGTTCAGAGTTCTCTTTTGCAATACAGATTGCATATTCTTCCACTGCAAATTCTTCATCCAGAATGGTCAGGTCATCATTCTTTTCTACAAAAGCCTTTGCCGGCTGTTCATCAATGATCACACAGTCAATCTTACCCTGCTTCAAAGCCTGTACCGCATCTGCCCCCTTGTTGAAACGCTCAATGGTAGAACCTTCTTCTTCATAATCGGTTGCATAAATATCACCGGTAGTACCCAACTGTACACCAATTTTCTTACCTGGCAGATCATCCACAGAATGTACGGTATTCTCTGCTGCCGTGTCACCGCCTCCGCATGCTGTTAACGCTGTGATCGTTACAACTGCCATAGCCAGAGCTGCTAACTTTTTCATCTTCATAATTTCATCCTCCTCTATTTGCTTATACGCCGCAGTATCCATCTGCAACGCATAAATATTCATTAATATTCATATTATATCAGTTTTTTTAAAAAAGGCAAGGTATATTCCTGCTTCTTTTTCTTTGATTTTGTTTTTATTTTTCAGATTTTTCTCAATATTTCGCACTATTTAATTTATTATTTCAAATATTTTTTAATATTTTTTGTTTTTATAGTTGACTTTCCTTCTGTTATCTGTTATTATAATGACAAGAAATAGAACAAACAAATACATAACAAGGAGGACAATCCACCAGAACTATAAGTGATTTACCTCATACTATGAAAGAAAGGACGGTACGGACCACCAGAAGGGTTAATTTAACATGGAAAAAGAAATAAAATAAGAGCTATCAGAATTGATCAATCATCTGATAGCTCTTATTTTATCTCTAAACCGCGCTTTTATCCGGCAAACATGACACCATCAAAGATTTCTTCTATTGGTGTTCCATGTATCAGGATCGGCCAGTCCGTATTGTCCACAAAAACTCTTACCACTCGTTCATCTTCCAGTCTTAAGTCCGCAAATGTTTCGTTATCTGTGCGGTAATATAATACTTCGGTTCCTGTCTCCAGCCTGATATCCTCTATCTTTTCCCCGGTCTGCTCATCAATCACTTCCGCATCCAGCGGCTGCAGCAAAGTCAGATACCGTTCATCCTCAAGCAAATAGGCCGTCTGCTCGGATACCGGGACGCCATCTGCTCCCATAGAATACTGTTTCAGACCGGTTACAGTGCTCAGCACATCCGTGCGGTTCTCCAGGGAAAACTCTTGTGGATCTGTCAGTACATATTTTAAAATAAGACTTCCTTCTTCTTCATAATCAACGTTCCATCCGCAGTCCAGCACATCTGCCAGTTCTACTGCATCGGGAAGAATCCGATAAACGGCAAGGGAACGATGATCATTTTCTGAAGCGTTCTGAACATAAAGATAGTTATTTCCATCTGCCGCATGTATCAGCACCGGTTCCATCTCAAAACCGTAGATTTCCTCTGTATGCACGGTATCATTCACACTGATACTCTGCTGTTCGTACATATAAGCGTCACTCCACACACCGGATGCCACCAGTCTGTCTACCTCACCGTCATGATCCAGATCATAATATAAGGGTTCTGCATCAGAAAACTCTATACTATAGCTTTCCGGCACTTCCATATAGGCCGGAGAAAAGAGTTCCGGATGCTCTGCAAAAGTGATGGTTGCGATCACAGGACCATAGGCATAGGAAGCCAGTTGATACGGTTCAAAATAAAAAGTAATTCCATGATAATCTAAGGTCCATTTCAAAGTTTCATATTCTGTGTCAAAGATCTCACCGATATCCGCATAGAGTTGATCCATATCCTCGAATTTTTCTATCTGTGCCGTCAAAAGTTCCGGAATCGCATTTACATCCGTGACCACATCAGTAAGTTCCAGGGCTTTTCCCGTCTCAGTATCGAAATTAGCAGTTTCAAAATAGGAGAAGCCGTGAGCACCACCGCCATAGTAATAGCCTTCATTCAGCAAACTGACCGCATGGGTATCTGCTCTTCTTACGTATAGCTTCTCTGTTGTTTCAAAGGGCAGGTAAACATTTGGATCATCTGCTAAACTCTTTGCATCTTCCACCAGCGTCTGATATCCTTCCATTACACTTTTCTGCTTTTCTTCGCTGAAATGAGCTAACGCCTCTGCCAGGCCCGGATACTCTTTTTTATCCTCATTGCCCAACTTTGCCATGGGATATCTAAGGGAAGCCAATCCCTGCTGAAGCTCTTCACTATAAGAATAATCATAATAACTGCCTGTCAGGATCTGTAAGGTTTCTGTACCTTTCTCCTCTTTCTCCTCTTTCTTCTCCTCTTCCTGGGCATTCTCTTCCGGTTCCTCAGCTGTCTCTTTTTCCGTTTCCTCTTTTTCTGTTTCCTGTTCTTCCGTCTCCTCGGATTCTGTCCGGTCAGCATCGTGATCCGTCTGTGTGCCGCAGCCGGTGTACAGGCAAAGACACAATAGCATTGCCATACCAATAAAAGCTTTCTTCATATGTAATTTCCCCCATTGCACAAAATCTACTGTATTTTGTGTCCTTTTCTTATCCATCCTTAAAATAAAGCGTCTGACCTTTTCATCAGACGCCTTATCATTTACATTATTTTTTGTAATTGACAATCTCACCAAATTCCGGCTTCAAAGAAGCACCGCCTACCAGACCGCCGTCGATATCTGCCTGTGCAAATAACTCAGGAGCTGTCTTAGCATTTACAGATCCGCCATACTGAATACGGATTGCCTCTGCTGTCGCCTGATCGTAGATCTCTGCGATGCAGGCACGGATACCAGCACAAACCTCCTGCGCCTGTTCTGTTGTAGCTGTTTTACCGGTTCCGATAGCCCAGATCGGTTCATAAGCGATCACAGCGGTTTTTGCCTGCTCTGCTGTTACATTCAGGAAACCAACCTTTACCTGCTGACGGATGAAATCCATGGTTACGCCCTGTTCTCTCTGCTCTAAGGTTTCGCCGCAGCACATAATTGGTGTAATGCCGTGTTCAAATGCTTTTAACATTTTCTTATTCACGGTTTCGCTTGTCTCTGCAAAGTACTCTCTTCTCTCAGAATGTCCGAGAACCACATATTCCACACCTGCATCTGTCAGCATAGCAGGAGAAATCTCTCCTGTGTAAGCGCCCTTTTCTTCAAAATACATATTCTCGGCACCAACTTTAATATTAGAACCTTTGCAGGCTTCCGCTACTGGTAAAATATCAATCGCCGGCACACAAAATACAACATCCACTTCTTCATTTGCAACCAACGGTTTTAATGTATTTACTAATGCAACAGCCTCACTTGGAGTCATGTTCATTTTCCAGTTTCCTGCAACAATCTTTCTTCTTGCCATTTTCTTTTCCTCCCTTTATTTATCGTTAGCTGCCGCTACACCCGGCAGTTCTTTTCCTTCCAGGAACTCTAAAGAAGCGCCGCCGCCTGTAGAAATATGGGTCATCTTATCTCCATATCCCAGAATGTTTACAGCGGCTGCAGAATCACCACCACCGATGATCGTAATGGCATCTGTATCTGCAAGAGCTTTTGCCACAGCTTCTGTACCATGTGCAAAATTAGGCATTTCAAAGCAGCCCATTGGTCCGTTCCATACTACGGTCTTAGCATTTTTTACTGCATCAGCAAATAACTCTGCTGTCTTAGGTCCGATATCCAGGCCCTGCCATCCTTCCGGAATGCTTCCGCAGGCTACCACCTGTGTATTGGCATCATTTGAAAAGGCATCTGCGATCACGGTATCTACCGGAAGAAGTAATTTTACGCCTTTTTCTTCTGCTTTTTTCAGCATCTTCAACGCATATTCCAGATAATCCTCTTCTAACAGAGAATCACCAACGCTTCCGCCCTGGGCTTTTGCAAACGTGTAGGCCATACCGCCTCCGATGATAAGCACATCAACTTTTTCCAGCAGATTTTCTATAACTGAAATTTTACTGGATACTTTTGCGCCGCCTAAAATAGCCACAAATGGTCTCTGAGGATTATTTACTGCATTGCCAAGAAAATCAATTTCCTTCTGCATCAAATAACCAACAACTGCGGTATCGACATATTTTGTTACTCCCACGTTAGAGCAGTGTGCCCTGTGAGCAGTACCAAACGCATCATTTACAAAAATATCAGCCAAGGATGCCAGCTCTTTGCTAAATGCATCACCGTTCTTAGTTTCTTCTGCTCTGTAGCGTGTATTTTCCAGCAATACCACATCGCCATCCTGCATTGCTGCAACAGCAGCTTTTGCATTCTCGCCAACTACGTTATCATCAGCTGCAAACTTCACTTCCTGACCCAGCAGCTGGGATAAACGGGCAGCTACCGGAGCTAAAGACATGGATGGTACCGGCTGTCCTTTTGGTTTTCCCATGTGAGAACATAAAATCACTCTTCCACCGTCATGGATTAATTTCTTGATGGTAGGAAGTGCTGCTACCAGGCGGTTTTCATCTGTGATCTTACCATCCTGCAGAGGTACATTAAAATCACAGCGAACCAGGACTTTTTTGCCTTTTACATGAATATCATCAACAGATTTTTTGTTAAGCATCGATTTGCCTCCTAATTTTTCTTCAAATAAAGGGATCCGATCCATTGATCGGACCCCTTTGGATCGTCTAAACTCTTATTATGCTAACTCAGAGAAGTATTTAATTGTACGTACCATCTGGCTTGTGTAAGAATTTTCATTGTCATACCAAGAAACAACCTGTACTTCTGTTGTTCCATTGTCCAGAGGCAGAACCATAGTCTGTGTTGCATCAAACAGAGAACCGTATCTCATACCAACGATATCGCTGGATACGATTTCATCTGTGTTATATCCGAAAGATTCTGTAGATGCTGCTTTCATAGCTGCATTAACCTGATCAACAGTAACTGTTCCGTCTACAACTGCTGTTAAAATTGTAGTAGAACCAGTTGGAGTTGGTACACGCTGAGCAGCACCGATTAATTTACCGTTTAATTCCGGGATAACCAGACCGATTGCTTTTGCAGCACCTGTGCTGTTTGGAACGATATTGATAGCAGCTGCACGGGATCTTCTTAAATCACCTTTTCTCTGTGGTCCGTCCAGTGTCATCTGATCGCCTGTGTAAGCGTGGATAGTACACATGATACCGGATTTGATCGGTGCTAAATCATTTAATGCTTTTGCCATAGGTGCTAAACAGTTTGTAGTACAAGAAGCTGCAGAAATAACTGTATCTTCTGGTTTTAATGTGTCATGGTTAACATTGTATACGATAGTTGGCAGATCGTTTCCAGCCGGAGCAGAAATAACAACTTTTCTTGCACCTGCTTTGATATGAGCTTCTGCTTTTGCTTTTGATGTATAGAAACCAGTACACTCTAATACAACATCAACACCGATTTCTCCCCATGGAAGTTCAGATGCATCCGCTTTTGCGTAGATTTTGATTTCTTTTCCGTCAACTGTAATGGAATCTTCTCCAGCTGATACGGTATCAGCTAACGCATATTTACCCTGAGAAGAGTCATATTTTAATAAATGTGCCAACATCTTTGGGCTTGTAAGGTCATTGATTGCTACTACTTCATAACCTTCTGCTCCAAACATCTGTCTGAAAGCAAGACGTCCGATACGTCCAAAACCATTAATTGCTACTTTTACTGCCATGATTATTTCCTCCTATATAGATACTATTTTATGTTTCTCAAAGATTGTTAAAGAAACATCAACCCAAATGTTATTTTACCTAATTAATGGTAAAAATTCAAGAGCATTTTTCTTTTTTGCATAGTTTCTACAAAATGGCGAAAAAACACTCTTTTTTGTGCCGTTTTTCTACATAAACACAGACAACCTAAAATGATAACCGCACAAAAGAAGGCTTTCTCTGACGAAAAACCGTATAATGATGAAATCCGCTGTCCCATAAAACTTCTTTTATCCGATTAAAATCATAAGCCAGATGCTGCGGTTCATGGGCATCCGATCCAATGGTCAGCAGCTCACCGCCCAGTTTCCGGTAACGCTTAAGGATCTGAGGCAGCGGATGGGGATGACCCAGGCCGTATTTATACCCTGACGAATTAATTTCCAGAGCGATCTGTTTATCCAGCAGCAAATTCAATATCTCATCAATCTCTTCTTTGTATACTTCATACGTGTAACCCTGATTTTTTTGCGGTCCGTAACGAACAATATAATCCATATGTCCGCAGGCATCCACATTAGAAAACGTCTGCAGATTCTCTTTTATCTCGCAGAAATAACGACGATACAACGCCTCCTGGGTATCCGATGCAAAAACTTCCGGCACACAGGGATCCTGCCCCAAAAGCAAATGGCGGGATCCTATCACAAAGTCAAAGGGATACTGTCCGGTCAGTTTTTCATGTACCGCCTGCAGATGGGGCTGCAGACCGATCTCTATGCCGAAAAGAAGCTCTATCTGTCTCTGATATTTTTCTTTCATCCGGGTAAATGCTTCCTGATATTTTTCAACATCCAGAGAAAATATCATACCGGATTCCTCCGGAAAATCCAGATCCAGATGTTCAGTAAAGCACATAACCGTAAGTCCTTTGCAGATTCCTTCCCGCACCATGCGTTCCATAGGGACATGGCAGTCTCCCGAAAAATCCGAATGTATATGACAATCTGTTCTTATCATACTCTGTTACTCCTTATCAGGTGTGCAGGATCGTACCGCCGCCCAGCACATAATCCCCCTCATAAAACACGACAGCCTGTCCGGGAGTAACCGCTCTTTGTGCTCGTGGAAAGGTACATAAGACTTCATCTTCTCCGATACGCCGGATCGTGCAGGTATCTCCTTTGTGGTTATAGCGAATCTTTGCCGTCACTTCCCGTTCTTCCTCCAGATCCGAAATGGACATAAAATTCAGTTTATTGCAGACCACAGTATGGGAAAACACTTCGTCTGCATCACCGATTACCACTTCGTTCGTTTCCGGTCGGATCTCCAGGACAAATACCGGATGTCCCATGGAAAGATTCAGCCCTTTTCTCTGACCTATCGTATAATGTGTAATTCCTCTGTGACGGCCTAAAACATTGCCGTCCCTGTCCACAAAATCCCCTTCTAAAACAGGGGTTTCCACTGTTTCATCAATAAATCTGGCGTAATCCTTGTCCGGGATGAAGCAGATTTCCTGACTGTCTTTTTTGTGAGCCACCGGAAGCTTCTGTTCCATGGCAATCTGCCGGATCTCATCCTTCGTATATGCGCCAACCGGCATCAGGGTATGTGACAGCTGATCCTGTGTCAGATTATACAAAGCATAGGTCTGATCCTTTGCATCCGTCTTCGATTTCTGCAGGGTATAACGTCCATTGGTCAACTGTGCGATCCGGGCATAATGACCTGTCGCAATATAATCCGCACCGATTTCCAGACTCCGTTTCAAAAGTGCTTCCCATTTCACATAACGATTGCAGGCAATGCAGGGATTCGGCGTTCTTCCCTGCATATATTCTTCCACAAAATAGTCCATAACATTCTTTTGAAATTCTTTTTTGAAATTCATGACATAATATGGAATATCCAAAACCCCGGCTACACGTCTGGCATCTTCCACAGCAGAAAGTCCGCAGCATCCGCCATTTTCTTCCTGCTGTTTTTCTGTCTCATCCTGCCAGATCTGCATGGTAACGCCGATCACATCATATCCCTGTTCCTTAAGCAAATAGGCGGCAACCGAGGAATCTACTCCTCCTGACATGCCGATCACTACTTTTTCCTTCTTCATCAATACTCTTCCTCTTGTTCCTCTTCGCCTTCGTGAATATCTGCCTTCGGTTTTTTCAGCCCTTCAATCGTAATATGATTTTTCTGCGCATAATCCCACAAAGCGGCATGTATCGCCTCTTCCGCCAGCAAAGAGCAGTGTACCTTCACAGGAGGAAGTCCGTCCAGGGCTTCCATCACTGCCTGATTGGTTACCTGAAGGGCTTCCTGCACAGTCTTTCCCCTTACCAGCTCTGTTGCCATACTGCTGGTAGCGATAGCAGCTCCGCATCCGAAAGTTTTAAACTTGCAGTCCCTTATTACCTCATTTTCATCCACATCCAGATAAATACGCATGATATCGCCGCATTTGGCATTTCCAACGGTTCCAACGCCGCTGGCATTTTCAATTTCTCCCACATTCCTTG
The DNA here is from genome assembly GCA_050944855.1 of Lachnospiraceae bacterium. Taxonomy (GTDB): domain Bacteria; phylum Bacillota; class Clostridia; order Lachnospirales; family Lachnospiraceae; genus Lactonifactor. The sequence goes on from JBMNRU010000001.1 coordinate 24,241, forward strand.
GATGTTCAAAATGATCCATCACTTTTTCACTGTACATAATTAGTTTCCTCCGTTTTTTCCTTTCTGTGATAAAAGAAAGTCTTCGTATAATGGTGACATATTTCGCAGTCTGTCTACAATTTCTTTGATTTTTTCTACGGTATAATCCAGTTCTTCTCTGGTTGTCTCTGCATCCAGGGTCAGTCTGAGAGATCCGTGAGCAATTTCATGGGGCAGTCCAATAGCCATCAACACATGAGACGGATCCAGCGAACCTGAGGTACAGGCAGAACCGCTGGATGCAGCAATTCCTTCCATATCCAGCATGATGAGCAGGGATTCTCCCTCTATAAACTGAAAGCTGATGTTTACGTTATTAGGGAGACGCTCTTCGGGATGACCATTCAGGCGAGTATATGGAATTTCTGTAAGAATTCTGTGGATCAGATAATCCCGCATCTGAATTTCTTTTTCTGCTCTCTCCTGCATCGTTTCCGCTGCCATCTTCGCTGCCACACCATATCCAACAATACCCGGTACATTTTCCGTGCCAGCCCTTCTCTTTCTCTCCTGGCCGCCGCCGTGAATGAAAGAGCGTATCTTTACACCTTTCCGGATATATAAAAATCCAATGCCTTTAGGTCCATGGATCTTATGGCCGCTGGAACTCAGCATGTCAATATGATAGTCATCCACATGGATCGGCACCTGTCCAAAAGCCTGTACCGCGTCTGTGTGAAATAAGATATTATGCTCCCGGGCAATCCGTCCGATTTCTTCTATCGGCTGTATCGTACCGATCTCATTATTGGCAAACATAACAGAGATTAAAATGGTCTTAGGGGTAATTGCCTTCTCCAGATCTTCTATTTTTACCCTGCCATTTTCATCCACATCCAGATACGTAATCTTTGCCCCTCTTTTTTCCAGATATTCACAGGTATGAAGAATGGCATGATGCTCGATCTTCGTGGTAATAATATGATCCCCTTTGCTCTTATATGCCTCAAATGCTGCCTTTAATGCCCAATTATCTGCTTCGCTTCCTCCCGCAGTAAAATAAATCTCCTCCGGTTTTGCGCCCAGCACTTCGGCAATCTGTTCTCTTGCATCTGTGATCGCCTGTTTGCTCTTCCCTGCAATTTCATAGATACTGGAAGGATTTCCGAAATTCTCTGTAAAATACGGAAGCATAGCTTCCACTACCTGGGGCGCTGTTTTTGTCGTGGCTGCATTGTCCAGATAAATTAACTTTTTCATATCATTCACTCCTGACTTTCACATATTGAAATACTGCATTGTCCCTGCTGCTGTACTTTTTTGCTTTCTTCCACTAACTGACTTAACATCAGAGTATCTACGGCCTTGCGGATACCATCATTGATCTGTTTCCACACAACGCGGGTCACACACCGGTCAGCGCCGATACAGCTGCCGTCTCCCTGATTGTCCGCACAGACGACAGCTTCCAGGCTTCCTTCCAAGGCCCGAAGCACATCCCCCACAGAAATATCACCGGCATCTTTTGCCAGCCGATAACCTCCCTGGGCACCCCGGATACTTACGACAAGCCCCGCTTTTTTTAAGGATGCCATTAATTGTTCCAGATACCGTTCTGATATCTTCTGCCGCCTGGCAATACTCTGAAGAGAAACCGCTTCTGTCTCTCCATGCACTGCTATATCCGTGATCGCCCGAAGCCCATATCGTCCTTTTGTGGATATCTTCACATTTCCACCTTCTCTCTGCAAATTTTAATCCCTACTATTTTACTAGGTTTTCTTTCTTACAACTTAACACGAGTTCCCTGTTCTGTCAAGTATGAGATAAGAATATATTAGTCTAAATCGTATTATTAAGTTAGGTAACGACTATGGCTAATCATAACACGCTCATCAAAGGCACCCTGATACTGACTTTGGCCGGATTTCTCACCCGTATTATCGGATTCTTTTATAGAATATTCCTATCACAGACGATTGGTGCAGAGGGAATGGGAATTTACCAGTTAATCTTTCCCATTCACACCCTTTGTTTTGCACTCACAGTCTCCGGTATTCAAACAGCGATCTCCCGTTTTGTGGCAGCAAAATGTGCGGTAAAGGATGAAAATGGGGCACGAAATATTTTTCTCATCGGTACGGGAATGTGTGTCATACTCTCCATTACAGTTTCTTTTTTCCTCTATCGATACGCCGCTTACTTCGCCGATGCTTTTTTAGATGAACTCCGCTGTTCCTCTCTCCTGCGACTGATGGCCTGGTCCATCCCCTTTGGAACTTTTCACTCCTGTGTCAATGCTTATTATTACGCCCGCTCACAGACAGGCATACCTGCCGTCTCTCAGCTCCTGGAACAGATTTCCCGGGTACTGGCTTCTTACATATTTTATCTGATCATCCTCAGCCATAACCAGGAACCCACACCTATCATGGCTGTTTTCGGCATTCTGGGCGGAGAAGTTGTATCCATGCTCTTTTCCTCCATCATGATTACCTGGGATTTTAAAAAATATTCGGCTTCTCTCATCCCCTTAGAACAGCCCTGGCACAATCTGCAGGAGATCCTGATTCTTTCGATTCCTTTAACCTGTAATCGGGTTCTTTTAACCCTGCTGCAAAGCGCAGAAGCCGTTTTGATTCCCGGACGGCTTCGTCTTTACGGTCTTTCCACCAGTGACGCTTTAAGTATCTATGGCATACTGACCGGTATGTCGCTGCCGCTTATTCTGTTTCCTTCTACGATTACCAATTCCATCTCAGTAATGCTTCTTCCGGCTGTGGCTGAAGACCAGGCCCGGGAAAACCACGCAAGTATCCGCCGCACGATTCTGCTGACAATACGCTACTGCCTCATTCTGGGCTTTTGTTCTACTGCATTCTTCTTCCTGTTTGGCAATTGGCTGGGCTTATTTCTTTTTAAAAGTGTATATGCCGGCGCTTTCATCAAAACCTTATCCTTCATCTGCCCGTTTTTATACTTAACTACTACCCTCACCAGTATACTGAACGGACTAGGAAAAACCGGGCTGTGCTTTTTGCAAAATACCATAGGACTTTCCCTTCGCATCCTGTTTGTGCTGCTGGCCATTCCCCGCTTTGGAATTACCGGCTATCTGTGGGGGCTGCTGGCCGGAGAATTAATAATATCACTGCTTTGCCTCATTTTCCTGCGGCAGTACATTTTCACAAAATAAGCGTATACTTCTTGATTTAAAAAAAAAGATATTATATAATTTTTCTGAATATTTTGTAAAGAAATCACTTGTAAAGGAGAATTTAGTATGAGCTACGTATTTATGAAAAAACTGCCGTCTCCTTCAGAAATCCTTGAAAAATACCCCGTTTCTGATCGAATCGTGCAGATTAAAACTGAAAGAGATGAAATGATTCGCAAAATCTTTACCGGGGAATCTCATAAATTCCTGGCCATCATCGGGCCGTGTTCCGCCGACAATGAAGATGCGGTATGTGATTATGTAAATCGCTTAAGCCGTGTACAGGAAAAGATTGCCGACAAAGTACTTATCATCCCCCGCATCTATACCAACAAGCCACGTACCACAGGAGAAGGCTATAAAGGTATGCTTCACCAGCCGGATCCGGAATCAAAGCCGGATATGCTGACAGGACTTCTTGCTATCCGCCATATGCATACACGTGCAATTGAAGAATCCGGACTGACACCAGCCGATGAGATGCTGTATCCTGAAAACTATCGTTACTTATCGGATCTGCTTTCTTACGTAGCTGTCGGTGCACGTTCTGTTGAAAACCAGCAGCACCGTCTGGTAGCCAGCGGTATGGACATTCCTGCCGGTATGAAGAATCCCACCAGCGGTGATTATTCTGTTATGCTCAACTCTGTTGTAGCTGCCCAGCACAGCCATGATTTTATTTACAATGGCTGGGAAGTCACCACCACAGGAAATCCTCTGGCACACACCATTCTGCGCGGTGCGGTCAACAAACATGGAAATACCATTCCGAATTATCATTACGAGGACTTGCAGCTGGTTTTGGAAAAATACCGGGAACGTCACCTTCTGAATCCTGCTACTATTGTGGATGCCAACCACTCCAATTCCGGAAAAAAATATGAACAGCAGATACGTATCGTAAAAGAAGTACTTCACAGCAGAAATTACGATCCGGATGTAAAGAATTTAGTAAAGGGTGTCATGATCGAAAGCTACATCGAACCAGGCTGCCAAAAGATCAACGGAGAACTTACCTACGGAAAATCCATCACAGATCCCTGTCTTGGATGGGAGGAGTCCGAAAAATTATTATATACCATTGCAGAACTCTGCTAACAACAAAAGGAAGGAACCGTAATTCGATTCCTTCCTTTACTATTTATTCTCACAACACTCTCACAACACAGATTCTTACTGTCTGGGATGCGCTTTCATGTACACTTCCCGCATTTTATTCAAATTCATATTCAGATATATTTGTGTGGTGGAAATGTCCGAATGTCCCAGCATCTCCTGCACACTTTTTAAATCAGCACCATTCTGTACCAGATGTGCGGCAAAAGAATGGCGCAGAGTATGAGGTGTAATATCCTGTTCAATATGAGCCGCTTTTGCATAGGTTTTCAGTACTTTCCAAAATCCCTGACGACTCATGGATTTTCCCGAACAATTACAAAACAGCAGATCACTCTCATTTTCTCCCAGCAGATCTTCTCTGGCTTCATTTACGTACTTTACCAAAGCTCTTTTTGCCGTATTATGGAATGGTATCACACGCTCTTTATCACTGCTTCTGCAAGTCAGATATCCCAGCTGCAAATTCACATCGGAAAGTCTGATCTGCACCAGCTCAGTTACACGAATCCCGGTAGCATAAAGCAGTTCCAACATGGCTTTATCCCGAATCCCTTTAGAAGTAGATTCATTCGGCTGCCTTAACAGCAGTTCCATCTCCTCTACCGTTAAAATACCCGGTATTTTCTTCTCGATTTTAGGGGCCTTCAGATTTTCAGAGGGATTTGTCGTCACAACACCTTCACCAACCAAATACTGGAAAAATGCTCTCATGGATGCGATACCTCTGGAAATAGAAGATGCGGCGAAATTCTCTTTCTCTAAATATAGTACGTAAGACTGCAGATCCGTACCGGTAACGGCCGTCAGATCTTGTATTCCCTGTTTCTGCAGATAATCTGCCATCTTTCGTAAATCTCTTCGATAAGAAACTTCTGTATTATTTGAAGTCTTCTTGACTTTATGTAAATAACTGATAAAATTTTGAATCGCATTCTCCATATATCCCAATTTCCTTGTCCTGTGTACTTTACAACCCCAATCTAACGCCCTTATACATGTCATTATAAGCACATTTTACAGGAAAAGCAAACACTAATTTTCTCAGAAAACCGCAGAAATAAAGGGCTTTTCAGCTCTAACCACAACATATCGAATTCTATTTGGGAAACCGCACCACATCTTGTTAACTTTATAAAAAGTATTTCGAAAATCAAATTTTCTAAAATGTCAGTTTTACAAGTTTGATTACAAAATAGTTTACATAACCTTCCAAAAAGATCCCGATAAAATTCAGAATGCCGCACACAAGGACAATCCACACATAGTTCTTATAATCCTGCATGGATAAGGTTTTTCTTCTCCATATCTTCAAAAATCTTTGAAATACTGCGATATATAACAGTCCCATAGACAAGAAATAAGCCAGACACTGGGAAAAAAAACAGCTCACTCCCAACAGCATACCCCGAATTCCATATTCAGTTAAAAACATAGTTACAAGGCTCCCGGCCAAAAAACCGTTCCATAAAAGCCCCACAATAAGAAATACAATACCAAAGGCTGTAATGCCGATCACTGCATAAAAACCAAAATACAGACCTCTGCTCTTTAACAGCTCTTCAAAATATTCTCTCCCTGAAAAAATTGTGTTCTGTTCCTGTATCAGATAAAGCCCAAGGGTTTTCCATCCATATGACATATTCTGCCGAACCAAATTGACAAAAAAAATTCCCAGTATAAAACCGGCTAAATATAAAAGACAAAAATGGATACCATATTTTTTCAGCTGGTTTTGCCATGCTATTTTCATATACTCTCACCCACTATATCATATGATAAATCTGGAAAAATATATCTATAAGACCTTTTATCATGGATATCAGTAAAAGACTGCATTGCCGCGCGCACATAAAAATATACAACTCAAAAACGTCCACTGGACGTTTTCTTCGCATGCTTGGCAACAAAAATCCCCGGAAACGCATCGGGTGATACATTTCTGGGGATTTGACTTATTACTATTTTGCGTAGTCGACTACGCGGCTTTCACGAATTACACTCACTTTGATCTGACCTGGATATTCTAATTCTGCTTCAATCTGCTTAGAAATATCCCTGGCAAGTAATACCATATCGGCATCTGTCACATGTTCTGGAACTACCATGACTCGTACCTCTCTACCTGCCTGAATAGCAAAAGATTTTTCTACTCCCTTAAAAGAGTTTGTGATATCTTCTAATTGTTTTAATCTGTTGGTATATGTTTCTAAAGTCTCTCTTCTTGCACCTGGGCGTGCAGCAGAAATTGCATCTGCAGCCTGTACAATACATGCAATCAATGACTGTGGCTCCACATCACCATGATGTGATTCTACCGCATTGATTACCAATGCAGATTCTTTATATTTTCTACATAAATCAGAACCAATCTGAATATGGGAACCTTCCACCTCGTGGTCGATGGATTTTCCTATGTCATGCAGCAAACCGGCACGTTTCGCCATACGAATATCTGTGCCTACTTCTCCGGCCAGCAAACCGGATAGCTGTGCTACTTCTATAGAATGTTTTAATGCATTCTGTCCATAACTGGAACGAAATTTCATACGTCCTAAAAGACGAATCAATTCAGGATGGATACCGTGGACACCCACTTCAAGCGCAGCTGCTTCACCTTCTTCACGCATCATAGTTTCCACTTCTTTCTGCGCTTTTTCCACCATTTCTTCAATTCTAGCCGGATGAATACGACCATCCACAATTAGTTTCTCCAATGCGATACGGGCTACTTCCCGTCGAATTGGATCAAATCCGGACAATACTACCGCTTCTGGCGTATCGTCAATAATCAAATCGACGCCTGTCAGAGTTTCCAGCGTACGGATGTTACGTCCTTCTCTACCTATAATTCTCCCTTTCATTTCATCATTCGGGAGCTGTACAACAGATATCGTCGCTTCTACCACATGATCAGCTGCACACTTCTGAATGGCAGTCACCACATAGTCCTTCGCTTTTTTGTCTGCTTCCTCTTTGGCTTTACTTTCTAATTCCTTATAGAGTTTCGCAGTATCAATTTTTACTTCATCTTCAACAGTTTTTAATAAATATTCTTTTGCCTGTTCGGAGGTCAGACCGGAAATTCTTTCCAGTTCCTGTACTCCTTGATCATGTAATTCATCGACTTTCTTTTCTTTTCTTTTTAACTCTGCTTCTTTTGCTGCATAGTCAGATTCTCTTCTTTCCAGAGCATCTGCCTTTTTGTCTAACGCTTCCTCTTTGGATAAAACACGTTTTTCGTACTTCTGTAACTCAGCTCTTCTCTCTTTTGTCTCTTTCTCTAATTCGTTCTTAGTTCTCAGAGATTCCTCTTTTGCTTCTAAGAGAGCTTCACGCTTTTTAGTTTCAGCAGTTTTCAACGCTTCATCTATAAGACTTCTTGCCTTCACCTCTGCTGTTCCTATTGTTTCTGCATCCTTTTGTGTCTTTTTCTTGACCGCAATATTAGCAGTTACCGGAATGGCAATCAGTAAGGCGATTACTACAGCAATAATTGCAACAATAATAGATATTGCATTCATCGCAGGAGCACCTCCTTATTCAGTTTTCATTGTACAATACAACACTTCAATTTTATACTTTTTGCAAATCAATGTCAAGTACAGGCCTTGATATTTACAGAATTATTCCAGATCTGCACCTTCCTCCCTCAGAGCCTGCAGAATCGCTCCCGTCTCATACCCTCTTCTTACTAAAAATCCATACAGCCGACGAAATTCCTTTTCTGAAAACGGGCCTGGTTCCGTCTTTTTCTTTTGTATCAAACCTCGTATCTGCTCCGCTGAATCGGAAAAATCACTTTCCTCCAACACACTTTCCATGATTTCCTTGGAAACACCCTTTTGATATAATTCTGCCCGAAGCCGGTTCCTGCCTTTACCGTCCTTGTGACACGCAATATAGTTTCTTGCATATTTCCGATCATCCACATACCCATACGACTTCACATAATCGACAGCTATTCGGATCACTTCCCCGGGGTATGCGGCTTTTTCCAATTTCATCTCCAGTTCTCTTTCTGTTCTGTCCATCTTCTGAAGCAAATGCATCGCATACAGCTTCGCACGCTTTGCCAGTACCGTATTTAAAATTTCATCATATACTTCAAGCGGAAGCTCTTCCTCTTCTTTTATTTTATAACGGGACAGCTCACCTTTATATAAAACAAAGGCAAGCTGTCCGTCTATTTCCACCTGAAATTTCTGTTTTGTGACTGATCGGATGGCCGTTACGATCATCCTCATCCATTCCTTTCAACTTTTATTCTTCCGTCTTTTCAGACTCCTCTACAAGTCCGTAATGCTCTCTTACTTTTTTCTCTACTTCTTCCATGATCTGCGGATTATCCCGGAGGTACTGTTTTGCATTCTCACGGCCCTGGCCGATCTTCTCATTCTGATAAGCATACCAGGCACCGCTTTTATTCACAATGCCTAAATTAGCTGCCAGATCCAAAATATCGCCCTCTCTTGAAATACCCTGGCCAAACATGATATCGAACTCCGCTTCTTTAAACGGCGGTGCGATCTTGTTCTTGACTACTTTGATCCGGGTACGGTTTCCTACCATCTCTCCGCCCTGCTTCAGTGCTTCGATTCTTCGCACATCCAGACGGATAGAGGAATAAAACTTCAGGGCACGTCCGCCGGTAGTCGTCTCCGGATTACCGAACATAACACCTACTTTTTCACGGAGCTGATTGATAAAAATAACAATGCAGTTGGACTTACTGATTACAGCGGTAAGCTTCCTTAATGCCTGTGACATCAGTCTGGCCTGCAGACCTACATGAGCGTCTCCCATATCACCGTCAATCTCTGCCTTAGGCACCAAAGCTGCAACAGAGTCTACAATGACTATATCGACTGCACCGGAACGAACCATAGTCTCTGTGATCTCCAGCGCCTGTTCCCCGTTGTCCGGCTGGGAAATGTAAAGATTATCAATATCTACACCGATCTTCTTTGCATAAACAGGATCCAAAGCATGCTCAGCATCAATAAATCCGGCGATACCGCCTCGCTTCTGCACTTCTGCTACCATATGTAAAGCAACGGTAGTTTTACCGCTGGACTCCGGTCCGTAAACTTCTATGATCCTGCCCTTCGGAACTCCGCCTAATCCTAATGCAATGTCCAGACTCAGAGAACCTGTAGGTACGGTCTCCACGTTCATATTAGCATTGGAATCGCCCAGTTTCATCACAGAACCTTTTCCAAACTGTTTTTCGATCTGTCCGATGGCTGCATCCAAGGCTTTTAATTTATCCTCTTTTAACATTCTATTATTCATTCCTTTCACTAAATGCGAACTTATGTTCGTGTTAACTGATATTATAATAGTACACTTTCCCATACTTGTCAAGCCATAAACATCACTCCCCGTATAAAATTTTTCAGTGTTTTGTGGGATAGATCGGGCAGACCTGCCCGAAATAGAAAACAGAAGATTTTCTGCTTTGAAAAAAGCAAAAAGGAAAGGCAAGGCAGATTTTGCTCTGCCTTGCATACTGTCATCCTCTTGTTATTGCATCTGCGGCTTCTCAAACAGAGACTTCACATGGGAAATCGCTTCCTGGGATGCCTTTGCTGCAGGTACGTAATACTGTTTTGCTCTCGCAATCTGGAACATCTCTTCCTGAGACATTTCACACTGATTACGAATCTGTTTTAATGTCTGTTTCAATTGTGGATTTTCTGTCTGCGGAATCATTTCTCCGTAACGCACCAATTCACCGTTGATACCGGCTAAGGTATCTGCTACCATTGTTTTTTCTGTCATTTTCTTCGCCTCCTATTTTAAAAACTGCATCAGCTGCTGTTTTGATTCCAGTGCAGACTGCGCTGATTTCTGGAAAAACTGCTTAATCTGCGGATCCTGTGCCTCATGGGCATAATCCTGCATTTTGCAGTGGGTGGTGTCAAAACCGCCAATAAGATGACGAAGATTCTGTAAATCCAATTCTGATAATTCTGTCATGCCATACTACCTCCTATCACACATTTTGGATATGCATTTACCTGCATGGATAGTATGGCTGATTCCCTCCTATATTATACCTGGTCAAAGAGCATGTATCTGGTGTGCCCGGAGGAATATGCAGAATTCATTATTCGCTGATCAGTTTCTGATACATCTTCTCATATTGCTTCGCAGAATTGTTCCAGGAGAAATCTTTCGCCATGGCGCGCTCTACGATCTTGTTCCATTCTCTCTTCTTACTGTAATAAATCTGCTCCGCATAGCGAACAGTATACAACATCTCATGTGCATTATAATTACAGAAACTGAATCCCGTTCCGGTACCTGCCTCCTCATTATAAGGCTCTACTGTATCCTTTAATCCGCCGGTCTCACGGACAATCGGCAAAGTCCCGTAACGCAGGCTCATCAGCTGACTCAATCCGCATGGTTCAAACAGAGAAGGCATCAGAAACGCATCACAGGAAGCGTAAATCTGATGGGACATCGCCTCATTATAAAAAATATTAGCAGATACTTTCCCTTTATATTTCCATGCAAAATGGCGGAACATATTCTCATATTTCTTTTCTCCGGTACCCAACACTACCAGCTGGATATTATCCTGGCACATCTCGTCCATCATATAATCTACCAGGTCAAATCCCTTCTGGTCAGTGAGACGGGAAACCACACCGATCATCATCACTTTCGGATTCACTTCTAATTCTAAATCTTTTTGAAGCTGCACCTTATTTTTTACTTTTTCCTTACGGAAATTACCTGCATTATAATGGTGTTTCAAATAAATATCTGTCTCCGGATTATATTCATCATAATCAATACCATTGACAATACCCAAAAGCCTGTCTGATCTGGCCTGCATCAGGCCTTCCAGACGTTCCCCGTAAAACGGCGTTTTGATCTCTTCTGCATAGGAATTACTTACGGTGGTAATCATATCCGCATATACCAGACCGCCCTTCAGATAATTGGCATCATGATATGCTTCCAGCTTATCTGAAACAAAAAGCTGATCCGGGAATCCGGTAATCTGTTTGATGGTATCAATATCCCAAATCCCCTGGAACTTCAGATTATGTATCGTCATAACCGTTTTAATACCCCGGAAGAACGCATTCGCCTGAAAATTTTCTTTTAAATATACCGGCACCAGACCTGTCTGCCAGTCATGGCAGTGGATTACATCCGGTTTAAAATCAATCACCGGAAGAATGGCCAAAGATGCCTTGGAAAAATATGCAAACTTCTCCACATCACCTCTTGGATCTCCATATGGCTGATCTCCTGAGAAATAATACTCATTATCAATAAAATAGAATTTAATGCCCTCGTATTCCATATACAGAACACCTACATATTCATTCTTCCATGCGAAATCCATGTAAAAGTGAGTGATATACTGCAATTTGTCCTTTAATTGCTCCTTCATGCACTGATACTTCGGGATGATTACCCGCACATCAAACTGCTCCTTATCAAAACACTTCGGCAGCGCCCCAACTACATCTGCCAATCCTCCCGTTTTGATAAAAGGTACAGATTCAGAAGCAATAAATAATATTTTTTTCATCTCAGGCCCTCCTGTAATAAATCTTTGCAAATATTATATCATACTTTGCCGGGGTGGAGTACCGAATCTTTTTCTTTTTCTTTATCTTTCCGATAATTATGACTTGTTTTTATGTTCCAGACGAATTTTGTCTGCAATGAGTGCAATAAACTCGGAATTCGTCGGTTTTCCCTTTCCGGTACTTACCGTATAGCCAAATAGTTCATCTATGGTATCCATCTTGCCACGGCTCCAGGCGACCTCGATGGCATGTCGGATTGCCCGTTCTACCCTGCTGGGCGTGGTCTGATGTTTTTTTGCTATCGTCGGGTAAAGAATTTTTGTAATAGAGTTTAACATATCCATATCATTTACGGATAAAATAATGGCATCTCTCAGATATTGATATCCTTTAATATGAGCAGGCACACCAATTTCATGAATAATATTGGTCACATCCGCTTCCAGATTTTTTTCATAATAATCTTTATTTTGTTCCGTCACCACAGTGCGTCTGGTGTCTGTCGTTTTCTTCTCTCCTGTCTGCCGGATCTGTTTGATGCGATTCAGCAAAAATGTATTGTCAAACGGTTTTAAAATATAATAATCGGCCCCTAAAGAAAAGGCATCTTCCGTAATCTTTTCCTGACTAACCCCTGTTACTACAATAAATGCGGGATGTTTTTTTATCTGTGTGTCTCTTCCTACTTTTTCCATTACAGCCAACCCATCGACTTTGGGCATAATGATATCCAGCAAAACCACATCCGGCTCTTTCTCCTTGATGATCCCGTAGATATCCTCTCCGTTTCGCGCCTGTCCTACCAGCTCCAGATCCTTATCTCCCTCAATCAGACAATGGAGCAGTTCCAACATCCTTTCATTGTCATCGGCGATGGCTATATTTAACTTTTCCATTTTACTCTCCTCCAAAATTTTTCATTTTCTGCCAAAATCAGGGGAAATTGCGACTAACTAATTTCCCCTGTCAACATAAAACATTATAAAAATCCTTTTTCATACTCACAATATTTTTCATCTGACAAATTCTTCCGCATTTTGCGTACTCTCGTCATATCGACGGTATCTGACGGCAAACGCCACAGAATCCCTTTCCACTCATCACATCATGCTTTCAATAAAAATGCCATATCCTTTGGCAGCGTCCTGAATAAACACATGCGTAACGGCTCCTACCAGCTTTCCATTTTGAAGAATGGGACTTCCGCTCATTCCCTGTACAATACCTCCGGTAATTTCCAGAAGACGTTCATCCGTCACTTCAATTGCAAAAGCCTTATTCGTCTCCCGTGCATCCCAATAAATATCGGTTATATCAATTTCATATTCTTCAGTTTTTCCGTTCACCGTAGTAAGAATGCTGGCTTTGCCGGTTTCCACCTCCCCGCTTTTTCCGATCTGCACCCGCTTCATAGCAAATGATTCTCTGCTGTCCGCATAAATATTGCCATAAATTCCATTTGCCGTGTTCGTTACAATGGTCCCTATTTTATTTTCATCCTGATAATGGATCACACCTGACAATTCCCCGGGATTGCCTCTGACTCCCTTCATTACCGACAAAATCTGGGCCTGATACAGTTCCCCATATCCCAGCCATAGCAGCTGTCCGGTATCCAGATCACTGATCCCGTGTCCCAATGCTCCATAATCCCCATTTTCTTTCATATATGTTACTGTTCCAATACCCTGCGTATTATCTCTTACCCAGATACCAAGCTTGTAAGAACCATCTTCTGTCATTATTGGCGTCAATAATAACGGAATCACTTCCCCATTTCGCAAGACACGCAATTCTAATTCCTCTCCTCCACATTCCTCTACCATTTCTACAAGCTGTTGTTTCTTGTTTATGGAAACACCATTGACTTCCTGAATGTAATCTCCGGACTGCACAATATGCAGTGCCGGCTGGCAGGGTACACCATCCTGCCCTACTACTTCCCCGGCATCTATGATCAGCACGCCTTTTGTCTCCATATAGATTCCAATAGGCATGCCGCAGGCATATACCCAGGATGTTTCGTCCATCGTGTTTATGGTCTCCCGAACTGTTTCAGAGGAGGGTTCTGCCTGATCGGCACTCTTAGGAGCAAATCCCAGCACACCCATCAGGCAGAAGGTGAACAAAATTACGTTCACAGTAAATAATACGAAAATTTTTCTACAATTATTACGTTTTTTCCGCAAAAAATTCACATCCCTTCCGCACAAAGGCAAAAAGAGGATACCATCTTTGATATCCTCTTTTAGTATGTGAATCTTTCTTTATTTCACTCTTGCAGATTTTTGGTGATGTGCCAATTCTTTCATCTCTCTGGCATTATCCAAAACTGCAGGCGTAATCTTTGCACCGCCCAGCATACGCGCCAGTTCTAAGATCATAGTTTCTTCATCCAGCCTTTGAATACTGGTATGGGTTTCCTGATTTTCCACTCGTTTTTCAATCAGGAAATGACGATCCGCCATAGCGGCGATCTGAGGCAGATGCGTGATGCAGAGTACTTGATGATGCATTCCGATCACCGCCATTTTTTCAGACACTTTCTGCGCCGTTCTTCCGCTGATACCGGCATCGATCTCATCAAAGATCAAGGTCTCCGTCTCGTCTTTATCCGCCAACAGCGTTTTTACTGCCAGCATAATTCTGGATAATTCGCCTCCTGACACCACTTTTGCCAACGGCCGGGCTGCCTCGCCCGGATTTGTTGAAATACAAAACTCTACGGTATCATATCCTTCTTCCGTATAATGTTCTTTTTTCAAAAACTTAACGGAAAATTCTGTATTTAAAAAGTTCAGATCTGCCAGATTTTCCCGTACTTTCTGAGAAAACAGCACAGCCTGTTTCTGTCGAAGCTGCGATAACCGTTCGCTGGCAGATTGCAGTAATTCTTCTGCTGCCTGCACCTCTTTTTGCAATTTTTCCCTGTTTTCTGCAAAATAATACAATCTCTGCTGCTCTTTTTCTTTTTCCTGACAGGAAAACAGCACATCTTCAATTGTTTTTCCATATTTTGACTTTATATGATTTAACTGATTCAGGCGATTCTCTGTCTGCACAAATTCTTCCTCCGAGAAGGTCAGATCTGACATATAGGAAGACAATTCCCGGTTAAAATCATTTAAAAGGCTGTCGATATCCGTAAGCGTCTGACCAAAATTCGCCAAGTCCTCATCATACTCCTGTATTTTCATCATCTGGGTTAAGGCTCTGCTGATCTGTTCGCCTCCGCCGCTATATCCGGTGCACTGATACACCTCCTGCAGACCTTCTGCAATCTTACGTCCGTTTACCAGCTTTTTATATTGCTTTTCCAGCTGGGCATCTTCTCCCGGAATCAGCTGTGCCTCTGTGATCTCCTGAATCTCAAATTCTAAAAAATTCAGTTCTCTCTGCCGTTGTTCTTCTCCCATCTCATAGGAAGAAAGTTCTTCTTTCAGATGATTGTATACTTGAAACTGTTCTTTTACCTTCTGTTTTTGTTCCTGTATTTCTGCTTTACCGAACTGATCTAGTATATCCAGCTGCTTCTTTGCAGACAATAAAGACTGATGTTCCTGCTGACCATAGATATCCAGCAATTCTGCCGCGATCTCTTTCATCTGTGCCAGCGTACAAGTCTCTCCGTTGATTTTGCTGATACTTCTGCCGTCTGTCATTTTCCTGCTGATAATAATCTGCCCATCTTCCGGAAAGATATCCCAGTCTTTTAAAGTTTTCAGCAATGCTTCATTTTTTGTCTCAAAAATCAGTTCCACCAAAGCAAAGGGAGCATGTTCACGGATCATTTCCCGGGACATTTTACCTCCCAGCGCCAGATTGACCGAATCCATGAGAATGGACTTCCCGGCTCCGGTCTCTCCTGTAAGGATATTAAGACCATTGGTAAAATCCACCTCTGCCTCCTGGATCAGCGCCAAATTCTTCACATGTAAGTGTACTAACATATTTATTCACCCAGCATTTTTCTAATCTTTTCCATTACGATCAAGGTGTCATCCACGGACCGTACTGCGCACATAATGGTGTCATCTCCTGCGATACAGCCTACGATTTCAGGCCACCGCAGTCCATCTACTACAGCGGCAGCTGCCATGGCCATGCCGGAAACGGTTTTGATCACCAGAATATTCTGGGCCATATCCATAGACACAAAAGCATCCCGCAGTACACGCACATACTTGTCGCCTGCTTCCTCGCCTTGTCCTTCTACTACAGCATATTTACTCTTTCCGTTTCCTCTGGCAATCTTTGTCAATTTTAATTGACGGATATCTCTGGAAATAGTAGCCTGTGTCACCGGAAAGCCTGCCTGCTGCAGTTTTTCCGCCAGTTCCTCTTGAGTTTCAATATCATATTGATTGATCAACTCAATGATTTTGGCATGTCTTGCTATTTTCATTACCTACCTCCTTATGTACCATACCATAAGCTAATTCATTTTCTGCCGCAGTACTTCCAGAAAACTGATATTGCTGATTTTAACGAATTTTGTACTCTGTGCGGCTTTACGTATCATTACCCGGTCACCATAAGTAAGGGGCACTTCGGTATCTCCGTCAAACAAAACAACTGCTCTTGCCTGATTTTTGTCTTTTCCTTCCGCAATTTCTACCGTAATCTCATCTTCTGCCGGAAAAATAATACTGCGTCTGTTCAGCGTATGGGGCGCAATAGGAGTCATCATCAGAACATTTGCCTCCGGCGAAATGATAGGGCCTCCTGCAGAAAGGCTATAGCCGGTGGAACCGGTAGCTGTGGAAATGATAATGCCATCCGCTTTATATGAATTCAGAAATTCATTGTTTACATAATTGTTAAATCCAACGATCCGAAGCCGGCCATCCCTGGTAATGACAATATCATTCAATGCAATGTCCTCTGCAATCTGCTCTCCCTGATGAAATACCCGGCCCTGCAGCATCATACGCTTTTCAATTTCATATTTTCCGGCTACCATCTGATCCAGCGCAGCATAAACAGAATCCCTGTCAATTTCTGCCAGATATCCCAAGGTTCCAAGGTTAATGCCCAGAAGCGGAATCTGCAGATCTACCACATCCCGTGCAGCCTGCAGCAGCGTGCCGTCTCCTCCAAGTACAATAATACATTCCACATCCGGCGGTATCAGTTGTGCATCGGTATAATGATAACTTCCTGTACCTCTATATCCGGCCTCCTGGATCATGCACTGTTTGCCTTTCTCCTGGAGATAAGAAGCAATCATACGGGTCACCGTTAAACTTTCATCTTTCATTCGATTGGTTATGATATAAAATTTATCCATTCTTTTTCCCTATTTATCTAATTCGTTATGAGCCGCTTCCACCACTTTGGACGGATCTGCCGCTATTTCTGAAACTTCTGTCCCAGACGGCATTTTCTGTAAGTATAACAAATATTCAATATTTCCTTCCGGTCCTTTGATGGGAGAAAATTCCAGGTTTCGTACTGCCAGGGATATTTCAGACGCATAAGCGATCACTTTGCGAATGACTTCTTCATGTACGGCCGGATCCCTGACGACGCCTTTCTTTCCAACTTTTTCCCTTCCTGCTTCGAACTGAGGCTTGATCAGACAGACGATCTGCCCGTCCGGGGTAAGCAGATTTCGTACAGGAAGCAATACCTTGGTAAGGGAAATAAAGGATACATCAATGGATGCAAAGTCGATAGCGTCCTCTATCTGTTCCGGAAGCACATAACGAATATTGGTTTTTTCCATAACGATAACCCGCTCGTCCTGCCGAAGCTTCCAGTCCAGCTGTCCGTATCCCACATCAACCGCGTATACCTTAACTGCACCATTTTGCAGCATACAGTCGGTAAATCCACCGGTAGAAGCGCCCACGTCCATACATATCTTTCCATCCAGTTCCACACCGAAATGGGTCATAGCCTTTTCCAGCTTCAATCCTCCCCGGCTGACGTATTTCGGACCTTCTCCCCGTACCTCTATTGCCGCCGTATCCGGAAACATGCTGCCTGCCTTATCTTCCCGCTGACCTTCCACAAATACATGTCCGGCCATAATGATGGCTTTGGCTTTTTCACGGGAAGCAGCCAGTGACCGTTTTACCAGGAGCACATCCAAACGTTCTTTCATCCTTTTATCTCCTTTACGATATCCTCATATATACTCTCTGCATCCAATCCCACTTCCTGATAAAGCTGTGCAACATTGCCCTGCTCAACAAATCGATCGGGAAGAGAATGAATGTCCACCCGTTTTCCCGGATACCGTCTGCTTATATAATCCTGCACTTTCTCACCAAATCCGCCGGATCGTACATTTTCCTCCATCGTCACAAACCATTCATGGGAAAGTGCCAGTTCGTCTAAAAGTCCTGTATCCAACGGCTTTGCAAATCTGGCATTTACCATAGTCGGCTCGTATCCGGCTTTTTTCAGCAGCTGTGTGACTTCCACTGCATTTTTTACCATACTGCCGATTGCCAGGATCGCAATTTTCTTGCCCTTTTCTATTACTTCACTTTTTCCCAGTACCACCGGATCTCTGTGTTCTTCCAGACCATCGTAAGCTTCTCCTCTGGGATATCGGACAGCGACAGGCCCGTCATGAGCGACTGCAAACTTTAACATATCCGAAAGTTCCCATTTGTTTTTCGGGGCCATCACCGTCATATTCGGCATCAAAGACAAATAGGACAGATCAAAGGCACCCTGATGTGTTTCACCGTCGCTTCCCACCAGACCGGCCCTGTCCACAGCAAACACGACGTGCAGATTCTGCATACACACATCGTGCAGAACCTGATCAAACGCCCGCTGCAAAAAAGAGGAATACACGGCAACGACCGGAATCAATCCTCCAAGTGCCAGGCCTGCGGCAAAGGTTACAGCATGCTGTTCTGCAATTCCCACATCAAAGAAACGATCCGGGAACCCGTTTCGAAACCGCTTAAGTCCGGTTCCATCCGGCATAGCAGCGGTGACAGCCACTACCTTTTCATTTCTATAACCAAACTTTCTCATCACCGTGGAGAAAATATCCGTATAACTGGCCTTTCCATGGCTTTTGGGAATACCGCTTTCTATATCAAAAGGAGCCGTTCCATGAAAACGGGCGGGATGACGCATGGCCGGTTCATATCCTTTGCCCTTTTCTGTCAGTACATGAACAATAACTGCGCCTTCCACTTTTTTGGCTTCATTGAACACACGCATCATCTGCCGCATATCATGTCCGTTTACCGGCCCCAGATAGGTCAGTCCCATATCTTCAAACAGCATGCCCGGTATCACCAGCTGTTTAATACTGTTTTTTGTTTTATGAATTTTATCTACTACGGCATCGCCTACGCCCGGAATCTTACTCAAAGTTTTGCGCACGCCCATTTTGATTCCTGTATAGGCTTCTGCGGTACGGATATTTCCCAGATATTGAGAAATACCTCCCACATTTTCAGAAATAGACATTTTATTATCATTTAATACAATAATAAAATTCGTTTTCAGCTGGGCTGCATTATTCATTGCCTCATAGGCCATACCGCCGGTGAGGGCACCGTCTCCGATGACAGACACCACCCGGTAGTCTTCCCCTGTGAGTTCCCTGGCCTTTACATAGCCCACGCCCGCGGAAATAGATGTGGAACTGTGTCCGGTGTCAAAAACATCACTGGAACTTTCACTTCTCTTTGGGAAACCGCTCAATCCCTGATATTTTCTAAGATTCACAAAGTCTTCTTTTCTTCCGGTAAGGATTTTATGCGTATATGTCTGATGACCCACATCCCAGATCAGCTTATCCTTTGTCAGATCAAATACGTTATGCAGCGCCAGAGTCAGTTCCACAGCCCCCATATTGGAGGACAGGTGGCCTCCCGTATTACTTACGGTCTCAATCAAAAAATCCCGAATTTCCTGCGCCAGCTTTGGAAAATCCTCCAAAGGTATCTTATGAATATCATTGGCCTGTTGAATACGATCTAAAATCATTGGTAATACACCTCTACTTTTTTCTGTCTATCAGAAAAGTAAAAAGTTCTGATAAAAAAGTCTTATCACCTGGCATGCGCTGCAGTTCTTTCTGCGCCTGCCCGGTCAATTCTGCCACTTTTTTTCTGGCATGTTCGATTCCTTCCAAAGTCACATAGGTAACTTTATGATTCTTTTCATCACTAAACACAGGTTTTCCTAATTCCTCCTGTGTACTGGTCACATCCAGGATATCATCCTGAATCTGAAAAGCCAGCCCGATCCTATGTCCAATCTGTTCCATACTCTGAATCTGTTTCCGGTTCGCACCGGCCAAAATGGCCCCCACCATCAAAGGTGCTTCGATAAGAGCAGAAGTTTTATTGGCGTAGATAAATTCCAGTGTGTCTCTCTCTATGTCTTTTCCGTCATTTTCCACATCTACGCTTTGCCCTCCCAACATTCCGAAAATACCGGTTTTCCTGCTGAGCACACCATAGGCCGCAGCGGCGGCAGATATATTTTCTGTCATAGAAAATCCCTTTGCTATGGTTTCATAGGCATAATTCAGCAGGGCATCTCCCGCCAAAATGGCGGCTGCCTCTCCGTATATCTTATGCGTAGTAGGTCTGCCTCTTCGATAATCATCGTTATCCAGCGCCGGCAGATCATCATGGATCAGGGAATGGGTATGGATCATTTCCATGGCTGCCATAAAAGGCTGTATCACTTCTTCTTTTCCCTGAAACAACAGGTAAGATTCCTGCATCAAAAGAGGCCGGATACGTTTACCTCCGGCCTTCATACTATAGTTCATAGCCTGAGCCAGATGGATAAACTCTCCTTCTTCTGCCGGCAGATACTTATCTATAATCTGTTCAATCTCTTCTGTTTTATGGATCAGTTCCTGTTTAAAATTCACGCAGTTCACCCTCTTCGTTCATCTGCAGCATCTTTTTCTCAACTCTGTCTATCTTGTCACTGCAATACTTTAACAGCTTCATACCTTCCTGATAAATCTGAAAAGAATCTTCCAGCGAAGTGTCCTGGCTTTCCAGCTTTTCTACCATAAGATCTAAGGCTTCCATTGCCTCTTCTATGGTACGTGTTTCTTTTTTTTCTGTCATAAGCCCCTTTCCTTCTTTCTCTTTTCTTCTACGCAGACACCGATACTTCCGTCTGTTACCTGAATCTGCAGCCGTTCCCCCAAAGTCACCTGTTCTACGCTGGTCACTGCATGGTGGCTGCCGTCCTCCACATAAGAAAATCCCTGATTCAGCTTATCCAGCGGAGACAATCCTTTTATTTTGGCAATGTACAGGGATAATTCCTGACGGGCAAAGATAATATGATTCTTCATCGCCGTCTGCAGCCGCTCTTCTGTCTGCAGCAGCTGCTGTCGTTTCTGATTGATCTGATTCTGCGGACTCAAAAGATTCAGTTTCATCTGATAAAACTTTAAATGCTGACGTTTTATTTCCAAACGCTCGTACATCGTTCGGTTCAGACAGCGATGCTTCTCCGCAAACTGCTCCATCAAAGCACGATAGTCGTACACTGCCAGCTCCGCCGCTGCGGAAGGCGTAGGCGCCCGCAGATCTGCCACATAGTCGGCAATGGTAGTATCGGTCTCATGACCCACTGCGGAAATGACAGGCGTCCTGCACTCAAAAATAGCACGGGCCACCATCTCTTCATTAAATGCCCAGAGATCTTCAATGGAACCGCCGCCTCTGCCTACAATGATCACATCCACTCCGCCCGCATCCAGCATCTGAATTCCTTTTACAATGCTTTCTTTTGCACCCTCTCCCTGCACCAGTGCAGGATAAAGAATAATCTGCAGATACGGATTCCTGCGCAGGGCAATATTGCGGATATCCTGTATGGCTGCGCCGGTGGGTGCCGTTACCACACCCAGCTTCTTAATAAAACGGGGAATGGGCTGCTTATATTCCGGAGCAAACATGCCCATCTCTTCCAATTCCTGTTTTAAGGCAAGATAGCGTTCATACAAAGCTCCGGCACCTTCCAACGTGATTTCTTTGGCATACATCTGGTATTTGCCGTCTCTCTCGTATACATTCACGCTTCCACCCACAATAACTTTATCTCCGTCCTTCATTCGAAAGGCCAGTCCCCGTCTGGCGCCGGCAAACATCACACAGGCCAGAGTCCCCGTCTCATCTTTCAGAGAAAAATAGATATGTCCGGACGTATGATATTTGCAGTTTGAGACTTCTCCCCTGATATAAATTTTGTGAAGAAGGAAATCCTGAGTGAACATATTTTTAATGTAGGTGTTCACCTGACCTACAGAATATACGTTGTTCATACTGATGCCAGTTTCCCTAAAACTCCGTTAATAAAGGAAGAGGACTCCTCTCCCCCATACTTTTTGCTAAGCTCTACTGCTTCATTAATGGCTACCTTCACCGGTATTTCCTCATCCATGCACATTTCATAAACGGCAAGACGCAAAATTGTCAGATCCACTTTGCTCATACGGCTGGTTTTCCATCCGGTGGCAGCTTTATTGATCTCTTCGTCCAATTCTGCAATATGCTCCTTAATACGGGCATATTTTGTTTCCATGTACTGCTGATCCTTCTCCTGTAAAGTTTCAAGCTGCTCCAGGTACATACCGATCTGTTCCGGCATTTCTTCTGCCTGATTAAATTCGCTGAGAAACAACAGTTTAAAAATGTGCTCCCGCAACTCTCTTCTTCCCATGTCCGATTCATTCCTCTCTCAGATATGCTATATCTGAAAAAAGAGGTGCCTTCCATAGACACCTCTTACATTCACTGCTTCTCACTTGTCAAAGGTCTACTTTTCTTTTTCCATCTCCACACTTGCAATACGGATATTAATATCGGAAACCGTAAATCCAGTCATATTTTCAATGGCAGATTTTACCTTTTCCTGAACATTTCTGCAGGTCTCAGGAATACTGTAACCATACTCCAGATTCAGTGCCAGATCTACACACACAACGCCTTCCAGCACATCTACTTTGACACCTTTGGATAAATTTTTCTTTCCAAGCTTACTTACCAATTCGTTCGTAATATTGCCGGCCATGGATGCCACACCTTCTGTTTCCGTAGCGGCCAGTCCTGCAATAATAGCTACCACTTCATCTGCGATCTGTACCTCACCCAGACCCTCATTTTCATAGATTTTATAGGTGCTTCTATCTTCTGCCATATAAAAACCTCCTTAGGCTTTGCCTTCTCATCATTTTATTCTTATAGTATACCAAACATCCGATTAAAATAAAAGCAGAATTTAACAACAATAAAAACAGAACCCTGCAGCAGGATTCTGTTTTTATTGTTGCCGTATTAATTCCGGCTGAATTCTTCTAATTTCAGTCCTTCATTACGCTCCAAAGTCATGCCGATGCTCCAGCTGTTAATAAACAAAAGCAGCGGATTGCCTTTTAAGTCAGATACCTTCTTCATATCAGAGGTACCTGTCAGATGTTTCACATCTACTTCATCCTTATTGGCGATCCAGCGGATATGCTCATAAGGCAGATTTTCCAGACGGATCTCCACATTATATTCATTTTCCAGGCGATACTTTAACACATCGAACTGCAGCACACCGACTACCCCTACGATGATTTCTTCCATTCCGGTATTCAGCTCCTGGAAAATCTGGATCGCACCTTCCTGGGCAATCTGATTAATGCCTTTGACAAACTGTTTTCTCTTCATGGTATCCATCTGACGTACTCTGGCAAAATGCTCCGGTGCAAAGGTGGGAATCCCCTCGTAGGCAAATTTCTTACCCGGCATGCAAATGGTATCACCAATGGAAAAAATACCGGGATCAAATACTCCGATGATGTCACCCGCATAAGCTTCCTGGACAATGTGTCTGTCCTGCGCCATCATCTGCTGTGGCTGAGACAAACGCATTTTTTTCTCCCCCTGCACATGATATACTTCCATCCCCGCATCAAAACGCCCGGAACAGATACGCATAAAGGCAATTCTGTCTCTGTGAGCTTTATTCATATTGGCCTGAATTTTAAATACAAAAGCAGAAAACTCCTCTTTCATAGGATCGATCACGCCTGCATCCGACATTCGGGGAAGAGGGGAAGAGGTCATCTGCAAAAAGTGTTTTAAAAAGGTTTCCACACCAAAGTTAGTAAGCGCCGAGCCAAAGAATACCGGTGAAAGCTCCCCTTTGCTCACCAGTTCCTGGTCAAACAAAGCGCTGGCACCGTCCAGAAGTTCAATTTCTTCCATGAGCTGCTCTTTTGCCGATTCCCCTATCACACGGTCAATCGTCGGATCATCGATGGATATTTCTTCCTCTATCCCTTCCTTGGTCCCTTTCTGTGTATCGGAAAAGGTCAGCACCTTCTTCGTATTGCGGTCATAAATACCTTTAAATTCTTTTCCGGAACCGATGGGCCAGTTCACCGGACAGGTAGCAATACCAAGTTCTTTTTCAATCTCATCCAGCAGTTCAAACGTGTCATTGGCATCACGATCCATTTTGTTAATAAACGTAAAAATGGGAATATGGCGCATCACACATACTTTAAAAAGTTTTCTCGTCTGTGCCTCCACACCTTTGGAACCGTCAATGACCATAACCGCAGAATCTGCAGCCATTAAAGTACGATATGTGTCCTCCGAGAAATCCTGATGTCCCGGGGTATCTAATATGTTAATGCAGTAACCGTCATAGTTAAACTGCAGCACGGAAGAGGTCACAGAAATACCTCTCTCCTTTTCAATTTCCATCCAGTCAGATACCGCATGGCGGGCGGTTGCTTTTCCTTTTACAGAACCCGCCAGGTTAATAGCGCCTCCATATAATAAAAACTTTTCCGTTAACGTTGTCTTACCGGCATCCGGATGTGAAATAATGGCAAATGTACGTCTCTTTACAATTTCCTTTGTATCGTCAGCCACAATAGACCTCCTGTGTTTTTCCTGATTTACTGTTTTTTTACATACGTTGAATATTTTAGTATAACTGTATTCTTTGTGTCAAGGGTATTTCCTATTCTGCCTGCTCATTCAAAGGACTGATTACAATATTCTCTGCCGCGATCCCGGTTTTCCGTTTCACGATGTCTTCAATCTGCGCTCTCTGGTCATCTCCCAGATCTGAAACCGGTACGATGACATCTGCTGTCTCTCCGGTGAGATTGACTACTACATTTTCAAATCCTTTTGCTTCCAGCAGTAATTCCGCAGCAGCTTCCTGTTCTGCAAGGTCGGTCATCTGTACCATAGAAGACACCGCTTCCTGTTTCTGGTCTTCTGTCAGATTACTGTTGTTGATAACTTCCAAAAGCGTTTCTTTATTGGTGGAACGAATCTGTTCCCGGCTGATCTTCGCCTGTGCGGCAAATGTAGAAGAATCGGTAAGAATTGCCTCACCCGGTGTTTCTGCTGCTTCCGCAGTAGCAGAAGCATCCGTAGTGGCTGCATTTTCCTCTGCGAGGGCTGTCTCATCCGTAATATCATAATCCAGGCTGTCGATATCCTCTACGATCGTGTCCATATTACTGCTGACCTGTGTTTCTTCCTTGTCTGTGCCTGCATCTGCACTGTCTGTCTCTGCGGTACTTCGATTCAGCAATTCATCCATGCCCAGATGACTGTCGGAATAGTTAATATATCCCGCAACTGCAATCATAATTGCAAGGGCCGTGATAATAATTTGGTTTTTCTTTAATACTTTTTTCAATACCTTTTACCTCTTTTATTTCATTTTCATTACTTTAATTTTATGGGCATCTACAGGAAATAATGCTAAAACTGCTTCCCGAATATTTTCAATTACCACAGGATTGTCGCCTCCCTGGGCAATGATCAGCACACCCTGCACACTTGGGAGTACCCGTTCCTCTTTATTGTCATAAGTCAATACTACCTGGGTCTTTCCCACTCCTTCTACCTGCGCCAAAGTATAAGAAAGTTTTTCTTCCAGTTCATCGTATCCGGAATTGTCCGCGGTTTTCTCCGGTTCCAGAGAAAAAAGGGAATCTTCTGCTTCTTCTGTCTTTTCTGATTTGGAAGGTATCGCTATAACAACCAGCAATACTCCGAATAATAACACCAGGATCAACTGTTCTTTTTTAACTTTGCGAAAAAAATTTCTCCATATTTCTTCTGTTTTCACCGGGGATCACCTTCTTCCTGATCATCTGTTATCTCCTGCAGCTGCTCCTGATATTGCAGTTCATATTCCGCTTCTTTTTCCCTGGCATACACATTCCATTTTTCGCTGGCCGTCTCCGCTTCCTCCATATACTTTGAAAAAGAAAAATCCATTTCTTCATGGATGTGAAAAATCCGCAGCAAGGGAGTAAATAACAGCAGCATAATGAGCAGCCCCATAAAATACCGGATATATTTCCCGTAGACATCTTCCGGTACAAAATGCACAACCGCTGACAAAAACAAAAATAAATATGCCAGATTTTCAATCCATTCATATAATATCTTCATGCTTTTGCCTCCTGCTCTTTTAATGAAAAAATGATGTGGCCAGTATCGCTATGGTAACAATGGATACGATCTCAGCCGTTACCAGAACTCTTAACAGCAATACATATCCGTCCGCTACCGTACTCAGACATCCGACCATCCGTTTATCGGACACCGGCTGGGATATTGCTGCCAGAAATTTATATAACAGCGTAATGATCCCCAGACGGATCATGGGTGTTAAAAACAGGATCAGGCAGATGACAATAGCGGCCGCTCCCAGACAATTTCTCACCAGTACGGCCGTTCCCACCGCCACCTGGAACGCGCCGTCCATAACATCTCCGATCCCCGGTATAGCTCCTGCCGTTTTCCCCAAAAAGGTACGCTTCAGCGAATCCAATGCCGGTGCGATCATGGTCTGCACTACCTGCCATCCTATCAGAATGCTCATGCAGCTTTTTAAACCCCATTCGATTATGGTTTTCATCAGTTCTGCCATTTTGCTCAGGAAATCCTCTTTGTGCAGGTAATTGACCAGCTGCAGCAGTACATACACATGAATACCGGGAAGAAACAGATTTTCCAGCAATACCTGAATGATATAGATCAGGATCAATACCATCTCATAGAATACACTGGCACTTCCCGCCCCGGATGCTGCTATAATAGCCAGAAAATACGCCGGTGTCAGAATTCTCATAAAGCTCACCATCTGTTCCAGACTGGCAGCTATTCCCGCACTGACATTCCCAAAGGAACGAATCAGAAGCGCCATCAACAGCATATACACCATGTAAAAGCTGATCTCACC
Source organism: Lachnospiraceae bacterium (assembly GCA_050944855.1). Classification (GTDB taxonomy): domain Bacteria; phylum Bacillota; class Clostridia; order Lachnospirales; family Lachnospiraceae; genus Lactonifactor. The sequence goes on from JBMNRU010000001.1 coordinate 51,337, forward strand.
AATTTGTCCATTTTTAAAAATGCTTGAAAAATTAGTCAGCAGCGCGGAAACAATGATCAAAAGCAGCGCATTTAGCATCACCTTTTTTTGTTCCGACAGTTGCGAAAAAAGAGCTTCTTTTATTAGTTTTTCTGCATTTTCCCTCGTAAAAGGCATTTCTCCATGCAGCATGGCTGTAATGGTTTCTTCCAGAGAAAAAGAATTTTCCTGCAGCAATTCATCCATCTCTGCCTGTATTTTCGATATCTCCATATCTTCCAGAAGAGCCCTGGCTATCAACATGCCTTTTTCGTCCAGTTCTTCTGCTTCTACGATTGCCTCTCCATCCTCCGTTTGCTGCTCCTGCGCCCATGCTTCTTTGGGAGTGCACCATAAAAATAATAGAATACTCCCGATCAGAATCTTCCTGTATAATTCATTCATGATAAAAACCCATGTATGGTCTCCATCAGGGCCAGAAGAACAGGAAGAGAATATGCCATAATCGTCAGCTTGCTGAAAATCTCGATTTGATTGCCGATAGAAGAAAAACCTGCATCCTTGCAGATACCGGAGGTAAACTGTCCTATGTAAGTAATGCCGATCATCTTCATAATGGTAGTCAGATATTTAGAATTGACCGGTATCAATTCCTGAATCTCTGTAATGGAATCAAAGAGATATCGCAGTTTTCCCATAATATAGAAAAAAATGCAGAGGCTGACGGCCAGACTCATATACATGGAATATTCCGACTTACTCTCTCTTAAAATCAGCCCAAGCAACATACCTGCAATACCAAGTACTGCTATTTTCATGATCTCCATGGCAGGCCCTCCCTTCTACAGCGCAAACAGACTTTTTATGACCTCAAACAAATCATATATATAGGGAAGTATCCAAAACAGGACTAAGAGCAGTCCGGCCAGACTTGTCAGAAATGCCAGTTCTTCCCGCTGGGAATGTTTTAAAATCTGGCAGATAACAGAAACCAGAATCCCCACAGCTGCTATTTTAAATAAGATACTTACCTCCAATCCATTCCTCTCCTTCCTCCTGCAGTCTTTTAATACAGCGCAACGGCAAGAAACAGCCCGCACATAATTCCCAGACTCTGGTACAATTTCTTTTTCGTAGTTATGGTTTCTCCGATTTCTAACAGGGTCATCTCCAGTTCTTTCTGATATAGCTGGATCATATTTTTCTGCATAGTCACATCCAGATATCCCAAATATTTCCCCAGTTCTTTTAATCCTTCCTTATCTTTCGCCGTCAGACTGGTCTCCTTAAGTTCCTCCTCCAGACTTTCCTCAAAAATCCGGTCAAATGTTTTTCCTTCCCGTCTTTTCGCTTTCTGCGCAGCGCTAAATAAAAAATCGGAAAAGGGAGAGGCCATCTTATGACCGGTATGTTCCAAGGCTTCCGGAAGCGTTGCCATCCCGTATGTGATCTCCCGTTCCAGAAACGACACCAGTTTCAGCAGCTGCTTTAATTCCCTCTGCCGATTGCTTAACTGCACGCTTAACAAACAGCCTATGGCGGTACTGGCTCCAATGATGATTACAGTTCCTGTCAGTTTCAGCATAAGCTACCGCCCTCATAAATGCAGGTACCCCTTTCATCAAAAATAGATCGTATCTGTCCTGCTCTCCCCTGTTTCTGCAATAAGATATACCGTTCAAAAATCCGTTCGTTAACCAGCCGCTGCAAAAGAGGCTTTCGCTTAATATCTTCAATGGAACTTCCGTGTACCGTGGCCAGCAGCTTGCAGCCGCAATGGATCACGGCTTCTATCGCATGGATATCTTCGTAGTTTCCCAGTTCATCCACTGCCACCACCTCCGGAGACATGGAACGGATCAGCATCATCATGCCGTCGGACTTAGGACAGCAGTCCAGAATGTCGGTGCGGATTCCCAGATCATTCTGAGGAATTCCCAGGTAAGAACCTCCTATCTCGGAACGCTCGTCTACTACCCCTACCGTTGCTCCCGGAAAAGAGCCCCATCCGTTGCTGATCTGCCGGATCACATCCCGCAGCAACGTAGTTTTGCCGCATCTGGGCGGTGATATGATCAGTGTGTGGTGTACCCGGTTATCCTCTGTCACATAAGGCATAATGTCTCTGGCACAATCCTTCACCTGATGGGAAAGCCGCAGGTTGATATAAGAAATATATTTCATTCCTTTCACCCGCTCTTTTTCCATAATCGCTTTTCCCGCAATTCCCACACGATGTCCTCCCTGTATGGTTAAGAATCCCTGACGGATCTCATCTTCATATGCGTACATGGAATACTGACTGGCTGCTTCCATAACAGAATGAATGTCCTGGTTGGTAATCAAATAAGCGGCTGTCTGGTCCTTGGTCAGTTCTCCTTTTCGTCCGAGAAAATACTCCCGCCCCTGATACACCAAAATCAGAGGGCTGTGAATCCTCATCCGAATCTCATACAAATATTCAAAATCCAAGCCGGAATCTTCCAACATTTTGCGAATCCGTCCCGGAAAAAGCTGAACAATTTCATTCCTGCGCATTTCTCCTCACCATCCTTTAAAACAATATATGAGGACAATCTTTTTTTAGTACCAACTTTTTTTGTCTCTCCCCAGAATGAACAAAGCCGCTGTAAAATAGAGGAATCCTCTATTTTACAGCAGCCCTTTCTCCTGCAGCAACAAATCTTCTGTTTTTAACCAAATACACTGGACTGGAATCTTCTGTTGTGTCCAGAGAGCTCCGCTGTATCCTTCCGGTACCGGAAGCACACTTGCCGCCCCCTGCATCTTAAGACTGCAAAGATCCTTCGTGATTCCGTCTCCTGTCCATTTTAAATAGCTTTCCTTTTTTACCCAAAAATCATAAAACTGAGAAACCGGATCCTGTGCCTGTTTCCATATTTCATATTCTTCTTTCGATAACGTCTGTCGGGCCAGCTTTGCCAAATCTGCCGGGCGATGCTGTTGAATATCCATTCCAACAGGCTGACTTCCTATGGCACATGCCACATAATCTCCGGAATGACTGATATTGTAGTGAATATTCGGATGATCCGAAAGATAAGGCTTTCCCTTTCCTGTCTTATCCCTCCTTACATCCGCCAGTTTTATACCATAAAGCTCTTTTAAAGCATATTGCAGCAAATACTCTCCCGTTATTACTTCCCGTCTTCGTTTTTCATTCTTGATATCCAAAAGAATACCAGACGGAATCTCCTGAATAAGCGGGACGAAAAATACATGGATTTTTACGTTTTTCATACTAGTTCCTCCAAAAACCTGGAGGGTTCCAGGGAGCGCTCATGGTGCTCCTGTGCAGAGAAAATATGCACTTCTTCCCTGGCTCTGGTGATCCCCACATAAAACAAACGCCGTTCTTCTTCTATGGCTTCTTCCAGAATCGCTTTCTTGTAGGGGATCGTTCCCTCATTCACATGCATGATATACACATTATTATATTCCAGCCCTTTTACACTGTGCAGCGTGGAAATAGTGACACCCTTTCCTTTTTCCCGCATAGAGGCCGCCTGCTCCTGCAGGTTTCGTGAAAACTCTTCGATCTGCGCAAACCAATGGGCAAAGGTTTTATGTCCTTTTGCCGAATCCATAAGCTCATCCAGTATTTCCAGCAATTCTTCTTCCCGGATTTTCCTCTCTCTGGCATATTCCTTTAAATATTCTTCATATCCCACCGCATGACGTATATAATTTACCGCCCCATAAGGCGTCAGTCCACGGATCATTTTTAAATCTGCCTCTAACCGGTCAATCCTGTCACACATCCATTCTTTTCCTTCATAAAACCATCTGAGTCCTTCAAAAGACACCTGGGAATCTTCCAGGGCTTCTCTGGAAATATAGCGGTTGGGACGATTCATGATCTGCAAAAAATTATGTCTGGATAATTCTCCCGCCGCACAGCGGACATAAGATAGAAGCGTTCTGGATATCCAGTGCTGATACAGATTCGGCAGCATATCCCGTATATGAAACGGAATCTGATATTCCATCAGAAGTTCCACCACACAGCGGGCGCCACTGTTGGTTCGATACAGTACAGCAATTTCTTCCGGTTCATGACCCTTTCGCAGATAGTCCAGAATCGAATCCCGCAGATAGCCTTCTTCTTTTCTGGTATCCGGAAAAGACCGAATTTCAATTTTTCCGACGCCGGTTCCCGCTGACTGCATTTTTTTAGAAAACCGATGCACATTATTTTGAATCAGCTTTTGCGACAATTCTACAATAGACGGAACCGAACGGTAGTTTTCCTGCAGCACGATCTGTTTTGCATCCGGATACTCCTTTGGAAAAGAAAGCATGAACTCAGGACGGCTGCCTCGAAAACCGTAAATAGACTGGTCATCATCGCCCACAATAAACAGATTCCGCAAAGGTTCTGCCAGCAGACGTATCGTGGCATACTGAAGCGGACTGATATCCTGAAATTCATCGATCAGAATATAGGAAAACTTTCTTTGCCATCCCTGTAAAATATCCTTTCTCTGTGATAAAAGCTCATAGCAATAAACTAAAATATCATCAAAATCCAGCAGCCTCTGTTTTTTGCAGTAATCCGTATATTCCTGATATATGGAACGGAAGACATCCTCACCGCAGCAGGAGGAATAATAGTGTTTGAGAGGAACTCTGTCGTTTTTCACCGTACCGATCTCACTGGCCAGATCAGACAAAAACTCCTTTTCTTCGTCCATCTCTACCCGATACTGCATACAGATTTCTTTCAGCAGCTGCCGTTTTTTGTCCTCACCGATCAGATTGGCAGAGTTCAATCCGTAAGCATGGCGTAAAATACCGTAAAAAATACTGTGAAAGGTGCCGAATGTTACCTGCGTATCTTTTCTTTTTTCCAAATGTAAAAAACGCTCCTTCATCTCTCTGGCTGCCGCTCTTGTAAATGTAACAACCATGATAGAAGAAGGAGACACCTGATATCCATGTATTAATTGATATACCCGCTGAGTGATCACTGCGGTTTTGCCCGATCCGGGTCCTGCCAGAATCAGGCAGGGCCCGTCTTTGTGGGAAATGGCTTTTTTTTGCATTTCGTTATAATTCATGCTATCTCTAACTTGGCGATCGCCGCTTTTATACGACACAAGGATTCATCCTTTCCTAACAGCTCCAGAATTTCAGAGGCACCGGCCGGTGTCATCTGTTTGCCGGAAACTGCTGTACGGATCGGCCAGAGAACATAACCATTTTTATAGCCTTTTTCCTTTGCAAATCCGCAGAGCATCTCATAGAGAGCGTCATTGCTGTAATCTTCCTGCATTTCCAGTACCGGCAGAATCTCTTTTAACAGATCCAGAGAGGTTTCCGGTGTGGTTTTCATCTTTTTATGGCGATACATCTCTGTATCATACTCCGGCACAGCTTCCAGAAAATCAATCAGCTCCGGAATTTCCGGAAATACTTCAATTCTTGTCTTGACCAATTCTGCTATTTTTTTCCAATTCATCTCACGGGAAATCGTCTTTTTTAAATACGGCAATGCCATTTCATAAAATCCATCAAAATCCATGGCTTTGATATATTCCCCGTTCATCCATCTTAATTTTACCATATCGAACACAGCCGGTGACTTGCTCATATGTCTGTAATCAAAGGATTCCACCAGCTCCTGCAAAGAAAAGATTTCCCGGTTGTCCTGCGGGCACCATCCCAGCAGTGCTACATAATTTACGATGGCTTCTGTCAAAAATCCCTGCTCCACCAGATCCTCAAAGGAAGAATGGCCGCTTCTCTTACTCAGTTTTTTATGGTTCTCATCCGTGATCAGCGGACAATGTACATACGTAGGTATCTCCCAGCCGAAAGCTTCATAGATACGATTATACTTAGGAGAAGAGGACAGATATTCATTGCCCCGCACCACATGGGTAATCCCCATAAGATGATCATCCACAACATTGGCAAAATTGTAGGTTGGATAACCATCGGTCTTGATGAGGATCAAATCTTCTAACTCCTCATTGGGAACCGTGATAACCCCATAAATATCATCTTCAAAGGTGGTAGTGCCTGTCCGCGGCATATTAAAACGGATCACATACGGTTTCCCTTCTGCCAGATTCTTTTCTACTTCTTCCCGGGACAGCGATAAACAATGCTTATCGTACATGCTGATCTCTTTTCCTGCCACATTCTGTTTTAAAGTACTCAAACGTTCCTGATCACAGAAACAGTAATATGCATCGCCCTGCTCGATCAGCTGCTTTGCATATTTCATGTAAATTCCCTGTGCATTTCTCTCACTCTGCACATAAGGCCCCACACCGCCGTCTTTATCCGGGCCTTCATCATGTGCCAGTCCGGTCTTCTCCAGCGTGCGGTAAATAATCTCCAGAGCGCCTTCTACAAAACGTTCCTGGTCCGTATCTTCAATACGAAGCATAAAGGATCCCCCTTCATGCTTTGCGATAAGATACGCATATAATGCTGTTCTTAAATTGCCCACATGCATTCTGCCGGTTGGACTTGGTGCAAATCTTGTCTTAACCTTACTCATAGCCTTTTCTCCTGTCATCTTTTTAACACAAACGAGGGTACTTGAAACGAATCCCAGGTACCCCATTCTCTCTGCATCACAAATCAAATGATTTCCGTTTGCAAATTTATCTTATACTTCTATACCTTTGTCTTTTAAATACTCAATGACATCTTCTACTGTCACGATATCCTGCAGTTCTTCCGCTGGAAGTTCAATCGAATATTCATCTTCCAGAGCCATAACCAATTCCAATATGTCCAAAGAATCCGCACCCAAATCATCTTTAAAAGAAGTATCTGCATGAATACATCCTTCGTCACAGTGTAATTGTTCTGCGATGATTTTTCTCATTTTTTCTAACATAATTATCAATCTCCTTTAAAATAAATATTTATTTCACTTGCCCTTCCTGTTGTACCAGAAGAACGATTCCAAACGTCATTTGAATTGCCCAAAGTATATCTGCTTCTATACCGTTTGTCAATACTCTTTCCCTATCCTTCTTCCGGCTCCTGCTTTTGGAACCGTATCTGCCTTGACACACTAAGTGCCAGTCCCATCTCGGCCATCAGGAAAATAATGGATGTACCTCCGTAACTGACAAACGGCAGGGTAATACCGGTAGTCGGGATCAAATTGATGACAACACAGATATTCAGAATAACCTGTAAAGAAATATGTCCAAAAATACCGATTACCATAAGAGAACCATACAGATCCGGTGCATTCTGCGCAATAAATATCAGCCTGTACAGCAGATATCCAAATAACAACAAAATCACAGCTCCGCCAAAAACGCCAAGTTCCTCACACACAATGGAAAAGATCATATCATTCTGTGCTTCCGGCACAGACCCCAGCTTCTGCACACTGTTCCCCAGGCCCTTTCCCCAGAAACCGCCGCTTCCGATCGCATACAGAGCCTGCATAATCTGATAACCGCCGCTTCCTGCGTACTCTTCCGGATGCAGCCATACCAGAATACGGCGGATACGAAAGCTGCTGCTGGTATCCAAATTACTGGCCAGGAAAAAAACAAAAGCTGCCACAACTGCAGACATCCCTCCCAGCATAGCTATAAAAGGCGCTGTTTTCGGATGAGACACAAAAATAATAATAAAGGTAATTCCTCCAATGATGATACCTGTACTTAAATTCTCGGTGCAAACATAGGCAAGCGCTGCCAGAAAACCGCCTACAAGAAACAGTAAGATACAGGCTTTTAATGTTTTCACCTGTTTTCCCATCTTTAGGATCAGACAAGGTAAAAAAGTAATAATGGCAATCTTGGCGATCTCCGAAGGCTGAAACTGAAAAGGCCCAATCTTCAGCCATCGTTTTGCTTCATTTATAGTTACACCCAATGGCGTCTGCACTAAAATCATACATACAGCTGCCAGAATATAGATCAGCCCCGAAAAATGATACACAATTCGATAGGGAAATCTCGATATAAAAATTGCTCCCAAAATGCTTGCCGCACTGATAATTGCCTGTTTTCTGAAAAAAAACATATCATCCCCGTATTTGACTTCTGATATGTATGCACTGGTACTATACAGCATAATCAGACCAACACAGGTCAACAGAATGATAACAGCCAGCAGATTAAAATCATAATATACTAATTGACTTCGTATTTTACTTTTTGCCCGCACAGCCGTCTTTTTTCTTTTGCGCCGCGCTCCAAGGACTTTTTTCATTCGGACTCCTCAGCCATCCTTTCCTCCGTTTATTGTCATATCTGTCAATACCGAATCCATGATTGAACTACGGTTTTAACAATTCTTTCATTCTTATCATTATACTGAATCTCCATATCTAAGTCCAGTCCCCCTTTGCAACTTTTTACCATCTTTTCTTTTTTACCAAAAACACGTATACTGAATATAACGTTATGAAATGAGAGGATTTCCTTATGAAAACAGAGTCCAAACGGTATCTGCTCATTGACAGTATCCGCGGCTGTGCACTGATCAGTATGATCCTGTATCACTTTTGTTATGATATCTATATTGTCTATGGACGAAACCCTGTCTGGGATCACATTTTTCTGGTGCATTGGTGGCAGCAGAGTATCTGCTGTACGTTTATTTTGATTTCCGGTATTTCCTGGCATTTTGTCCGAAAAAAAGGAAAACAGGGATTCTGTCTTAATTTCTGGGGACTGGTCATTACAGCCGTCACATGGATTGTCCTGCCCGAAGAAACCATATGGTTCGGCATTTTAAATTTTATGGGATGCGCCCTCCTGTGCCTGACTCTCCTGGAACCGGCTGTCAGGAAAATAGATGCCCGCATGGGTGTCACACTCAGTCTGCTCTTTTTTGCTCTGACGCGTCATATTGCACGGGGCGAACTGGCTTTGTTTTCCCTCTTTTCCCTCCGGCTTCCCAGCTGGCTGTATACTCCTAAGATTACTACAGTACTCGGTTTCCCTTATCCGGGGTTTGTCTCCAGTGACTATTTTCCTCTCTTTCCCTGGTTCTTTCTGTATCTTGCCGGGTATTTTCTCTGGAAGCTGATAAAAAATTATTCTATAGTAAAAAGCACATCTATCCCCGTTCTGTCCATCGCAGGCAGATATACACTTCCCCTGTATCTGCTCCATCAGCCTCTGTGTATGGCTGTCGCCTGGTTGTTGTCACAGTCATGGTAACGTTTCCTTTTTCTGCACATCTTATGCATTATTTCATAAAATAGTACTGTAAATGTGAAAAGAAAGGAATCCTTATGGATAATTGTAAAATAAACCAGCCCGGCTGGCGTTCCAATGCTTCCTATATGCCATACCGCAATAATCGGCAGTCTATGTCCGTGTCCTATCCCAGAGAAACCTGCCCGGATCGTCAGAATATGTGCCGGGGCAAAAATCAAGACTCTATGATAAATATGCCTGTTGCCATGGCCTATGTACCCTGGCAGTTTTATACAGAAACCTTTGATCTTTGCAAGGCCCTTCATGTAGGTACGATCTTCCCCGAATTATGTCTTCCATTCTGCGGAACAAGGAGGAAATGCCGATGAATAACCAGAAGCCTTCCAAACAACAACTAATGAACACCATCAATGAAGTCAGCTTCGCCGTAAATGATATTCTGCTGTATCTGGATACCCATCCGGACGACACCAATGCCCTGGCTTTTTATCGCGCTAAAATGAAAGTAAGAAAAGAAGCCCTTCGGGAATACGCCGAGCTTTATGGTCCTCTTACCATTGACACCGCCGACGATGCCAGCAGTCAGTCCTGGGAATGGGTCATGCAGCCCTGGCCATGGGAAGGAAAAGGAGGTTGCTGTTAAATGTGGAATTATGAAAAGAGATTACAGTATCCGGTAAATATCACAACTCCAAACGCAAAAGTAGCACAATTTATTATGAGCCAATACGGAGGTCCCGATGGAGAAATCGGTGCTTCCATGCGTTATCTCTCCCAGCGTTTCACGATGCCGAACCGCATAGCACAAGGTGTCTTAAATGATATCGGTACAGAAGAACTGGCACATCTGGAAATCGTCTCTACGATCGTCCATCAGCTGACGCGCAATCTTTCTATGGAAGAAATCGAAGCATCCGGATTTGGCCCCTACTATATCGATCATACCGTAGGTATCTGGCCGCAGTCGGCAGGCGGCGTCCCATTCAATGCCTGTGAATTCCAGTCCAAAGGAGATCCCATAACCGATCTGTTTGAGGACCTGGCAGCAGAGCAAAAAGCCAGAAGTACGTATGACAATATCTTACGTGTCGTAAAAGATATGCCGGAAGTTGCCGATCCCATCCGTTTCCTGCGTGCCCGGGAAATCGTACATTTCCAGCGTTTCGGCGAAGCGCTGCGTACCGTACAGGAACAGCTGGACAGCAAGAACTTCTACGCATTCAATCCGTCTTTTGATGCACCTGCTTCCTGCAGCTGCCGTGAGAAATAAGCCCATGGAGAAAAATGAACTGCAAAAAGCGCTTCACGCACTGATGAACACATCACCACAGGCTTATGCAAGACTTCTGGGCAGTGACAAATATGCGAAAACGGAAGGAGAAATCTATTTTTATCCTGCCTGGAACGGAACCTTGATCCTTTCTGATATTGACGGTCTGCCTTTCTCTGACGGACCCTGCCAGAGCAAAATTTTTGGCTTCCATATCCATGAAGGAGAAAAATGCCTTGGAGATGCCTCGGATCCTTTTGCAGATGCCGGGCAGCACTATAATCCCCGGAATTGTCCGCACCCCATGCACGCCGGCGATCTTCCTCCTGTATTTGGCAATCATGGCTATGCACTGCAAATGATATATACGGATCGTTTTACACCGGAAGAAATTATCGGCAAGACCTTAATCCTTCATGCCATGCCTGATGACTTTAAAACACAGCCCTCCGGAGATGCCGGGGAAAAAATTGCCTGCGGTGAAATTAAAAATAATCTGGAAGTAACCCAGAAGGCATAGTTGATACACTGGTTGGAATCATTTCAGCCAGGAAAAAGAGGAAGCAAAACTTATAATACAAAGTCTGCTTCCTCTTTTTCATTTTTTTGAGTAAAAAATCAATGGATATACTATTTCAGCACGATCACATTAAAGGATAACTTAGGCAGGACAACTTTTGTTCCGCCGGATACCGGCATTTCCTGTGTCGTTACTTTATCTGGTTCCTCAATGGTGTTAATCACATCTAAATCTTCTCCAAATAATGCCATATGTTTTACAACCTTGCGATCTCCATACCCATTCAAACAGATATCCAGTTCCGCCTCTTCGTCTGCATCACAGTTCAGTGCAAAAACATGGATCTCATCTGCTTTTTCGTCATAGATCACAGCAGGTTCTACCACATCCAATTCTCCATATGCAGATTGGTATTTCTGCGCTTCTACCACTGCATCCATAACCTTGCCGCGTCCATAATGACTTAACAGTTCAAACGGATAGAACGTAGTCTGTTTGAATACGCCGCCGCCCGGAACGGTCGTAATCGGTGCGATAACATTGATCAGCTGTGCCAGACATGCAATTTCTACATGATCGCAGTTCTTCAGCAATGTGATTCCCAGACCGCCTAATACAATGGCGTCTAACAGGCTGTATTTTTCCTGCAAAATAGGAGGAGCGATCTCCCACTTTCCGGCAGAAGTAATCTCAAAGGTGGTAAGGCCATCCAGATCAGCCAGACTGTCTAACTTAATATCCTGGAAGTTCCATACATTCCATTCATCCAGACAGATCTTGATGTCTTTATCTTTATTATGTTTTGCCTTAACAAATTCCAGAACTTTTACTGTATTTTTAATATGGTTATCCAATTGTTTGTAAGATGCCACATAATCTGTCTGACTCGCACCCGCACGCATGGTGTAATTATGGGTAGACAGGTATTCGATCTGATCGTACAGTTCCGGAAGCATCACTCTATCCCATTCCAGATATACCGGAAGATTCTCATAACTGCTGCCGCATCCGATCAATTTAATGGTCGGATCTACCCATTTCATGATTTTCGCTGCTTCCAATGCCTTTTTCGCATAGTCTTCTGCGGAAAGATGGCCTGCCTGCCAGCTTCCTTCCATCTCATTTCCCAGACACCAGTATTTAACATTGTAAGGTTCTTTGCTGCCGTTTTTGATTCGCAGATCACTCCAGTAAGTTCCACCCGGATGGTTACAGTATTCCACCAGATCTCCCGCATCCTTAATGGTGCCGGTACCCAGGTTCACTGCGATCATTGGCTCCACGCCTGCTTTTTTTGCCCATCTGCAGAACTCATCAATACCAAACTGATTGGTCTCAATAGAGCTCCATGCATATTCCATACGCACCGGTCTGTCTTCTTTGGGACCGATACCATCATGCCAGTCATAACAGGATACAAAATTACCGCCCGGATAACGAATCACCGGAACCTGAAGGCCAGTCACCAGATCCATAACATCTTTACGGAATCCATCCTCATCCGCTTCCGGATGTCCCGGTTCATAAATTCCCGTGTAAATACATCTTCCTAAATGCTCTGTAAAGGATGAAAATATTTTGTCATCCACATCTCCTATTGTGTAATGACGGTCACTATAACACACTGCCTTTTTCATACTTGTCCCTCCTGTTATTTTTTAATAAATTTTTTGCAAAAATTACAATTTTTTCATGCAAATTGTATATGCTACTACCAATTTAACATCTCCTTATCTGAAAGTCAAACTTGTATGTTTTCATCCCATAACTTGTATTTCCAAATCCTATCCTTTGTCCATTTTAAGTCAAAGAAAACAGACGTATCGTATGAACATAAACGATTATGAATGCAGCAACAACACTGAAAAACCACTGAAAAACATTCAAATATCTTTATTGCAAAATACCGCTTTTTTTCACATTATCAATGACTTTTACGATCACGTCCTCGTCCTGTACCAGTGCCATACGCACATAGCCTTCTCCGGACGGGCCAAACGCACTTCCCGGTGTCATTACCACTCCGGCTTTGTCCAGCATCTCCCGCACAAATTCTTCCGAACTGGAAAATTTTTCCGGAACTTTTGCCCAGACAAACATGGTCGCCGGACATCTCTTAATGGGCCAGCCAATCTCTGTAAATCCATCACACAGTACGTCTCTTCGCCTTCTGTAAGCATCCCGGATCTCTGCCACACAGGTCTGATCTCCGGTAATGGCAGCTACTGCCCCTTTCTGAATAGGCAAAAACATGCCATAATCCATATTGGATTTCAATTTGGACAGCATCTCTACCACCTGGGCATTGCCGATGCAAAATCCTACTCTGGCTCCTGCCATACCATAGGTTTTAGACAGAGAGTTAAACTCTACCCCTACTTCTTTTGCGTGGGGATGATTTAAAAAACTGCCGCAGACGGCGCCGTCAAACACCAGCTCACTGTAAGCATTGTCATAGAGTACGATAATATCATACTTTTTTGCAAATGCGATCAATTCATCATAAAAGGAATCCGGCGCCATGGCCGTGGTCGGATTATTGGGATAAGATACGATCATCAATTTGGCTGCCTGTGCCGCTTTTTCCGGAATCTCGGTAAAATCAATGAGATAATCGTTCTCTTTGCGCATGGGCATATAATGCAGCTTAGCCCCTGCGATGCTCGGGCCATCTGCAAACACCGGATAACAGGGATCCGGCACCAGCACCACATCTCCCGGATCCGTAATGGACAGCGCGATATGCGCCAGGCCTTCCTGGGATCCCATTAAAGATACCACTTCTGTCTGCGGATCTATATCTACCTGATATCTTCTTTTGTACCAGACTGCCACTGCCTCCTTTAATTCATCGGTATCAGACAGGGCATAGACATAATTTTCTTTCACGCGAAGGGCGTCTGCCATGGCGTCAATGATATGATCCGCCGGAGGAATATTCGGTGCTCCGATGCTCAGATCGATCACCTCTTCCCCGTTTTTTATTTTTTCATCTTTCATCTGGCGCAGTACATTAAAAATGTTGATGCCAAATCGATCCATTCTCTTTGCAAATTTCATGTCACTTTTCCTTCTTTAAGTAAATATTTTTGATATAGCAAAGCGTTTCCGCTTCCCCTTTTTGGGCTAACATCCGAAGCAGCATTTCCAGATCCCGGTTGGTATCTTCATGAATAAACCACAGTTTATCTTTGCTTTTCAGATAATAGACCAGAGGGGCGCTATCCGTATAGGTATCCGGAGAATAGGTTCTGGATGCACTGATGCGGTCCATGACCATCTCCGCAATGTATTTCTTCGGCATAGGAACACCGCAGATCACGGTGTCAGCATCAATCCCATAATCCACCCAATGCTCAAAATGATGCTTATTCCTTCCATAATGATGGATCCAGGATTTGGAAAGACCTGTTGCTTCCCGTTCTGCATTATTCGGACTTCGGTTTCCCTGATAATATTTACAGCCCACTGAAAACTCTGTCCAGGAATATTTCGACAGGTCATGGAGCAGACCCTGTTTATACAAACCGATTTTAAAACAATACTTCATCACCAGCAGTTTATGAGAAGTAATGGTCTTAAAATGCTGCCAAACCTTCCACATATTATCGCTCTCCTGCTTTCCCCACCAGAACCACAACAGCTCTGGGCGGGACTTCTATTTTCCCGTCTTCCACGGGTTTTTTACACTCTTCGGCAAAATGATTTTGGTCACTTTGAGAAGTGTCCATTACCGGATACCAGTACTCGCCTTTGGGAAGATAGGGAAGTTCAAACTCATGTGGATTCCAGTGCATATTGTAGGCAATATAAATGGAATCATCCTCGGTACCATCTGCTTTTTTTGCATATCCGCCATAATACATCACTCCAAGATGGTGCAGATGATTTTCATAGGATACCAGCCATGCATTTTTATTATGATAAGACAATTCCGGATAACCGAGCATTTTATAATCATAAGTCCTGGGCTCTGCTTCTCTGCGAAGCACAGGATGTGCCATACGAAACGCTATGGCTGACTGCAGAAATTCCCGCAGATCCTCATAGTCCTGTCTCTGGCTCCAGTCCACCCATCCTACCGGATTGTCCTGACAATAGGCGTTATTATTGCCCTGCTGGGAATTGCCCAGTTCATCTCCCTGATACCACAGCGGCGTTCCCTGGCTTAACATAAGCAAAAGTACGGCATTTTTCATCAACTGCTTTCTCAGTCTGCACACAGATGAATCCTCGGTCTCACCCTCTGCACCGCAATTCCAGCTATAATTATAACGGATGCCGTCCCGGTTGCCTTCTCCATTGGCAGCGTTGCGTTTTTCCTCATAGGAAACACTGTCCCGCAAGGTAAATCCATCCTGAATGGTCAAATAATTCATCTGTCCATAAGAAGCAGGATTCCTTCTGGCATAAAAAGCAAAGCTTTCCAGCAGATCCTCGTCACCTTTCAGATACCGTTTCATAACCTGGCGAAAGCCTTCATTATACTCGGCGCAATTTTTATAAGCCGCGGCTGACGGTCCTTCAGATGCGTCTTCATGGATAGCAGTAAAAAACAGCTTGGTTTTGGAAAGCAGCGGATCCTGACGTATGATATCCTGCAAAACCCCATCTCCTATCAGATGGAAACCATCTACATGATACGTACATTTCCAGTAATGGAGAATGTCCAGAATCTGTCCCGCCAAAATTTCCCTGCCAAAATAGAACTCCATCACACACTCTATCCCATTTTGGTGCAGTGCGCAAATCAGATCGCGCATCTCCTGCACAGGATCATCTGTATAACAATAGGCGGCCTTCGGCGCCATATAACAGGCATCCGAAGTATAACCCCAATAATTCAGCCGATACTCTTCCTGCTGCGCAAGCGGATTTTGGATAGCAGCATTGATTTGGCTTAACTCTCTGAATTCATAGGCAGGCATCAGCTCCACTGCAGTAATACCCAGATTTTTCAGGTAAGCAATCTCCTGCATCAAACCTGAAAAAGTTCCCTTTTTTGCATTCTCCCCGTCTTTTCCCATGGTAAAGCCACGAACGTGCAATTTATAAAAAATACTCTCTGACAGCGGATGAGGGGGAAACGTTTCTTCCCACTCCAACGCGTGCACGGCAAATCTACAGCGCATCTTATGCGGCTGTTTCATACACTTCTCATCCCCGAATCTCTCACATCCGGTGACTGCCGCCGCATACGGATCCAATACCACATTTCCATCTATCTCATAATTATATTCCCAGGTATCTCCATCTATGGCATCCACAAAAACTGCGGCCACACGGCCCGTAAAATACCCGGATACCAGAGGAATTCTCTCTGCCGGCTCTTCCTCACCTTTTACATAGAGCAGCAAAAAGGCCTCTGCTCCCTCCGGAACAGACACAGCAAAATTATAGCCGTTTTCTTTCCTTGTCACACCTAATCGGTCAGGATTGCCCTTTCGTATCTGTCTGATGCATTTGTCCTTCTTCATAGACAAACATTCTCCACCTTTCTCGTCACCGCATTATTTTTTTCGGTGTAATCTATCCCACATACTATCATATACACCATGAGATTCCATAAATTCAGATACTGCATAAGAAACAACAGAAACAACCGTCAGCAAAAAAATCTGTGAACAGGATCCTGTCATCTCCAAAAGCATAATGACCCCTGTCAAAGGAGTTTTCATCACTGCTGAAAAATATCCGGCTACTCCCAGTGCCACAAAATAGGTTACACAGTCAGTCGGTAAACCAAAATACGTAATCCCGGCAAGTGCAAAGATACCTCCGCACATAGCTCCAAGGACAATAACCGGAAAGAAAATTCCCCCGGGTACCCCGGAACTGATACTCAGCACGGAATACAATAGTTTCACTACAAACAGTATAACTGCCGTCCGCAGGATCAGTTCTCCTCCTGCCAACGGATCCAAAAGGCTCTGTCCTCCGCCCAAAACTTCCGGCATAGAAAATCCCAGCACGCCTGCCAGCACAAAAGGAATCCACAATTTCCGTACCGTTGTCATCCATGCGGGCCTGTTATACAGCGCGGTTGTCTTTTGCACCATCCAATTATACAGGTTCGCCAGAACTCCCAGGAAAATACCCAGTACCGGCGCCATCCAATACCCGTTCACCGGCAGTATGTAAGGAATCTCAAAACCGAGAACAAGAGCATCTCCCGCCATCACGCAGACGATCGCATCTGCTGCCAGAACGGACAGCAGTAAAACGGCGAGAAACGGAATAGAAAACTTTTTATATACTTTTTCCAGCGTATAGCACACTCCTGTCAGCGGTGCATGAAAGGTTGCCGCAATACCGGATGCAGCTCCGCAGGCAAACAATACTTTTTCTTCTTCTTTTTCACTTTGAAAAAGACGGGAAATGCCCTTTCCCGCCATGGCTCCCATCTGCATGGAAGGGCCGCCACGTCCTAAAGAAAGACCGGCAAACAATGCCAAAAAGCCACCGACGATCTTTCCTATCAGGACTTTCCACCAGTTTTGATCTATCTTTCCGGCAGCCTCATCGATCACCTGAGACACACCGCCCCCGGAAATCATAGGCTCCCACATAATAATACGTCCTACCACGATTGCCAGCAGGATCAGACATACAAACCACAACAACATAGAAAGCGGATGTCCCTGTGCACAGGATAATATCCTACGCAGACACCGATCCCCCCAACCGATAGCAATGCGATAAGAAACGACAAAAAAGCCGGCAGCCATTCCCACCAGGATGGTCTTTCCCAGCAGGCCCAGAGAAAGTCTGTCCATCTGCCGGAGTTTCCGGGGTGCTTCTTCCTTCACATTCTCTCCTCCTTCAATAAAAAAATGCCTCTGCATTTTCCTTTCAACTCTTCTCCATCATTATACTTGGGCTGTGTTAAAATTGCAATGAACAATTCTATTCTTGCATTTATCTCACCTATCTGCTAGAGTAGTACTAGGTAATTTTAAAAGAATAAGAAATGAGGTATTAACATGAGTGAACATACAGCTTCCAGCGGCTGCAAGCCAAGTGACTGCGCTACATGCTCCAGCAACTGCGCCAGTGCAGGATTTACGTTTCCAAGCGTGCCAAATCCAACCATCAAACTGACTTTAGAAGATGACAGCGTTATGGAATGTTCCGTACTGACCACTTTTATGGCAGCTGACCAGGAATATATCGCACTGGTTCCTCCTGCATCAGCACGGGAACTATTCGGTTATGTTCTTATCTTCCGCTACAGAGAAGTAGATGGCAATCCCAATATCCAGAATATTGAGTCAGAAGAAGAATACGAAACCGCAGCCAATGCTTACAATGCATTTATTAAAAGTCTTCCTCACGAGTCAGAACTCAGTGAAGAATAGTAAGACGACAAAGGGACAGCCCCTCCGTAAAACCGGATTGGCGGTCCCTTTTATAATTCTCTGTTATTTCTGTGAGGTACTTCCCAGTCCTCCATTTCTTTCCGTCTGCACATCATCATCTACGGTAATGCCATATTCCACAAAAATACCCTGCATAAAAGCATCACCGATTTCCATATTCAAAACCTTTTCTTCATTAGAATCATTCGTGATCTTTGCGAAAATATGGCCTTCATTGTCAGAATAAAAATAATCGCTGTCGATAATACCCACAGTATTGTTCATCTGCAGACGATATTTAAATCCCAGTCCACTTCTCGGATACAGCTTCAAAACCCAGTCCGGCTCCATCTCCACCCGGATACCGGTAGGGATTTTGATGGTTTCTCCCGGATCCAGAGAAAAGGTAAGCGGAGAATAAAAGTCATATCCCGCACTTCCTTTGGTAGCTCTTTTCGGTAATTCAATGTTGGCATAAATAGCTTTTAATTCTTTTTCATTTTCTGTTCCGAAGGTATCCTGCCATCCTTCACAAAACTGTTCAAAACTTACTTTATAAAATTTCGCGATGCGTTTCATCTGTCCGATTCCTCCTGTATGTTAACTTTCTGTGTGCAGCACGACAGTGCCTGCCGCCAGGGTTTTTGGTACATCGATCACCCGCTGGTTGCTGCTGCCCTTCCATTTCAGCTGCAGATCCTTTTTATCCAATTCAAATTCACCGTCAACCAGTACATCCAGATAAGACACGATCTTTTCCCGCTGAATTTCTTCCCATAACGCTCCTGTATATAACCAGATTGTTTTCTGCGGATATTTCTCACGAATTTCTTTTGCCAGAGCCGTCACATCATCCAGATTGGCCATATGCAGAGGATCTCCGCCGCTAAACGTGATTCCGGAAATATAATCTTTATCTAACTGATCAAAAATTTCTTTTTTGGCATTTTCATCAAAAGGGATTCCCCCGTTTGGGTCCCAGGTAACAGGATTCTGGCACTCTTTGCAGCAATGAGAACAGCCTGCCACCCACAATACGACCCGCAGCCCATCGCCGTTTAACATATCTTCTTTTGTTATATTGTGATACCTCATAGTCCCAACTCCTTCTCTATAGGGCATAAAGGGGAGCATTGCCGCAGCAATCTCCCCTTTTTTATCATTCATTATGCTTCTTCCGGAACATCCTTCACACTGAAGCTGATTCTTCCCATCTTATCTTTACCCATGCAGATTACTTTTACTGCCTGTCCCATGGATAACACATCTTCTACTTTATTCACTCTCGCTTTGGAAAGTTTGGAAATATGAACCATACCTTCTTTTCCGGGAGCGAATTCAAGGAAAGCACCAAATTCTTTGATACTGATTACTTTTCCGGTAAAGATCTGGCCTTCTTCAAAGTCCGTCGTAATGATCTTAATATACTCAATAGCCTTGTCCATCATCGCCTGCTCAGTACCACATACAGATACTGCGCCGTCATCATTGATATCAATCTTAACCCCTGTTTCTTCAATAATAGCATTGATGGTCTTGCCCCTCTGGCCTACCACATCACCGATCTTTGCAGGATCGATCTGTATCTGTACGATCTTCGGTGCAAATGGTCCCACGCTCTCACGCGGTTTCGCAATGCAGGGAAGCATGATTTCGTTCAAAATATATTCTCTTGCCTCTTTTGTTCTTGCAATTGCTTCTTCGATAATTGCTCTTGTCAGACCGTGGATCTTAATATCCATCTGAATTGCAGTAATACCATCATGGGTACCTGCAACCTTAAAGTCCATATCGCCGAAGAAGTCTTCCAGGCCCTGGATATCTGTCAGCACCAGATAATCATCATCTGTATCGCCTGTTACCAGACCTGTGGAAATACCGGCTACCGGTTTCTTGATCGGAACACCGGCTGCCATCAGAGACATGGTAGAAGCACAGATACTTGCCTGAGACGTAGAACCGTTAGATTCAAAGGTCTCGGATACGGTACGGATCGCATATGGGAATTCTTCCTCGCTTGGCAATACCGGTACCAGTGCTCTCTCAGCCAATGCACCATGGCCGATCTCACGACGTCCCGGTCCTCTGGATGGTTTTGTCTCACCAACAGAGTAAGACGGGAAATTATAATGGTGCATATATCTCTTAGAGGTTTCAAACTCATCCAGACCGTCAATTCTCTGCGCATCCGATAACGGAGCCAGTGTGGTAACGGTACAGATCTGTGTTTGTCCACGGGTAAACATAGCAGAGCCATGTACTCTTGGGATCAGATCTACTTCTGCAGCCAGAGGACGGATCTCGTTAATCGCACGGCCATCCGGACGTTTGTGATCTTTTAAGATCATTTTACGAACAGTCTTTTTCTGATACTGATATACCGCATCCGGCAAAACAGCCAGCCAATCTTCCTTCTCTGCCAAAGCCTCTTCCAGCTTTTCTGTAATGGCGCGGATATTGTTTTCTCTTGTCTGCTTATCATCTGTAAAAACAGCAACTTCCATCTCTGCCGGAGTTACAATTTCCTGGATAGCAGCAAACAATTCTTCCGGAACCGCACAGCTTTCGTAACTGTGTTTCTCTTTTCCGCACTCGGCAACAATTTTATCAATAAATTCGATAATAGTCTGGTTTACTTCATGTGCCTTGAAAATAGCATCGATCATTACAGCTTCCGGTACTTCGTTTGCACCGGCTTCGATCATGATAACCTTTTCTCTTGTAGAGGCAACGGTAAGCTGCAGATCGGATACATCTTTCTGCGCCAGAGTAGGATTGATAATGAATTCTCCGTCAATCATACCCACCTGTGTGGTTGCACAGGGGCCGTCAAACGGAATATCGGAAATACAGGTTGCAATCGCAGATCCCAGCATAGCCGGAATTTCAGGATTACAGTCCGGATCTACAGACATAACCATGTTGTTCAGGGTTACATCATTCCGATAGTCCTTCGGGAATAATGGTCTCATCGGACGGTCGATTACACGGGAAGTCAGGATCGCATGCTCGCTTGCCTTACCTTCTCTTTTATTAAATCCTCCCGGGATTTTTCCTACTGCGTATAATTTCTCCTCATATTCTACACTCAATGGAAAGAAATCAATGCCGTCTCTTGGTTTGTCAGATGCAGTTGCTGTGGACAATACAACAGTATCGCCATAGTGCATCAAAGCCGCACCGTTTGCCTGCTTAGCAACACGGTTAATATCAACAGCCAGTGTTCTGCCGGCCAGTTCCATAGTATAACGCTTGTACATAACTATCTCCTTTTCTTTTCAACACGCCGGCAAACCTCCGAAACAACTGAAAAACGCACCACCCATGATACTCTTTTCAGTAGTCTCGGTATGATTTCTCTTCTACCGGCAAATTTCCTGCTACAAATACACAATCAAAGACTCATGTAGAAAAACAGGGCGGAAACAATTCCGCCCCTTAAGTCTCTGATTATTTTCTGATTCCTAATTTTTCAATTAAAGCACGGTATCTTTCAATATCAGTTTTCTTCAGATAATCCAGTAAGCCACGTCTCTGACCTACCATTTTCAGAAGACCTCTTCTTGAATGATGATCTTTATGATGCTCTTTTAAATGCTCTGTTAACTCCTGAATTCTTGCTGTTAACACAGCTACCTGAACCTCCGGTGAACCTGTATCGCCTGGTGTTCTCGCATACTCTGCCATAATTGCCTGTTTCTTTTCTTTTGAAATCATGTGTTTTTCCTCCTAAACTCTTAATAAACGCCGCAGATTAAGAAACGGTCGGAGTTGTCCGGTCTCTGAATCAGGGCTAAAACTCATACTTTGACATTATATCATAAGAAAACTTTATTGTAAACTATTTTTTCTATCTATTCTCTGCACGCAGCAAGGGAAATGGCCCACACAGCCTGGGAATCCGATACCTTTGATATTTTGATGCCGGTTTTGGGACTGCTGGCGTGTACCACCTGACCATCCCCGATATACATGACCACATGATAGATCTCACCTTCTCTGGCATAAAAAATCAAGTCTCCCGGCTGGGCATCTTCCACGGCAATGGATTGGGCACACACCGACTGATCTTTGGATACTCTGGGAATGGTAATCCCAAATGCCTGATAGACTGCCTGTACAAATCCGGAACAATCCGCCCCCTCTGTCAGGCTGGTTCCGCCCCAAACGTAAGGATTCCCCACAAACTGCAGGGCATATTCCACTACCTGCTGACGGAGCGGATCCGTGTCCGCCACAGCAGTCATTGTTTCCTGTACTGCTTCTGTTTTTGGCTCTGTTTCCAGTTGATAAGCAAGAGGTACCTGCGCCGCACCCAGCTTTTCTACATAATAAACTCCATCCAGACCGGTAATAAGATACTCTGCATACACATACCCTTCTACATCACCGGAAGTCACATATGCCCACTCACCTTCCAGATATTCCACATGACAAAAACCGTCCGGAGGCAATCGTCCAATCACATCATAGCTGATTCCCGCACCGGCACGCACCCGCAAACTGCTGCTTACATCCGCGATGGCATACTGATGATCGGTCGCACCGGCCGCCAAAAATTCTTCCGTTGTCATACTATTTTTTATCCATTTTGTCTGACGAAATCCTTCTTCCTGCGGAAACGCCCAGGCAAAAAAAGTATTGCTGCCCACAATAAACAGCATAACGGTTAAAATAACCACTGTCCTTCTTTGCTTTTTCCTGTTCATAGATTTACTCCTATTACCTGCAGCAGAACCTGTCTGTATATTCCACTGTATCAGGATTATATTCTCTCACAGGAAAAAGTATGCCCAATTTCTGACTTTGTATATACCTTATCGTGCAAAGTGCGCCCTTCGGAACAAAGCAAAAGAGACCGTAAACTGCGGTCTCCCTCTCTCTATCTTCGTTTTATGCTTCCTCCGGATCTTCCTCCAAAATGGAGAAGGCAATATTCGTAGCGTGATCCGCCACTCTCTCCAGACCGGATACAATATCGGAAAATATCATACCGGCTGCAGGAGTACATTCATTCCTGGTCAGACGATCTACATGTGACTGCTGTAATTTTCTTTCCAGGTCATCAATCTGATTCTCCAGATCCAGAATTTCCTGCATATGCTTTTTATCATTATGTGAAAACATATCCAGCGCATACGTGGTAATCTTGATTACCTGATCCAGCATCGTAGATAACTCTCTCTGCGCCTCCTGGCTGATCACGATATTCTTTTCTTTTCTATTCACAGCAGCATCCGCTACATTTTCCGCGTGATCACCGATTCGTTCAATATCATTTACTACATGAAATAAACCGCCGATGGTCTTCGCATCGTCAATAGGAAGAGAGGTCTGATTCAAAGACACCAGATAATCGGTAATGGCATTGTTTAAATAGTTAATATTCTTCTCAACCTCATATACTTCCTGAATATCTTCTTCCTCTAACGTAACCAGTGCATTCATAGCCCGGGTCAAATTGGTACAGGCCATATTGCCCATACGCTCTAATTCTTTTGTAACCTCCAGAACAATAGTGGTAGGAGAAAATACATTCTGTTTCCCAATATACACCAGCTGACACTCTTCTTCCGGCTTGCTCTCTTCTCCCGGCACGATCTTATAGGTCAGCTTGACAATCCACTGAATAAATGGGAATAACATCACAACTTCACTGACTTTAATCAGTGTATGCGCATTGGCAACACAGCGCGCCATATTGTCCCCTGAAATTCTCTGGATCAATGCTGTGATCGGCTCCAGCGCAACAGAAAAGATTACCATAAGGATCGCGGTACCGATAATATTAAACAGGAAATGAATCCAGGCTGCACGCTTCGCATCTGTCTTTCCTCCCAAACTGGCAATTAATGCAGAAACACAGGAACCCATATTACAGCCCATGATAATAAAGAAACAGATGGGCAGTTCCAGCAGACCCTGCGATGCCAGCAGCAGGACAATACCTACCGTTGCAGAAGAGCTCTGCAGAACGGCGGTCACAAGAAAACCGACCAATACGGCCAGATAATGATTCGTAAGGGAAGATAACAGGTCGGCAATATATGCAGATTCTTTCAATGTGGACATGGCACCGGACATGGTAGACAATCCCATAAACAAAATACCAAATCCCAGTACTACTTCTCCAATCCTTTTCACACTGGTCTTCTTAGCCATCATCATCATCAGAACACCGCCGATTACAAAAAGCGGAGCAACTGCTGACAGATTAAATGCGATCAGCTGAGAAGTCATCGTAGTACCAATATTGGCACCCATGATCACACCGGCCGCCTGCATCAGATTCATCAGACCGGCGTTAACAAAACTGACTACCATTACCGTGGTAGCACTGGAAGACTGAATGATCGCGGTAAATACCAGACCAACCATCATACCTATAAAACGATTCTTAGTAAAAAACTCTAAAACGCTTCGCATTTTTGCGCCGGCAACCTTTTCAAGGCCCTGGCTCATCATGGTCATTCCATATAAAAATAATCCTAAACCACCCAATAACGAAAAAGCAATTTCAATCCCCATGGTTCTCTCCTTAGTAGCAAACTATACTCAGCAATAATCCAACGTACACCATAAACTATACTGGAAATGTTACATTCTGTCTATGCACATTCTAACTAAAAATCAAAGAACTCTCGCCCGGCTTTTTCGTCTAATTGCAGTTGTTTTTTCAACATTTCTATCGTACTGAACTTTTTCTCCGGACGCAGATAGTGATAAAATGCAACTTTTGCTTCCATTCCGTACAAATCCCGGCTGCAGTCAAAAAGATTGGTCTCGATTCCCAGAAATGTTTCTCCCACGGTAGGTTTATAGCCCACATTTGTAATTCCCTGATAGACCGTATCTCCAATGGTTGTTTTCGTTACATAAACTCCATAAGGTGGAAATTCTTTATGGGAAGGTGCCATCAGATTAATCGTGGGTACTCCGATCGTACGCCCCAATTGATGACCGTGTATCACTTCGCCCTTGGTAAAATAAGGATATCCCAGCATGGCGTTTACCTTTTCCATCTGTCCTTTTGCTAATTCTTCACGGATATAGGTGCTGCTGATCTCACGGTCTCCTTCTCTTTCCTTTTCCAGAATTTCTACGGAAAAGTCATAGATCTGTCCCAATTTCTGCAAAAGCTCTGGCGTTCCCTTCCTCTGATATCCAAATCGGAAATCCGGTCCCACCACGACAGCACAGGCCCGCAGACGTTCTGCCAGAAATTCTTTTACAAACACTTCCGGTTCCATATGCATCATCTGTTCGGTAAAAGGACACTCCACCAGATAATCCACACCCATAGATTCCGCAAGCATTCTGCGTTCTTCATTCGTCAATAAAAATTTCTGTTCTGTCTTTCCCAATCGGATCAGCGGAGATACATCAAAGGTAAAAACAAGAGTCTCCTGTTGTGCTTCTTTTAACGCTCTGACACGCCGGATCAGTTTCTGATGCCCCCGATGGAGCCCGTCAAACTTCCCCAGTGTAATAATACTCCTTTTTTCACTGCCAAATCTGGGAACTTCCGTTGTATAAATCATAGTTTCCTCCATATACAAGGCTACTCACGTTCCCAGAACATTTTCACCAGTGCATACTGTTTTCTGTCTTCCATATATTCATAAATGCCAATAAAACAATTCTGGCTGTCATACATCCGAACCCGTCCTTCATAAACGGCCAGGCCCTGCACACTCACGGCATTTCCGTTATGTAATGCTTTATCCAACGTCTCTGCCGCCTGTACACGGGGATAATGATCAAACATCTCCTCAATGGGTACCAGATAATCTTCCAGCCGGCCTTCGGATTCCAGCTGTTCAATCTGACTCAGATACAGAGCATCTTTCAGTGTAAACCGTTCCACCTGTGTACGGATCAGAGATTCCATACAGCCGCCGCAGCCCAGCTTTTCGCCCATATCATGGCACAAAGTCCGGATATAGGTTCCTTTGGAACAAGTTACCGTAAGAACCACCCGGGGCAGCTCCACCTTTTCCACTGCTATCTCATAAAAACAGACCGGGCGGGCCTTTCGTTCTACTTCCTTGCCCTCCCGTGCCAGTTCATACAGCTTTTTGCCATTTACTTTTAAAGCGGAATACATAGGTGGGATCTGCATCTGTTCTCCCAAAAAGGAGGCTGCACAAGAACGGATCTCTTCTTCCGTCACTTTCACGCATTTTGTCTGTATTACCGTTCCTGAGGTATCCTGTGTGTCTGTCGTCTGTCCTAACAATAAAACCGCCTGATAGGTCTTGTGTTTATCGGTAAGCATATCACAAAGCTTCGTGGCTTTTCCCAGACAGACAGGAAGGACTCCCGTTGCATCCGGATCCAGCGTACCGGTATGCCCGATTTTTCTCTGCTTTACAATCCCCCGCAGTTTGGCAACCGCATCATGGGAAGTAAAACCTTTTTCTTTATAAACATTTAATACGCCGTTTCTCACAAACATTCCTCTCTAATCCAGCTGCCGTTTTATCTCTTCCAGCAGGCGATTCAGCACCTGCTCATAAGTTCCCTGCCCCGTACAGCCGGCTGCAAGGATATGGCCGCCGCCTCCAAAACAGCCTGCCACTTTATTGACATCCACTTTTCCATTGGAGCGAAGACTTACTTTATATTCCTTCTCTTTCGTCTCATACATAAAAATGGCAGCTTCCACGCCGCGGGTCATACGCAGCTGACTCACAATACCGTCTAAATCTTTTGCCGTTACCTCGTAAGCTTCCATATCTTTTAAGGATACTTTGCTGACAATGCACCTGTCTGCTAAAAACAGACTGCTATTTTGCAGGCAATATCCCAGGATCCGATTCTGGTTGTAAGATTTGCTGTAAAAAGACTCATCCAAAATTCCGGTAAAATCAATCCCTTTACTCATCAGTATGCCTGCTGTCTCCATGGTCTTTGCCGTAGTGGAAGAAAACTGAAATACACCGGTATCATGGGCAATTCCCATGTAAATGGGCGCTGCAATATCTGCGTCGATCTTATCGGCTTCCAACAGGCCGAATAAAACTTCGCTGGCAGAACTCATTTCCCCGCAGATGATATTTTCCTTCGCATACCCCGTATTGCTGATATGGTGATCAATACAAAGAGTGTGCGACGCATGTTTTAAAACCGGGGCAAGAACGCCTACCCGGTCTTCGGTACTTGCATCCAGAATTACAATCAGATCAAATCCGGCATCTGCAGGACAGACTGTTTTGATATCCTGCAGACATTTGATAAATCCAAAGCCTTCTCTGGGTTCTTCCAGATACACAGATACTTCCTTCGCCGGATAATTTTTTAAAAGATACAGATACAGGCCCATGCAGGAACCAATACAGTCCCCGTCCGGACGGATATGCCCGGCGATGGCAATTGTCTGGGCTTTTTCTACGGCTGCCAGCAGCTTATTCACTTTCACCATCTTCTTTCCAATTCTCTTTTTGGGCCAAGTCATCAATGATTTTTGACATGGCAACGCCATATTCAATGGACTCATCCAATACAAAATGAATCTCCGGCGTATTGCGCAGATTGATCCGCTGTGCCAGCTGACGGCGGATATAGCCTTCTGCGCTTTTTAATCCGGCAATGGTATCCTGTTTTGCCTTGTCATCGCCCATTACGCTAATATATGCTTTGCAGGTTTTCAGATCCGGCGCCACCTCTACTCCCATAACGGAAGTCATGGGATGGATGCGGGGATCCTTAATCCCTTCACGGATCAGGGATGCCAGTTCCTTCTGCACTTCCCCGTTGATCCGTGTATTTTTAATGCTGTTTTTTCTCATGCTAACATTCCTTTCCGGCGGTACATGACTACCGCGGTACTTCTACCATAATGTAAGCCTCTACCTGGTCTTCTTCCCGGATATCATTAAATCCTTCAAAGACAAGACCGCATTCATATCCGGCTTTTACTTCTTTCACGTCGTCCTTAAATCGTTTTAAGGATGCCAGATGACCCTCAAAAATCTGATCTCCCTCACGGCTGATCCTTACTGAGCAGTTTCTCTGAAAGACACCGTCTGTTACATAAGAACCTGCAATGTTTCCTACACCGGATGCCTTAAAGATCTGACGAACCTCCGCATGACCGATTACTTTCTCTTCATAAATCGGCTCCAGCATACCCTTCATTGCCGCTTCCACATCCTCAATAGCCTGATAGATAACGCGATACAGACGCAGGTCAACGCCTTCCTGCTCAGCGATCGTCTTTGCAGTCGCATCGGGGCGGACATTGAATCCAATGATAATCGCATTGGAAGCAGATGCCAGGGATACATCGGATTCGTTGATAGCACCGACACCGCCGTGGATCACTTTTACTACAACTTCCTCATTGGAAAGTTTTATCAGACTCTGCTTTACAGCTTCCACCGATCCTTGTACGTCTGCTTTTACGATCAGAGGCAGTTCTTTCAAATTACCTGCCTGAATCTGATTAAACAGATCATCCAGGGACATTTTTGCTTTGGTCTCATCCAGCAGTTTATTTTTATTTTCAGAGATAAAGGTAGCAGCAAAATTCTTTGCTTCTTTATCATTTTCCGTAGCCACCAGTACTTCGCCGGCATTGGGAACATCATTCAGACCCAGAATCTCTACCGGTGTGGATGGTGTGGCTTCTTTTACACGGCGGCCCTTATCATCCATCATGGCACGCACTTTACCGGAACTTGCCCCGGCTGCAATGAAATCACCCACATGCAGGGTACCTTTCTGTACCAGGATCGTAGCAACCGGACCTTTGCCCTTATCCAGCTCTGCCTCGATAACCAGACCTCTTGCTCTTCTCTTTGGATTTGCTTTTAACTCGCATACCTCTGCTGTCAGAAGGATCATTTCCAGCAGATCATCAATGCCTTCACCGGTACGTGCGGAAACCGGCACGAAGATCGTACTTCCGCCCCAGTCTTCCGGAAGCAGTTCATACTCGGATAATTCCTGTTTTACACGATCTACGTTCGCACTTGGCTTATCAATTTTATTAATCGCAACAATAATCTCTACACCAGCCGCTTTTGCATGGTTTATGGCCTCTACCGTCTGCGGCATCACACCATCGTCTGCTGCAACAACCAGGATTGCAATATCCGTGGCATTGGCTCCCCGCATACGCATAGCCGTAAATGCTTCATGACCCGGTGTATCTAAAAACGTAATCTTCTGACCATTAATCGTTACCATGTAAGCACCGATATGCTGTGTAATACCACCGGCCTCACGGTCCGTTACATGGGTATTACGGATGCAGTCCAGAAGGGAAGTTTTACCATGGTCAACGTGACCCATAACACAAACTACCGGCGGTCTGGAAACTAATAAGCTTTCATCCTCTTCTTCTTCACGGAGCAATTCTTCGATGACATCTACCTTTTCCTCCGGTTCTGCAAGAATATCATATTCTAAAGCCAGTTCCTGGGCTCTTTCGAATTCAATTTCATGATTAACCGTAACCAGGATTCCTTTCAGAAACAGATTTTTTACCAGTACGGATGGCTGCATTTTCATCTTGTCAGCCAGCTCACGGATTGTCATCTTCTCCGGAAGGGTAATTTCCTTTACTTCTTCCTTCTTTTCCGGTACCTTTGGCTGCGGCGCAGGCTTCTGCAGAGCCTTGGGAAGTCTCTGATTCGGTCTTCTTCCTCCCTGATTCGGTCTCTTTCCGCCACCGTTCTGGTTTTGATACTCATCTCTTCTGTTATCTTTTTTCTTGTTTTCTCTGTTATTCTTGCGGCTGTCTTTATCCGCCATTTCCATCTTAAGATCCGGTACTGCTTTCTCTCTTCTGTCCTGGGATCTTCCGCCGAAGGAACGCTGTCCGCCCTGATTATCGCGGGAAGAAAACTCTCTTCTGGAACCATCTTTGCTGAAACTTCTCTCATTATCTCTTCCTCTGCCTTCTCCCGGCTTGGAATTGTTATGATATGGTTTCTGTCCTTCTGTTCTTACCCCGTCTCTCTGGCCGTTAAAATTTCTGGGACCATTGTTATGGAACGGTCTCTGACCATCCGGTCTCGGTCCTCTGCCTTCTCCCGGCTTGGAATTGTTATTGTATGGCCGGGAACCTTCTGTTCTTGGACCGTTATGATGAAATGGTCTCTGACCTCCCTGGCTTTCTTTGGACGCATTGTCTCTGACCACACCCTCTCTCGGGCCATTATTTCTTGGTCCGTTGCTGTTATACGGACGCTGTCCGCCCTGTGTGTTTTGTGGTCTGCTGCCAGCCGGACGTTCTCCTCTTTGCGGACGTTCCTGACTCTGTGCTGTCACATTCTGGCCATTTGGACGGTGACCGCCCTGACGGTTCTGGTTCGGACGATTCTGCCCGCCTCTCGGCTGACTGCTGGCATTCTGCGGACGGAATACCTGAATAATATTTTTCTTTTTCGGTTTATTTTCTGCGTTTTCCTGGACCTTATGATCTTCCTTTGCCAATCCGAAATGATTTCGCACCATTTTTTCATGGTCGTCCTCCAGACTGCTCATATGGCTTTTTAACTCCACACCTTTGGATTTCAAGAAATCCAGGACTTCTTTATTGGTTTTATCTAATTCTTTAGCAAGTTCATGTACTCTCAGTTTTGACATACTTACTACCTCCTTTTCCTCACCTATTGGTCGACAGTTGCTTTTCTATGGCCGAAGCAAAATTTTCATCCAAAACAGCCAGACTGGCTCTGAATTCCTTCCCGATGGCTTTTCCCAGTTCTTCCTTTTCTCCCAGGAAGAAAATCGGAACCCGATAATATTCGCACATATTCGAAAACTTCTTTTTGGTATTTGCAGAAGCAGTATCTGCCACCACCACCAGAAATCCTTTACCGGTTTTTACTGCCTTTTCTGTGGCAAATTCGCCGCTGGCGATCTTTCCGGCCTTCATTGCTAATCCTATTAGAGATAGTACTTTATGATTATTCAATAATTTCTAACTCCTTTTTCAGACTTTCGTAAACCGCATCCGGTATTGCCATCTTCAAAGAACGTTCGATACCTTTGCTTTTCCTGGCCTTTGCCAGACATTCCTGACTGCGGCACAGATAAGCGCCTCTTCCATTCTTCTTTCCCGTAGCATCCAATACGATTTCGTCCTCTGTTGTTTTTAAGATTCGCAGCAATTCTTTTTTATTTTTCATTTCACCGCATCCGATACATTTTCGCATGGGAACTTTACGCACTGTACTCATGATTTTTATTCCTCTGTATCATTCTCTTGGGCGTACTCTACATCTGAGTAATTATAATCTTCTTCCGGATAATATCCTTCCTGCATTCCTTCCTCGTAGGATTCTTCATCAAAATAATCGAGATCCCCGGCTTCTCTTGCCTGAGTCTCGCTCTTAATATCAATCTTAAATCCTGTCAGTCTGGCTGCCAGACGGGCATTCTGTCCTTCTTTGCCGATTGCCAGGGACAACTGATAATCCGGTACCACAACTTCTGCTGTTTTTTCATCCGGATCTGCCGCAACGGAAATAACCTTTGCAGGACTTAAGGAATTCTCGATTAAAAGGGCCGGATTGTCACTCCAGTTGATAATGTCAATCTTTTCACCGCGGAGTTCTGCCACAACTGTGTTCACTCTGGCACCATTCATACCTACGCATGCACCTACCGGATCTACATCCGGATCATTGGAATATACTGCGATCTTCGTACGGGAACCTGCTTCTCTGGCAATACTCTTGATCTCAACAATTCCCTCTTTTACTTCTGTAACCTCGGATTCAAATAACCGTTTCACTAATTCCGGATGGGTTCTGGATACCAGGATCTTCGGTCCTTTTGGAGTATCCTTCACTTCCAGAATATATACTTTGATACGTTCAGTGGGACGGAATACTTCTCCCTTCACCTGCTCGTTCTCATTTAAAATAGCATCTGCCTTGCCCAGATTGATACTCACATTTTTTCCAATATTTCTCTGAACAATACCAGTGACTACATCTTTCTCTTTTCCGTAGTACTGATTATAGATTACTTTTCTTTCTTCTTCACGGATCTTCTGCAGAATTACATTCTTGGCATTCTGTGTAGCGATACGTCCAAATTCCTTTGACTTAATCTCTACATTCACCACGTCTCCCACTTCATATTTGCTGTCAATCATCTTAGCATTTGCCAGGCTGATCTCCAGCACAGGATCTTCTACAGTCTCTACCACTGCTTTTTCTGCCAGCACACAGAAATCACAGGTATCCGGGTTAATATTAACTTTTACATTATCAGCCTTTCCAAAATGGTTTTTGCAAGCCTGAATCAAAGACTGTTCAATGGCTTCCAGCAAAGTCTCTTTGCTGATGGATTTCTCTTTTTCGAGAATATCTAAGGCTTCTAATAATTCTGTGTTCATTTTTCCTATTCCTCCTACTTTTGAAACACGGTAATCTATTTTCTATTCTGATTAAAAATCAAATGCTAATCGGATCAATGCAATACTCGCCTTCTCAAATGTCCTCTCGGTTCCGTCCTCCTGACAAATAGTCACACTGTTATCATCATATGCCTGCAGGACTCCGTAAAATTCCTTCTGTTTATCCACTGCACGATAAGTACGGATCTCCAGTTCCTTTCCCATACTTCTGATGTAATCTTTTTCTTTTTTCAACGGTCTTCCAAGGCCCGGTGAACTCACCTCTAAAATATAGGTATCCTCAATAAAGTCTTCCTTATCCAGAAGATCGGAAAAAGCACGGCTTACCACTTCGCAGTCATTGATGTTAATGCCCCCTTCTTTATCAATGTAAGCTCTCAGATACCAGCTGCTTCCCTCTTTAACATATTCCACATCCACTAATTCAAAATGGTTTGCTTCTACAATGGGAAAAAGCAGGGCTTCTGCTCTTTGTTCATAGGCTTCTCTCTTACTCAATCTTTCACCACCTTTGGTCTATACACGCGATAAGAGTGGACTCGCAAGCCCACTCTTATTCTGTAATACTATTAAGTTCTATAATAGGATAGCACCAAAATTTTCTAAAATCAAGGGGTTCCTGCAAATTTTTTTCATTTACCGCAGCAATCCGAACATTTCCCCCATTGCCAGATCATTGCCGCCAGCCCGTCAGCTGCGTGATCTGCTTCCTTTGGTATCCCGTTTTCCCAGTTTCAGACGATTCAGGGTAATCTGCTTTCCATTTCGCTCGATCTTGTACTCTGTCCGGTTTTCCAGAAGATATACCTGCTCCACGATATCCTGCTCGCCTAATCGAATCCCCCGAACTCCCAGGGCATTTTTTTTCTGCAGCGGAACTTCTTCTTTTAAAAACCTCAGAAAATAATTTTCTTTTGTCTGCAGCACCACATATTCCATAGGATCTGCAATTCCTACATGAATAACCTCGTCATCCTCTGCAAGTTTTGTGGCCGCCACCGTACGTTTCGACACATCAAATTCCGCACCCTCAACCTGCTTTACCATACCATTTCTGGTAGCAAAAAGCAGACGGGAAGCTTTCACCAGAACCAGACTTCCCGCGAATACGATTTCTTCCTGGGAACTGTCATAATTACTCAGATTATCAATTGGTTTTCCTTTGTCACGGAGCTTTCCTGCCGGCAGATCCAGTACCTTGACCGTGTGCATCTGGCCTTTGTTTGTGAAAATACAGATCTTGTCCGTATTCATACAGGAAAATACATACTTATTCTCTGTATCTGCCGCTTCTTTGTTTCTCTCATAAGTAGTTTTATCAATGGTTTTCGCGTAACCAAACCGATCCATCAAAAATACGACTTCCGCCTCTTCTATCTTCTTTTCTTCATAAACAGCTTCCTGGGCGTGAGTAATCTCTGTCTTGCGCGGCACGGCATAAGCTTTCTTCACTGCCGTCAGCTCTTTGATGATCACTTTTGCCATAGAATCATAGTTATTCAGAATATCTTCATAACGGGCAATATTCGCCAGGGTGGTCTCATGCTCTGCCATCAGTGCTTCTATTTCCAGACCGATCAGTTTATACAGGCGCATTTCCAGAATAGCCGTGGCCTGACGCTCGGTGAAACGAAGACTTTTTGCTGCTTTTTCACTGGTTTTCTTCTTAAATCGGATCCCTTCTGTCTTACCATGCACCAGACATTCTTTCACCTGCTTCTGGTTTTTACTGCCTCGCAGGATCTCAATGATCAGATCGATCACATCACAGGCCTTGATCAGACCTTCCTGTACTTCTTTTTTATCCATCTCTCTGGCAAGAAGATTCTGGTACTTTCTGGTAGCCACTTCAAACTGAAAGTCCACATGATATTCTATGATGCCTTTCAGTCCTAAGGTTTCCGGCCTTCCGTCTGCCACCGCCAGCATATTCACACCGAAAGTATCCTCCAGTCGGGTCTTTTTATACAGCATATTGGTAAGATTGACAATATCCGTACCTTTTTTCAACTCCAACACGATGCGGATCCCTTCTTTGGAGGACTGGTTGGAAATATCTACAATGTCGGTGGTCTTTTTGGTCTCCACAAGAGAGGCCACATCATTTAAAAATTTGCCGATATTGGCCCCCACCATAGTATAAGGAATTTCTGTGATTACCAGCAGGCTTTTTCCGGCTTTCCCTTTTTCGATTTCCACCTTGCCCCGCAGTTTGATCTTGCCAACACCGGATTCATAAATAGCTTCCAGATCCTCCTTATTCACTACGATGCCGCCGGTAGGAAAATCCGGGCCTTTCACATGCTGCATCAACTCTTTCGTTGTCATATGGCTGTTCTTCATATAAGCAATGACCGCATCGATAACCTCACCCAGGTTATGCGGCGGGATACTGGTCGCCATACCTACCGCAATCCCTTCCGCTCCATTCACCAACAGATTGGGAATACGCACCGGCAATACCGATGGTTCCTTTTCTGTCTCATCAAAATTCGGTATAAAATCTACTACATCTTTATCCAGATCTCCCAGGTATACTTCCTGGGTAATCTTCTCCAGCCTGGCCTCTGTATATCGCATAGCCGCAGCCCCGTCACCTTCTATGGAGCCAAAGTTACCGTGACCGTCTACCAGGGGCAGACCTTTTTTAAAATCCTGGGCCATAACTACCAGCGATTCATAGATTGAACTGTCACCATGGGGATGATATTTACCCATGGTATCCCCCACGATACGGGCACATTTTCGATAGGGACGGTCATAACGGATCCCCAATTCATACATATCATACAGGGTTCTTCTCTGTACCGGTTTTAAACCGTCCCGCACATCCGGCAGCGCACGGGATATAATCACACTCATTGCATAATCGATATAGGATTTCTGCATGATCTCGGAATACTCCGTCCGGATAATATTGTCTTCCATACTTTTTCCTCCTATACGTCTAACTCTGCATCCTGTGCATGTTCATAAATAAATGCTTTCCGCGGCGGTACCTCAGTTCCCATAAGCACTTCCGTCACCTCTGATGCCATACGGGCATCTTCAATCTCCACTCGTTTTAACAGGCGGGTAGCCGGATTTAACGTGGTCTCCCACAGCTGCTGTGCATCCATTTCTCCCAATCCTTTATATCTCTGCAGGGTAAAGGAGCCTTTATGTGTCTTTCTATATCTTTCCAATGCCTTATCATCATAAAGATATTCCTCTGTCCCCTTTGCAGGCATAGCCTTATAAAGAGGCGGCATGGCAATGTATACATGACCTTCATAGATCAATTCCGGCATAAACCGGTAAAACAGGGTGAGCAGCAAAGTTGAAATATGCGCACCGTCCACATCCGCATCAGCCATAATGATAATCTTGTTATAGCGAAGCTTGGTAATATCAAAATCATTGCCGTATCCTTCGGAAAATCCACATCCGAACGCATTGATCATGGTCTTGATCTCCGCATTTGCCAGCACTTTATCAATCGTCGCCTTTTCTACATTTAAGATTTTCCCTCGGATCGGCAGAATTGCCTGGAAACTTCTGTCTCTGGCCGTCTTTGCCGATCCTCCCGCGGAATCTCCTTCCACAATAAAGATTTCACAGACACTTGGATCACGCTTTTCACAATTTGCCAGCTTTCCGTTGGAATCAAAAGAATATTTCTGTTTCGTCAGCAGATTGGTTTTTGCCTTTTCCTCTGTCTTACGGATCTTAGCTGCTTTTTCCGCACAGGACAGCACATTTTTCAAGGTTTCCAGATTACGGTCAAAGTAATACACCATCTGCTCGCCGGTAATCTTGCTGGTCGCCTTGGAGGCATCCAGATTATCCAGCTTTGTCTTTGTCTGCCCCTCAAAACGGGGATCCGGATGCTTAATGGAGACTACCGCCGTCATGCCGTTTCGGATATCTGCACCGGTAAAATTCACATCTTTTTCTTTCAAAATACCCAATTCTCTTGCATAGGTATTCATCACTGTGGTAAACATCGTTTTAAATCCGGTAAGGTGGGTTCCGCCTTCCGCATTGTATATATTATTACAGAAACCCAATACTGTTTCCCGGAATTCATTCACATACTGAAAGGCCACTTCCACCGTAATCCCTTCCGTCTCTCCGGAAAAATAGACGGGTTCATGAATGACTTCTGCTTTTTTATTCAGATCTTTAATATAGCCTACAATACCGTCCGGTTCATGGAATACTTCTAAAGTACCCTCTTCTTTTCGTCTGTCCTCAAAAATAATGGTCAGCTTGGGATTTAAATATGCGGTTTCATGCAGACGGCTTTTTACTTCTGTAGCGGAAAAATCCGTCCGTTCAAAGATTTCATGATCCGGCAGAAAGTTAATCCAGGTTCCGGTTTCTTTTGTCTTTCCTATCTTTGGCAGCAGGCCATTTTCCAATTCCATAACAGGGACTCCCCGCTCATAGCGATCCTGATGGATATAGCCCTCTCTTTTTACCCGGATTTCCAGATAGGCAGACAAGGCATTCACTACGGAGGAACCTACCCCGTGAAGTCCGCCGCTTGTCTTATAGGCTTCGTTGTCAAACTTGCCGCCGGCATGCAAAGTGGTAAATACCAGACGTTCAGCGGATACTCCCTTCGCGTGCATGCCCACAGGAATTCCTCTTCCGTTATCTTCCACGGTAGCCGAACCGTCTTTTTCCAGGGTTACACGGATTTCATCACAATAACCTGCCAAGTGCTCATCTACCGAATTATCTACAATTTCATAGATCAGATGGTTCAATCCCTTGCGGGAAACACTGCCGATATACATACCGGGGCGCTTTCTTACCGCCTCCAGTCCTTCCAACACTGCTATACTGGACGCATCGTACGTACTTTTCTTTGCCATAATTTCCTCCTATTTACACGGTTTTTGCCGCCGGTTCCATACATCCAGAAAGAAGCGGGCTGCAAATGCACAGCCAATTCCAAGCAGCAGGCCGCCCAAAACATCCGTCGGCCAGTGAACAAACAAATATAATCGGGTAAATCCTATCAGTGCTGCCAGAATCAACACCCAGATACCCAACTTTCTATTCTTAATAAATACAGCTGCTGCCGCCGCAAAAGAAGATGCGGTATGCCCGGATGGGAATGAAAAGTCTCCCGGACTTGTAATCAGCAGCTTTACATCCGTATATACCCAGCAGGGCCTGTCTCTTGCAATCAGATTTTTCAGTATCACATTGCAGGAGAGATAATCCAATACTAATGCCAGAAGCACCAAGATCCCCATCGGACGAGATTTTTCCCGGCATAACAATACCACTCCCAGAAGGATCCAGATTATGCCGCCATTTCCGAGAGAAGTGATTCCCACAACCAGTTTATCCAGAAAGGGGGTATGCAGCTTCTGGAGTGCCATCAAAATTTCATATTCCAACTCCATGCTAATTTTCTTTTAACCTTTCCCATAATTCATACGGAATTTTCATTTTCCCATATCCCACAGCCAGATCCAGACCCGGCTTATTGCTTCCGTGAAAATCTGTTCCTCCGGAAATCTTAAGTCCAAATCTCTTTGCCAGCTGAATCATATGCATCTCATCGGCCCAACGATTTTTCGAATAAATGGCCTCCAGACCATCCAGTCCCTGTTTTACCAATTCCTCTACCAGTTTTTCCAGCACAGAAGAAGACATGTGATACAAAAGCGGATGTGCCAGCACGGCCTTTCCGCCGCCTGCATGGATCAGCTGCACGGCCTGAAATGGGGTTACCTTCTCTCTCGGAACAAAACATCGGGCGTGATCTCCCAGATATCTGGCAAAAGCTTCCTCACTGGAACGAACATAGCCTTCATCGATCAAATAGCGGGCAAAATGAGCCCTGGTCCAGACGGCATCCGGATACCGGCACAGCATCTCCTCCCAGGTAATGTTGATCCCTGCCTCCTGCATCTTCTGAATCATTTTTTCATTTCGAATATCTCTGGAATTCTGAAACGCCGTCAGCCATTCCTCAAACTGTACATTCTCCGGATCGATCCCCAGACCCAGCATGTGGATATCTCTATGATAGTAATTTGTGGACAGCTCAATACCCGGAATCACTTCCAGGCCTCTGCCTTTTGCTGCTTCCTGTGCTTCGGCAATTCCTTCTGTCGTATCGTGATCGGTGAGGGCAAAAGCCCGCAGTCCTTTTTCCAGAGCGTAATCCACCAGTTGAGCCGGCGTATACGTACCGTCAGAACAATTGGAATGTACATGTAAATCAACCAAATCCGGCATTTTCTCTCTCCTTTTCAATCAGAAAGTATTATACGATAAGATTTTCAAAAAGGCAAATAAAGAAAAAAGTTGGGCCGGGGATAACCCCTGGCCCAACTTTTTTCTTTATTTGAGGTGTTTTCATTTTTAACAGTAACTTATATAAGCTCATTTACAACAGCAACTACATTTTTTGCACTGTTGCCGCTCTCCAATCCTTTCTGGAACAATGCAAGGATAGAGTCACCGCAAGGAGTCTGCACGCCTGCCTGATGCATGGAATCCAGAATGGTTTTCATTGCCGTTGTCTCAATGCGCAGGGTACATTCGGATGCATCTGCAAACTCTCCCGTGTAATTGTGACATTCTTCCTCAAAAGCCCGATAATTTCCCTCCAGCATGATCGGAAGAATATATCTGGTCTGATCAATGAAGGATTTCACGGAATAGTTGTACTTGATACAGTAAGCCACAGCCTCAGCCAGTGTAGCGATAGCGCCAAAATGTACATCTAAAACGGCAATATCAATCACACTCGCTCCAATTACATCACTTCCCAGATAAGCCGCTTTGCCTATCGCTTCCAGAGCATTTTTTGCCGCATCAAACACTTCTTTGCTGCCCGAATATACAAGATAAGCTCTGTCCGAACCGATATCTCCCGGATAATTCTCAATTTTTGCATCCAAATGCAGCATGCCTCTTTCTTTTGCCATCTTGTCCATTTCTTTTACTTCGTCAGGACTGGAAGTCGTAGTATTGATCAGCATTTTTCCTTTTAATTTTTCCTTGTCCACACCCTGAAGCACGGCGGAAGCAATCTTATGATTAGGAAGGTTAATCAGGATACAGTCATTTTCCTCCGCCTCATTTAAGCTGGCAAAGTATTTGGCCCCTCTGGTGATGAACTTTTCCGCCGCATTTTTGTTAATATCCACGATTGTCACCTGGATTCCGGCATTCATCAAAGCCTGAATAATAGAACTTCCCATAACTCCACATCCAACTACTGTAATTTTTTCCATTTTTTTCTCCTTTCGTTTTATACCTCCCGGATCACCCGGCATGGATTTCCAACGGCGATCACGCCCGGAGGAATATTTTTTACCACAACACTGCCGGCTCCGATCACAGAACCAGCTCCAATCGTAACTCCCGGCAGTACAGTCACATTACCGCCCAGCCAGACGTTATCTTCAATACAGACGGGTTTGGACTGACAGCAGCCTCTGATCCTCTCCCTGGGATCCAGAGAGTGATTTACTGCATATATAGAAGTATTCGGCCCGATCAGCACATGATTCCCTATGCTTACCTTTGCACAGTCCAGAATCGTACAGCCAAAATTAATATAGGCATCGTCACCGATGGAAATATTAATGCCAAATTCACACTGAAACATAGGTTCCAGAAGCACATTCTTTCCTACCTTTTCAAACAGCTGACGCATGATCGCATAACGGCGGGCCGTCTGACTGTCATCCGTTTTGTTATATGCGCGAAACAGATCCTTGGCACGCAGACGGCGTACCATTAATTCTTCTGCATAATCGTTATAAACAAGGCCGTTTTGCAGTTTCTCCCACTCATCCATAAGATCTCTCCTTTCTGTCATAATCGAAAAGTTTGTCCCAGCTTTTTTCCATAAAAAACTTCCGGAACCATCTGCTGTTTTTTTAATACAAGTTCAAAACAGGAAATCCAGTGATCTTCATCCTTCTTTGGATTCGGAAAATGCACGGCAATCATTTTTCGAATATGTGAAAGCCTTTCCCGTACCCGGGACAAAGTCACATAGGTAAAGGGACTGATGAGATAATCTACCTGCCATCTGTTTTTTTCTACCTGATCCAGCAGTGCATAAGGTTCTGCAT
This sequence comes from Lachnospiraceae bacterium, assembly GCA_050944855.1. Taxonomy (GTDB): domain Bacteria; phylum Bacillota; class Clostridia; order Lachnospirales; family Lachnospiraceae; genus Lactonifactor. Next base: position 92,113 of record JBMNRU010000001.1, read on the forward strand.
CACCCGTGATCAGAACATTTCCGTTTCGGGTTTTAAAATAATAACAGATATTATCTATATCCCTGTACTGCTCTCCCATATGCGTACAGCAAAACGCAGTCAATTCTATCTGGGGAGACAGCTTATATTCCACCATTTTTTCATGCTTTACTTCTACAAGCGGATTGTCCACATCCTCCCGCAGTTCCCAGCATATCCTGCCATTTGCAAAGATCACCATATCCCTGTGTTTCCGGGAAAACTGCACTACTTTCTCCGTGTGATAATGATCTCTGTGTTCATGCGTCAGCAAAAAATACTGGGGCTTTCCTTTATAAGCATCCTGTTCCAGTTCGTAATCCGCATACAGATAAAGATCCGGAACCCTGTGACAGAAGATATCCACATACACCGTGATTCCCTCCATACAAAGCGCCACTCCTGCATTATTCAGCTGACGTACCGTGATCTCTCTGTTTTCCATTTTCAGATTCTCTCTGTCCGGCCTTTGACAGCCATTTTATAATCACATCATAACTTTCAGGACGGTGGGGAAACGTACAGTTTGTACAATCCTTCATCTGTTTTCCTTCTTTTGTCTTCACATACTCCGGTTTCCCCGGACATCTGCTTTGGGTATAAAAAGGACAAAAACAAAACAGACAGTTCATATCCTCTATCCCTTCATGACACGGATAATATTTACAGCTTTTGTTTGCGAAAAAACGATAGGAATTCTTCACCGATCCTCCACCTTCTTTCTCTTCTTAAAGACTGCGCTTTCCAAATTCTGTCACTTCATAAGTGATGTCAAGTTTACCATCTTCTGTCAGGGCTATGTCAGAGGCCCGCATAATCCCCACACCGCAGTAAGTTCTTATGATTTTTTCTATATTTTTCACGGTTGTGGTTCTTTCGCCCTGATATTCCGCCTCCATCGCCTTTGCTATCTCTTCTTTCCGAAAGCAGCCGTCCATTTCTATGGCATATTCCAAAACTCTCGTCTTAATTGGCAGTTTCATACAGACTCCTTATTCTACATCTCTCAAATGAAATAATTCTGAAGGCTTTGCCAGCACGATCAGGATTCCTACTACAATGACAAACGCCCCGAATATTCCCAGGCCTGTCACTGAAAATGAAATAATCCCCATCTTTGCCATGAGCATCCCCAAAGGAATACTCCAAATTGGTGTTGAAAACAAAATGGCTGATCCTCTGGTAGCGCCACAGTAGCTATAGGCTACATAAATTCCGTTATACTGAACCGTAAGGAACACCAGCGATACCGTTAACAGCAGCAGAATTGACGGCTCTGAAAAGATTACAGAAAAAATACCGCCAATCCAGCCGCTATGTCCTGTTATCGTACAGACAATTACAGCACATAACAGTTCTATCAAAGAACCGCCGATCATACGGTAAAGAGGACATACGATCAGTGGATCTGACACATCCAATGCATGTGTACTGATAATAGCCTCAATGGCATATCCAACAGGAGCAACTCCTGCAATGAGAAGTCCCAGATAGAAGTTATTTACTCCTTCCGGCGGCGCGATACCGGCCACCACTACACCGATCACGCTTATGATAATTCCCACAAAGACCCGGGGACCTGTTTTTTCTTTCAAAAATATAGTTCCCAGAATCGCAGTTACTACAGGAGTCAGCCCTACAATACAGTTTCCATAGGTAGACCCACAAAAGCTAATGCCTACAATGGAACAGGCTGTTGCCAACGGACCGCCCAAAACAGAAGCCCCCAGAACTGTTCTGGAAGATTTCACTCTCCAGATTCTGGCATACTCTGCCAACGGAATACCACGAAAGGTATTCACCAAAATCATCAGGATTCCCCCACAAAATTCACAAAAGAACAAAATTACAAGAGTTAAAACAAAGGTAAACAGAAGTTCTTCCGTGAAATGCACGCTAATCCTTTCTGTAGCTACTACATTCAAATTCTGAAAAATGACCAGAGAAAGTGCAGAGATCCAGGCCAGCAAAAGACCCAGGATAGCCAGTCTGGCCTTTTGATCCTCATATATTTTTTTAGCATTTTCCATAATTCGCCCGTCACATTCTATTTATTTTATATCGTTCTGCACGTTTGGCAGCCGACACTTAATTTTCTTTCTTATTTCTCCTGCAGGGAAAGAGCCCTGCAGGAGTAGGAGAATAATAACAATGTGTTATCTATAGAAACAGTGTTTCCCGTATGATTTCACCCACAGTTGGATGCGGGAACACTAGTTTCTTCAGTTCTGTGAGAGATCTGCCCATCATCATTTCCGCACTCAGGATAATTTCTGAGGCATAGCTGCCAATCATATGAACACCGACTACGGTATCGTCTTTTGCATTCACGATCAGTTTACAGATACCCTCTCCTCGCTCTACTTCCGCCAGATACCTTCCCGAATAATTCATAGGTACACTGACGCTTCTTACACTCAGCCCCTTGGCCGACGCGCTCTCTTCGGTCTCACCGACCCCTGCTACTTCAGGATCTGTGTAAATAACAGAAGGGATTGCTGAATAATCCATAACATCTTTTATGCCCATCATGTGGTTGACTGCTACTTCTGCTTCCCGATACGCCGTATGAGCCAGCATAACTTTTCCATTGATATCGCCGACAGCATAAACACCATCCACATTGGTTCTCATATACTCGTCTGTGACAACAGCACCTCGGTTCATCTCTAAGCCTAAATTTTCAAAGCCCATATTTTCTGTTCTGGCCCTGCGTCCGATGGCACAGAGCACGGCATCCGCCTCGACTGTTTTTTCTTTGCCTTTTTGCTCGTATACAACACCATCAGAGGTAACCCTGGTTACTTTGCTGCCTAATTTAAACTGAATTCCCTTCCTCTTATAAGAACGAAGTAAAATCTCTGAGATTTCTTTCTCCGTTGGGCCTGCAATTTTATCCAGCATCTCTATGATCGTTACTTTTGTACCGGCCATGGCATAATAGGAAGCCATCTCCAGTCCGATAACACCGCCGCCGATCACTGCCAGGCTTTCCGGAAGTGTCGTTCTGCTCAGTGCTTCTTTGTTTGTCATTACATAGCCTGACTCCAGGCCTTCTTTTAATCCCTCAATCGGAGGGATCACCGGCTGTGAGCCGCTGGCCAGGATCAGCTTTCTGCCCACATAAAGCTCTTCGCCCACGCGTACTGCAAATCCGTCCTCATTTTTACCTTCTACGTAGCCTGTTCCGTAGACTACCTGCACGCCATTAGCCTCCATGGTAGCTCCCACGCCGTTTACCAGCATGCTCACTACCTTATCCTTACGGTTAACAACCTGTTCCTGATTCAAAACAGCTCCCTGAACGGACACGCCGAAGTTTTCAGCGTCAAGAGTATGGCAATACAATTTGGCAGAATTCAGCATCGCTTTAGAAGGAATACATCCCTCATTCAGACAAGTGCCTCCCAGAGCTCTTTTTTCAATTAAGATTACTTTATTTCCTGCCTGGGCGCTCCGCTCGGCGGCCATATAGCCGCCGGGGCCTCCACCCAGTACGATTACATCTGTATTCACTGTAAAATCACCTTCCGAATTCCCATATAGTCGCATACCATCTTCACAACTTCGGTATAATCGCCTTCTTTTACTACCACATGATGATGCAGACCGGCCTTGATCATCTGATCTACTACCTGACTTGCCTTTACGCCGTCAGCCCGCAGTTTCAGTACCAGTTTTTCACCTCCGTCTACCCATTCCTGATGGCTGACCGGAAGCGTTTCCCCGGAAGCAACTAAAATCTGATAGTCTCCGGCGCTTCCCTGCATATCACAGAAGGTAACATCTTTCATCGCTTTCAGAGGAACTCCGATAAAAGCTCCCATCTCGCCGGAAGGATTAGTCACTACTCTGTCAATACTCTCTGCCAGAGATGCTGCAGAACTGCCTTCGTGACAAATAGTAAGATAATCTTCGTTATCATCAAAAGAACCAATTTCACCCAGTGCACAGGTTCCTCCTTCGGACGCCAGATTCAATATGTACTGTACCAGTGTGTGAGCAATATCACCTTCTGTATCTACGATGATATCCTCATCTGCCAGCCAGGATGCTGTCTGGTTCATAAGACCGCCGTAATTTGGATAGCACTCTGCTGCGATTGCCTGCAGTCCTGTATCCTGAATCATAGCTTTCGTAGCCATGTATACTTTTGCCATCCACAGCATACACGCTTCGCTGCATTTTACAGTACCGGTACGGCTCTTTAATTGCTCCAGTGTACGTTTGGCTTCCTCATCACAGATTTTCTGAGCAGCGTCTGTAATCTCTTCCATCTCAAAATGAACAATGGTAGGGCCGAATTTCTGAGAGAACTCCCACTCTTCGATGCTCATATCCTGAGGACCGGCCACACGCCAGGTCTGACGGGGTCCTACCAGAGCAAGACGCATTGTTTTCACCTTCTGGATAATCTCTCCGGCACTGGCTACCTGTTTTACTTTCTTGATCAGTGCGGCATCATCGGCAAGTCCATATACATATTCAAAATGAATACCGGCTGTCTTTAAGGCAGAGCCAAAGTTCTGAATACATCCGATAGAGAATGTTTCCGGATAAGGAACCGCCCAGAATACAACAGGCACATTTAACTCATGTACAAACAGATATTTCATGGAATCCATTACCCAGGTAACATCCATGATCGCCACAGAGGTAATACCCTCCTTTTTAAACTGGTCGCATACCTGCAGGGCATCGGCTGCATTCCAGACTGATTTTTTTGCTACTACTACATCAATGCCAGCCTTTTCCATAGCTTCTGCAGCACTGCTGATTAATTCATCATATCTCTGTCCGCCGCTTTCTACCGGGCTACACAGACCAACTAAACCCATTTTTGCTTTATTCATGTTTCTACCTCCTATCAAATATACCATCAGTCAACAGGACCACCGCACCAGGCAACCAGTGCTTTCGTCATCCCAATATTCGTAATCTCATGAGGCTCTCCCTCTTCAATAAGAAGCAGATCACCCTCATTTAGTTCATAACAGCAGTCTGTCTGCGGATTTCGGACAATAACCTGCCCGCAGCTCACGAAGAAGAATTCATGAGAGATAGGATGCCCCGGATCGATCCCCCCGGTCTGACCTGGCAGCAATTCCGACGTACCAAACCAGATTTTATCCGTACGGCAATAGTCTCTCACAACCTCACATCCATCCAGACTAACTTTTGCCTTTTGTCTGCTAATAATCTTCATCTGTTTTATTCACCTGCTTTTGCCTTCTGCATCTCTTTTACAACCTGATCTTTTTCACGAGCGAAGAATGTTACCAAAATTACATTCGTGATCAGAGTCAGCGCCGCACAGAATGCCAAACCGATCCAGTAGGAATCTGTGGCGTCCTTTACCACACCTACGATCTGCTGGAATACGAACATGCCGACCAGGAAAGAAATACCCTGGATCACACCATTGGCAGCTCCTATCTTAGAAGAAGTTGTGGTGTCAGAAAGCAGGGCAAAGCCCATAGGATATACTACATAAGCACAGAAACCGGTACAGATCATACCTGCTACTACAATCGCGCTGGTGCCGCCCTGATTACCGATAATCATCAGGATATAACCTGCTACCATACCGACACCGCCGATGAGCATGGAAGGTCGTCTCTTTCCCATCCTGTCTGAAATACCGCCAAAGATCAGACTGGAAACAATACCTACTGCGGTAAACATGGTAGACGCCAGTCCCGCATTAGCGCTTGACATGCCCATGTCAGTCAGCATAGAAGGTCCCCAGTAATTAGCGATTCCCAGTCCGCCCAACACACCGGTAACTGCAATACTGTGCGCGATGGTGTTTCTGTTCCATACTTTATCGTATTTCATCGACTCATCCACATTGGAAGCGCTTTCTTCTATATCCATGATCCCTGGATCTTTTAAAATCATAATCAGGATCACAAGTACAACTGCCACGAAGATAATAACTGCTATATTACCTGTCTTAATTCCCAGAGAATTCAAAAGCATAGAGAAAACATACAGGGCAAAGAATGTACCCACGCCGTCAGCAGCTGTCATAGCTCCTGTGGCCACACCCATTTTATTCGTTCCGCTAAACCAATGAACGGCAAGGGTATAAGCAGCATTATAAATGCAGGCATTTCCAAATCCGCTGACTACACGGGAAATAATCAGTACCGCATAAGACGGAGCAAAGAAAAACATAGCATGACCCACGATCATAATACCAATACCCAGCATAGTAAAGAATTTACAGCCCTTCTTTTCCACTGCAGAACCCACAATGAACAGGCCGATACCACAGGCAAAAGAATACGTGGTATTAATAATACCTAACTGAGAATAGTTGATACTGTAAGTCTCCATAATGTAATCGGAAAGAGTTCCATGACAATACTGGAAAAATGGTGCGATCGAACCTGCGATCACACAGAGGACCAACATAAACCACTGTTTCTTACTCGGATTTACTAATCTTTCGTTCATAATTTTTGCACACTCCCTTCAAAGTAAATACATTTTTATCCATTCATAATCGTTTCCATGTTATATATCATATTGGTTTTCCCAAAAGCAACACCTTCTACTACTTCTCCCACAAACAGTATATGATCCCCTATATCAATACTCTTTGTCAGAATGCAGCTTACATGCGCCGCTGCTCCCTGTATCAGGGGCAGGCCGGCACTGTCATGGGAAATCTGCTCCCGGGAAACTTTGTCTGCGTCTCTCCCGGATACAGTTCCGCATCTTCGTGCCACCCCTTTTTGTTCCTCTGCCAGCATGCTGACTGTAAACTTCTTTGTCTGAGCGATATACTCTGCTGTCAGATGTGTCTTTCCCACAGCCACCACCAAGGAAGGCGGATTGGAGGAAACCTGGGACAGCCAGGCAGCCGTCATCAGATTTTCTGTTTTCCCTTTTTTCGTCCCTATCACATAGGTGCCCTGGGTCATATGGCTCATAGCCTTTTTTATTTCAGTCATAAAAGTGAAACCACCTTCTCCAGATTTTCACGGAAAGTTCCTTCCGGTACAAACTTTTTATCAAAAAGAGCACTGCCCATGGTAAATGTCCAGGGATTCATTTTACGCACAACCTCAATTCTCTGAGGGGAGTCAATGCTTCCCGCCATAATAACCGGCAATTTGGAATCGCGGATAAAATCTGCAGAGAAAACTTCCGGATCTCCCTGTGCATAACGATATCCTAACAAGTCGACACCGAAGACGCCTTTACTGCGATATTCTGCCTCCTGTTCCAGACAGGAAGCAACGGTTCCTTCCAAAACACTGGGACTTCCGTATACTTTACCTACAAAAGGACAGTATTTCACATCATGCTGTTTGATATAATCCAGCACGCTATCATAAAAGATCGTACCTGCCAGGTAATCAAATCCACATTCTACTGCCAGCTTCGCACCTCTTAAGCACTCTGCCTCCGTATAGGTAACCACTTCCAGAAATGTCGTCTTTCCTTCCTGCTTCATCAGCTGGCACAGCTCCTTCATTTCTTCCGGAGGAAGTCCTACATCTTTAAAACCCCAGTTTACAACCGGAAGGTCTTTACAGCTTAAAAATGTTTCCTTCGCATTTTTTACTGTAACATCATGGTGTGTCAGCATTACAATTAATTTCTCAATCATTTCTTAAAGCCTCCAAATTCTACTTACATTGTCTTATCAAAACATTCCTTCAGATCCTGAAAAAGTTTTTTATACATCTGATATCCTGTCTCATAAACTTCTCTGTTATCGGGATTGGGATCAAAGACTGCTTTTGTATCAATCATGCTGTCCACTGCCCCGTCTATGCTGTCAAACAGACCAACTGCTTTTCCTGCCAGAATCGCTGCTCCCAGACAGGCAGCCTCCTTTGATCTCATCGTAAGAAGCCGTTTCCCCGTAATATCAGATTTAATCTGGCTCCAGACAGCACTCTTAGAGCCGCCTCCTAAAGACCGGACCTCTGTCACTGTGATTCCCATATCTTTCAGCGCGTCCATATTGCGCTGTAAAATATATCCCACAGATTCAAAAATAGCTCTCACAAAATGAGCTTTTGTATGTTTCATCGTAAACCCAAACCATACCCCTTTAGCCTTTGCATTCACATCCGGAGCAAGAGATCCGGACAGATGAGGCAGCATCATAAGACCTTCCGCACCCGGAGCGACAGAATCCGCTTCTTTTCCCATCAGATCATAGGCATCTGCATCCAATATGGACGCAACGGTCATTTCATCCTGACAAAACTTGTCTCTGAACCACCGCAAAGCCATGCCTCCTGTGGTAAAGGTATGCATCATATACATATCCGATATGGCAAAATAGTGAAGCGGCATTTTCCTGTTGGGATCAAAGGTCGGCTTTGACACCGGTACACAGATAGCCAGAGCAGAACCAATATTTTCTGAAAACATACCCTCATGGACATTGCCAACGCCAATGGCTCCGGCCGCCTGGTCAAGTGCTCCGGTACACACCGTAACATCCTCTCCCAATCCCAGTTCTTTTTGTACCTGGGAAAGCATTTTGCCTACTACTTCTCCTGATTCGTAAACAGGGGCCAGCTGATCCTCCCGGATTCCCAGAAATTCCAGCATCTCCGGCCAATATTTCTTTGTCGTAATATTCCAGTAGACGGAGGAACATACAAGAGAACCCTCTGTAGCAAACCGGCCCGTCATACGATAAATAAAATAGTCTTCTATCAGCAGATATTTATATGTCTGCTGAAATACCTCCGGTTCATGATTCCGGATCCACAGAATCTTTGCGGCCGGCCAGCAAGGTTCAAAACTCACCTGACCGGTTACCTGATAACAGGTATCATCGCCAAAGTGATCTGCCATCGCCTGTGCTTCTTCCACTGCCCGGTTGTCCATCCAGACAATGGCATTTCTAAGGGGTCTGCCATCCTTGTCAATACAGATCATCGTCTCGCCCTGGGCAGAAATAGCCAGCGCAATACTGTCTTCTTCTGTGATAGGATACTGCGTCTTCAGATCTGACAGACCAGCACAAAAGGCATTCCAGTAAACCTCTGCCTCTTCCTCCACGAAATTCACCTTCGGAGTCATCAGACTATATTCCTGTGTAGAGACTGCCAACAGCTCACCCTTACTGTCGAATAATGCAATTTTGAGAGCTGTCGTACCGAGATCCAGTCCAATCAATAATTTCATGTCTAACATCCACCTCCTAAAAGAAGCAGGCAATCAGTTCTTCTAATCGGATACTTCCGAAATATTTCTGCAGTTCCAATTTTTGCAGCACCTTTGCAACTTCTTCTTTTTCGTATATAACATCTTTTAGCTTGTCCTCTACCGGGGCCACGCTCTGCAGAGACAGAAAATCTCCATTGATAACACATTGGCGGATTCTGCCGTCTGCCACATCCAGATGAACTTCTACCGTTCCCCCCGGGAACCGTTTTCTATTTTTATATGCAAACTTAGGAGACCTGCTGTAGTTCCATTCTCTGCTTCGATACTTCTGTTCTGCCAATTTCTCAATCTCAGCAAGCGCTGTTTCGTCCAGCCGGACAAATTCCAGCGGGCCATGCTGATTCCAGGAATTTCTCAACAGTTCTTTTACTTTCTCTATCTTTAACGGTTCTCCTACGTAATTCTGAATATTTGTAACTCTGCTGCGTACCGATTTTGTACTCTTGGATTGAAATTTATCCTTTGATACCCGCAGCACTTCACTCAGAAATTCCAAATCTGAATGAATTAACAGGGTTCCGTGCTGTAAAAGCCGGTTCTTTATCAATGCCTGGGCACTGCCGGAGATCTTTTTCCCATCCAGTAAAAGGTCATTGCGCCCCTGTACTTCTATATGCAGGCCCAGTTTCTGAAAGGCCTCTACCACTGGCATCACCAGTTTCCCAATGTCAGCTCCCTGCTCTTCATCCCATTGAGTAATATAGGAATAATTCAAATTTCCCAGATCATGGTAAACACATCCTCCGCCTGTAATCCTGCGTACAATATTTACCTGTTTTTCCTCTGCTTTTTCCAGATTAATCTCCTCATAAGGATTTTGATGCAGCCCCATGACAATGGTATTCTCGTTTTGCCAGAGGATGATATAATCGTCATCCCTGCAGCGAGTTAATACATATTCCTCAAATGCCAGATTATAATAGGGGTCTGTTTTTCCTGTTTCTATGTATTTCATACTTTAAAATGTAATTGTCTCCATCAATTCTTTTACACGGCTGAAAAATTTCGCTGCATAAGCGCCGTCAATCATCCGGTGATCTGCCACAAGATTCATCTTCATCATAGGACGAATCGTAATTTCTCCATCGATCACCACCGGCGTCTCCTGCATTTTCGTAACCCCAAGGATGGCTGCCTCCGGCAGATTAATAATAGGAGAAAAACTTTCAATTCCCATCATTCCCAGATTGGTAATGGTAAAGGTGCCTCCTGTAATATCATCCATGGTAATGCGATTCGCTTTTGTACGGGAAACCACATCATTGGTCTCTGCTGCCACTGTATGAATATCTTTTCCGGCTACATCTTTTACATTGGGAACCATCAGGCCGTCTTCCAGTGCCACAGCAAGACCTATATTAATTTTGTCATGTATGGTAATCTCATCCTCTTCAAAACTGGAGTTTAACAGTTCATACTCGGTAATAGCCTGCGCACAGACTTTCATCAGAATATGATTCAGCGTCACCTTCTTAGCCTTATCTGTGTTTCCCTCATTTAACATTTTTAACAAGTCCAGCGTATGGGTCATATCCACGCTCAGCGTATAAGCTACACGCGGTGCCGTATTCCAGCTGTCGCTCATTCTCTGGGCAATGATTTTTCTCATACCTGCGGCTTTTATCTTTTTTTCCATTCTGCTTCACCCTTTATCTGTCCTTTCCATCCCACCCGGATATTCCACCTGTGGGACGGAAAGGAAATTTCCTGTTACCGTGTGATCTTATCCAGCAAATCTTCTACTGTGGTTACCGTCGTAATGCCCAGATCCTGAATCTCTTTCGTGACATCGGAAGGTATCTCATCGTCTTCATTGAGGAAACTCTGCAGTACACCTCCAAAGAAAAATCTGTAATTCTTTTCTCTTTCAGCAGCTAATTTCACGATTAACTTGGCATAAGGCAGTGCCTGGCCATTGTGAAGGCTGACACAGATATCGGTAATATTGTTTTCATCGGCCAGATCCAGCACATCGATAGCTTCCAGCTGATTGCCGCCGTCAACCACATCCGCACCAAATTCTTTCATTACTCCTGCCAAAACGGCTGCGCCTGCAAAATGCACGTCAGCAGATGCCACACAGATTCTCCTTCCTTTGAGCAATTCCGGATACTTCGTATCCTTCAAAAGGGAAATCTGGTTTGCCAGCTCGTTCTGGGTAGCGTTCCAAAGGGCTGCCGGCATAAGAGGTACAATTGTCTCGTTTCCATCTTCTACAATAGAAGGATGGAACAACCGTTCCAGAGTAAATGGATCGATCAGCTTCATTACTACCATGATTTCGATAGGATTCGTAATATCCACACCGGCCTCAGCCAAACCATCCAGCATGTAATGGAACATTCTGTCGGATAATTCAATGGTCTGATCTCTCAGTTTTTCCAGCGGCTCCCAGTTCATCATAGGTTCCCAATAATAAGCAACTTCCTGTGTTCTCTGACATGCGCCGCTCATATCCAGCATCTCCGGTACTGTAGGAATTGCCACCTTCTCAGTAATCGGTACTGACAGGAAAGAAACTCCTGTTTTAAAGTGTTTCTCTGCCAAAACCAGCATAAGAATTTCCGGAATCTGGAAACCATAATTAGAATGAATATGGTGATCCCAGTGACTGATCGTATCCGGATATAAAAAGCCAATACCCGGCTGGTCATCCTTACTGAATACTTCACTGGCAGCCAGCCACAAAGCAGCTTTATGCATAATATTCTGGGTAAAGTTACCAAAACTGTAGGAATATCTGGAACCACAGAGGTCGCTTACGATATATCGGTTCAGTCTTGCCCAGGCAAGAGAAGTAGCCAGATCGTTAAAGTATGCGCCGTAGGAGTCGTCAGACTGATCATTTACAATGACTTTATCATCGTATTTGGCTGCCGTGATTCCCATAGCCTTTACATTCTGTGTCATATTCCACACTTCATCCGGACATCCGGGAGCCACCTGCACGTAAGTGCCGAACAATCCCGTCCACTGAGATCCTGCACGTACAGAATTAATCGTAGTCTCCACTGCATTCGGCCAGCCAATATGATTGTCTCCAAAAATAGCTGAAATACTGGATGCCATGGTAATATCTTCCCAATCTTTGGGCTCGTTTAACATATATCCCAGAGAAAGAGGAAGTCCTTCTCGTTTATCCTTAGGTACACCAACAATGTTCTGTGGCAGATTGTGTGCCATACTGATATTCAGGCCTGTTTCCTCGTTAAACTTCTCAGCCTCTTTCATGGCTGCAACCTGCTCTTCCACACTGGAGAGTCCCGTATTAATTTTCCAGCAGAATTCCCCCTTTTCTTTCAGCTGCATACGGTAATCTACCGGTTTCATACCATATTTGTCTTCAAAAGGAATGTGTTTGATCTCCAAATTTTTTCCGATTTCATAACCTTCCTGCCAAACCTTTTTCCAATCGGGTATATCCTGAGGGATCAGGCTCGCAATATAATCCCGATTCGCTTTATTTAATAATTTTGCCATGCTACACCTCCGCAACAAACGTTCTTTTTACAGATACGCTGAAATATCTTCGTCTTCTTCTTCAGAAACCACAAGTACCGGAGTCTGGCACGGAACCTTACTTCCCTCTTCTAACAGAAGCTTTCTCACATAACCGTCTACATCAGACTCTACCTGATTCGTAATTTTATCTGTGGAAACTTCATATAAAGCGTCGCCTTCAGAGATGCTGTCTCCCTCCTGTACTAAGTATTTTTCTATCGTTCCTTCTTTCATTGTTGCTCCCATTCTGGGAAGCTTAAAAACTTTTACCATAATAATCCTCCTCAAATACTATTCCATAACTTTTTTAACAGCTGCAATAATGTCGTTTTTCTGTGGGAAGAAGTATTCTTCCAAACTTACTGTATACGGACAAGGAATATTCAGCGCACCTACACGGACGATTCCTTTATCCAGAGTCTCAAACATATCTTCCGCCACATTGGCTGCCAGTTCTCCGGACCATGCGCCTCGTTTTACTTCTTCTGTCACGATCACCAGTTTTTTTGTTTTAGAGATAGAGTTGTACACCAGTTCCTTATCAAAAGGATACAAGGTTCTGGGATCGATCACCTCTGCACTGATTCCTTCTTTTTCCAGCTCTTCTGCAGCCTCTAATGCTTTTAATACGCACAAGCCTGTGGCTACCAGCGTCACATCACTTCCGGCTTTCTTTATATCTGCCTTTCCGAGAGGAATCGGAGAATATACATCTTTATCCACTACCTCTCCCTTGGTCTGATACAGCATCTGATGCTCAAATACCATAACCGGATTATCATCTTCAATAGATGTTAACAGCAGACCATATACGTCCTGAGGCGTAGAAGGATAAACTACTTTCAGACCCGGAATATGTACCAGCATTGCTTCCAGAGACTGAGAATGCTGTGCTGCACACTGCATACCGCCGCCGCTGGTAAGACGCAGTGTCATAGGAACATTCATGCCGCCTCCATACATATAACGGAATTTAGCTGTCTGATTCATGATCTGGTCCATACAGCATCCCATGAAGTCGTTATACATCAGCTCTGCCACCGGACGCATACCAGTCAGCGCCGCACCGGCAGAAAGGCCTACGATCATCTGTTCAGCTACCGGTGTATCTCTTACTCGTTCTTTGCCGAACTGACGGTACAATCCTCTTGTAGCTCCCATAGAACCATCTACAAATCCCACATCTTCTCCAATACAGAAAACAGTAGGGTCTTTTTCCATCTCAAAGCGGATGGCGTCTGCTACCGCTTCTGAAAAATACATATTTCTCATTTTCTCGCCTCCTCAACAATATCTGTATACACATCTTCCAGTGCCGACTCTTTTGCAGGGAACGAACTCTCTGCTGCAAACTGTACCGCATGTTTTACCATGCCTTTTACCTTTTCCTGAATTGCTTTCAGCTCTTCCTCTGTCGCAATACCATTGTCCTTTAAGTACTCTTCAAATCTTGGAATCGGATCATGATCCGGCTGTTTCCAGAGTTTTACCTCCTCCGGATTCCGGTAATTTTCCGGTTCACCTTCAAAATGTCCTCTCCAGCGATAGGTCTTACACTCAATATAGGTAGGACCATAACCGTTTCTTGCACGCTCAATCGCTTTTTTCGATGCTTCGTAAACAGCCAGGATATCATTGCCATCCACGATCTCACTTGGCATACCGTAACCGGCTGCACGATCCGCTGTGTTTTCATTTGCCATACCGTTTGTGATCCGGCAGGAAACCGCATATAAATTGTTTTCATTCACGAAAACTACAGGAAGCTTCCAAAGAGCTGCAATGTTCATAGCTTCATGGAAAGAACCTTCTGCAGTAGCTCCATCACCGTGGAAACAGATACATACCTTATCTGTCTTCAGCATCATGGAAGAAAAGGCTGCTCCGGTAGCCAGGGTGAATCCGCCGCCTACAATACCATTAGCGCCTAAGATTCCCAATTCTGTGTCCGCAATATGCATGGAACCGCCCTTGCCTTTGCAGTATCCGGTCTCTTTTCCCCAAAGCTCAGCCATCATCTTATCCATATCTGCCCCTTTGGCAATGATATGTCCATGGCCTCTGTGTGTACTGGTGATATAATCACCGTGAACTAAGTTTGCACATACACCGGTAGCAATAGCCTCCTCACCGATGTACAGATGTACGAAACCCAGTACATCTCCCTCTGCAAAGCTCTTCGCAGTCTGAAATTCAAACTGACGGATCTTCTGCATGGTTTCATACATTTCCAGAAATTTTTTGTGTGATACGTTCATGTTTTTCCTCCTTAAATTTATTTAATAAAAAGTTTTCAAGCTTTTTAAACGTGAATAAACATCTTGCCGCCTGCCAGAACTTTAATCTGAGTCTCCAGATATTTTCCATAGTCCCCGTCACTTTCATCCGGGATACTGCCATCCTCCCGAACCTGCAATGTCTTATACATAATCTGGTCTCCATCCAGATACATATTTCTGCATTCATACCGGATATAGGAAACTTCCAGATTCTGTTCCAGAATCAAATTCTTGGCATATGCCTTCGTGAGCTCCAATCCCTTTTGCAGTGCATCCTTTAATTCATCAAACTCCAGCCGTTCCGTCACTGTGTGCAGCAGATATCCGCCGCTATCTTCGCCCGGACGCACAACCGCATCTGCTTCCACACTCACGCCGGATGTGGCAGCTCCTACGGCGTTGGCCACTTCATAATGTTTAGGAATCATCAGATCAAAGTCATATTTTTTCTGAGCGATCCGATACCAGGATTCTGCCGGTGCCCCAATGGCACTGATAGGAAATCTGATCCTTCGATATCGTTTTAAATTGTTATATATCTTATCGGCGATCATGTTTTTCGTTTCTTCTACATACTCATCTGCCGTCATCTCTGCCTGCCGCGCCTGTTCTTCAATCGCTTCCACAGCTCTCTTTCTGTCCCATTGCACAAACTCTCCTGTGTAATGGAGAATATCTGTAGGTGTTACATGATCTTTTCCTCCCCGGCAGGACGGAAGCTGCCGTTCCGGTCCCGCTTCGATTTTTCCATCGTCAATCTTGATCGCGCTGTCGCCTCCCAGACCATAAGTGTACAGTTTTGCTGACTTAATCCGAATCCGCCAGTCACCTACCACAGCTCCCTCCCGGGAAAGTTCGACTCTCTTGTTTCTTACAATACCTATGTCGGTGGTTGTTCCTCCCATATCCGCCACCACCGCATCTTTCACGCCTGTAAGATTAATGGCGCCGACAATACTTGCTGCCGGACCGGATAAAACAGTATCAATGGGAGTATTGCGGATGGAATCGATCTTAGCTATAGTGCCGTCGCCTTTCACAACAAAGACCGGGGCCTCTATTTTCTGTTCCTGCAATATCGCTTTTATAGCCCTGACAAAATCATCTATAATCGGCAGCAGCCCTGCATTTACTACTGCTGTGTTGGTTCTTTCCAAATATCCCAGTTCAAATACCAGCTCATGTCCGCACACTACAGGCAGATCACACAAATCCTTGATCACTGCCCGGACTCTCTGTTCCAGAATAGGATTTCTCACACTGGCCTGTCCGGATACTGCAAAGGATTCTACCCGGGGAAGCAAGGTTTTTACTGCTCGAGTTACTTCTTCCCTGTCAATGTCCCGCAAAACACGGCCTTTGATATTGACCTTTCCCTCTACCGCAATGGCTTCATCTGTGGCTAATTTCCCCACAGGCGTACCGCCTATCATTAAAAGCCCTACTTTTCCGATCTTGCCTTCTACCGTAGCGTTCGTGGCCAGTGTGGTGGACAAAACCACTTTTTCAATCTCATGAATATCGGACTCCTTTAAATGCAGATGCTGTATGCTGTCTCGAATTCCCAGTTCTAAGTTTTCGTGTCTGGTGATTGCTTTGGCTTTTCGTTTAATACAATCCGGTCCTTTGATTTTCGTATCCAGTAAAACCGCGTCCGTATAGGTTCCTCCTGTATCAATGCCGATTACATATGACATTCTGCATCCCTCCGTTTCTTATTCTTAAAAGCTTTACCTTTTGTTTTCGTTTTCTCTTTTTATTTGTGTTATGTTATGTATTGCCGTAAGTGTTAATTTAAGCAGAATTATAAGTGAGAAACAGGAATTTGTCAACATATATTTGCACAAATCCAGAATTTTTTTGTCACTATTCCACTATGCGATGACCCGCAAAGACGTTTGCGGCATATTCTCATATAAGCAGCTGCCTCTTTACCAGGACATATGGCATTTTACATAAGCACTATCTCCTGCTTTTACAAGGAATAAGCTGCACTGCAGGAAGCCATAACTCATATCTGAATCGTTTTCGATTTTTGTCAATTCTTTATCAAAAATCGCCTTGACATTTTTTGTTTCAATGCTTATGATAAGTCTTGTTATAATACTCACTTTAATTTTGGAAAATGGAGAAAAGAATAAAATGAATACACCTGTCAGAACAACTATGATGTTGAAGCAGAAAAATAAAGAATTAGTAATTTCTGCCTTCAGAGAAATGGGTCAGGCAACTCGAAACGATATTGCCCAGCTGACTGGACTCAGTATCTCCACCTGCGGAAATATTATCCGGGAGTTAGTGGAATCCGGAGAACTGACTCTGGGCGATATGACTCCGTCCCAGGGCGGCCGACCTTCTAAAACTTATATATTTGATGCCAACACCTCCCTGGCCCTGGCTATATCTCTCGTCTCAAACGGGAACTTCAATCAGGTAGAACTGGCTACCGTAAATCTTCAGGGAGCTGTCCTGGCAAAAGAATCTTATATACAGCCGCTGAAGCAGCTTACTTTTGATTTTCTGGACACTCTGATTGCCAAACAATTTGAGGCTACTCCTAAAATAAAAGTCATCGGGATTGGTATTCCCGGTATGGTGTCCCACGGAGAAGTGCTTTACTGTGATATGGAAGAACTGGAACATTTGAATCTGCGGGATCTGCTGCAGACAAAATATCATGTATCTGTATTTGTAGATAATGAAATGCACTTTAAGACCTTTGGATACTTCCAGACCCATCACGACATGAACCTGAAAAATTATGCTCTTTTGAATGTACCGGAGCATTATACGTACGGTGCCGGATTTATGGTGGATGGACAGCTTATCCGGGGAAATGCAAATTTTTCCGGCGAGATCAATTATCTGCCTTATGTTTCATCAAGAAAGGATCTCATTGAACAGTGCTCCAACGATGAATCTTTCCTGCAGCTTATCACCAAGGTTATTATCACGATTATCACCATTACGGATCCACGCCACATCATTCTGTGTGGTCTCCGCTTCACTGATGACCTGGCGATGCAGATTCAGGAAAACATTAAGAAAGTACTGCCGCCTCAACTGCTGCCCAACTTTCACCTGCAGCAGGATATTTCTGACGAATATCTGACAGGCATTATAAACGTGCTCAACAATCTTCTTACAGATGAAACTCCTTATCACTGCTAAAAATACTGCATATGATAAAATAACAGACCTTTATCCCTTTACAGAGACAAAGGTCTGTTATTTTATCACTTCCTATTTCCATCAAAATATCCTATGACACTTAAAACGTCCACCGGACGTTTTCTTCGCATACTTGGCAACAAAAAAAGCTCCAAAAAGCTATTTCATAACTTCTCAGAGCTTTCGCAGTTCGTAGGGGAATCGAACCCCTGTTTCCGCCGTGAGAGGGCGGCGTCTTAACCGCTTGACCAACGAACCGTACTTGCATATCATACTATAGCTTTCTACAAAATGCAAGTGTTTTTTTGCTTTTTTCGTTTCTTTTACTCTTCCATCGGCGGTTCTGCCGGCAGAAACAGCCGGTCATGCAAAGGTTCCGCCGGTACCCGCGCTCTTCTGGTTGCTTCTTCACAGAAATATTCCTGTGCGCAAAGCGGCACTTTACCTCGCCGGTCTACCTTCTCATAAGTTCCATCCGGCTGCAGAATATGTGCTTTCATATTGTCTTCCAGCTGGATCTGCAGGATATGCTTTAATTCTTCCTTCAATGTCTCATCCTCTACCGGGAAAACCACTTCTACCCGCTTATCCAGATTACGGGGCATCCAATCTGCACTTCCCATAAAGATTTCTTCTTGTCCATTGCTGTAGAAATAGAAAATACGGCTGTGTTCCAAAAAGTTTCCTACGATAGAACGAACCGAAATGTTTTCACTGATACCGGGAATTCCTGTTTTTAGACAACAGATTCCCCGGACAATAAGGTCAATCTTGACTCCTGCTGCAGATGCCTCATACAAAGCAGCAATAATATCCTGATCGCAAAGAGAATTCATTTTTGCAATAATATGTGCCGGTTCACCCTTTCTTGCATGAGCAGTCTCCATTTCAATCAAATGGAGGAAGCGGTCACGCATCCAGATTGGGGCTACTACCAGCTTATTCCATGTTTTAGGCTCTGAATATCCGGAGAGCATGTTAAATACTGCTGTCGCATCCTCTCCAATCCTTGCATTGCAGGTAAGAAGTCCGCAGTCCGTATATAGTTTCGCCGTGGAATCGTTATAGTTACCGGTTCCCAGATGCACATAGCGGCGGATTCCCGCCTCTTCTCTTCTGACCACCAATGTGATTTTGCTGTGTGTCTTTAACCCCAGAAGACCGTATATAACATGACATCCGGCTTTTTCCAGCATCTTCGCCCATACGATATTATTCTCCTCGTCAAAACGGGCTTTTAGTTCTACCAGCACTGATACCTGCTTGCCATTTTCTGCAGCCTGCGCCAGTGCCGCAATAATAGGCGAATTGCCGCTGACACGATACAATGTCTGCTTAATAGCAAGTACATCCGGATCCACCGCCGCCTGTTTGACAAAATTAACCACCGGATCAAAGGTCATATAAGGATGATGCAGCAAAATATCTCCCTTACGGATCTGCGTAAATATATCATCGTCTCCCATAAACGCGGGAACCTGGGCTGGAATATAAGGAGGATTCTTATATTCCTCAAACCCTTCCATACCATACATTTTCATCAAAAAGGTAAGATCCAGCGGACCGTTGATATAAAAAATATCTTCGTCCTGCATAGCAAATTCTTTCTTCAGGATTGCCAGCAGTCTTTCATCCATCTTGTCTTCTACTTCCAGACGGATCACCTCTCCCCACTGACGCTTTTTCAGCTGTTTTTGAATTTCTTTTAATAAATCGGAAGCCTCATCCTCATCAATGGTAAGATCTGCATTTCTCTCAATACGATAAGGGCTGGTGCAGACCACGTCACAGCCCAGAAACAGTTTCCCCATATTCCGCTCAATCACTTCTTCCAGAAGGATCGCCGCACGGCTGCCATCTTTCTGAACCGGAAGAGATACCACACGGGGAAGTACAGAAGGCACCTGCACCGTAGCAAATTCCAGTTCTTCTTTTCCCTTTTTATTCTTTTTGGAAATCAGGGCTCCAATATTTAATGTCTTATTACGGATCAGCGGAAACGGACGGGCAGAATCCATGGCCATAGGCGTTACCACCGGATAAATCGTATCCTCAAAATACTGATCCACATATGTCTGCTGCTCCGGTGACAGATCCTCATACTGACGCACGACTGTAAAACCGCACTTTTCCAAAGCCGGAAGCAGCGAACGGTTATAAGTATTATACTGTGTCTGCAACAGATTCTTGGTGCGGCTATTGATTGCCTTTAACTGTTCTTTTGGCGTCATGCCGGAGAGATCCGGCTTTGTATATTTGGCATGTACCATATCCTTTAAAGAAGCCACGCGAATCATGTAAAACTCATCTAAATTCGATGCCGTAATACTTAAAAACTTTAACCGCTCAAATAATGGCAGACTCTTATCCCTGGCTTCACTTAACACTCTTTCGTTAAATCCGATCCAGCTTAATTCCCGGTTCCAGAAATACTCCGGTTTCATATATTCCTTCCGACTCATCTGCTGCCCTCCTATTTGGATCTCTTTCTTCTCAATTTAGGTCTGATACAATATACTTCTTCAAAAAAATCTGCCTGTTCTGCCAGAAGTCCTTCTTCCAGAACCAGATCCGCGCCAGACTCTACAGACATCACTAAATATCCATCCCGTACCACAGCCTGTATACTTTTTATCTTACGCTGATGGGCACAGTCTAATACCCCGGCGACACGGAGTATTGCCGTCAGCTTGCCGACCAGCATATAATCTGACCTGCCCAGCTCTGTATGCGTCTGATTTCCGTAATATTCATAAGACGTAGTATGAAACTTGGCTACATTGGCTATGATCTGCCGCTCCTTATGGGATAATCCAATGATTTCCGTAGCCATGATAATATTATAAGAACACTCTCCCACATTGCCAAGACTGATATATCGGCCGCAGTCATGCAGCAGCACGGCAATCTGCAGAAGCAAACGCTCTCTGGGCCCCATGCCGTGAATCTTTTTCATACTGTCAAAGATAGCCAGCGCACTCTCCATAATGGCCTGCACATGACTTTTACTGATACCGTAACGTTTGCCGATATTTTTTGCCGCCATTACAATGTCATTTTCAAAGTTATGACTGGTTCGGATCAGCTTGTGCTTTTCTCCGTAATCGTATGCCATTCCATCATTTAACTGTGCGCCCAGCAGCCACATGCTTTCTGCCCCCAGCACTTCCATAAAAGAATGATAAATGATCAGAGTCGGAATCAGCAAAGAAGAATATTCCAGCGGAATCCCAAAAGCAACGGCTATCTGTTCCGGTGACTGGTTAATGATCTTCTTATAGACCTTATCAAACTCCGCACAGTCTGTCACAAAACTCTCACGTCCTGCATTTTTCTTTCCCAGAATAGCATCTACAAAATTATTGCCCATAAGAATTACATTTTTAATCTCACGGTCTTTTAAATGCAGCTTTTTAAAGCTCAGGATCTCATGATTGATCAGATCACGCACCAACCGTTCATAGTAAACCGTTTCCTTTTCCATGGAAAGCAGCCGTTCGCGGATACGCAGATTGCCCAGCCGAAAGCTCTGGGTGGTGACCAGAGAATCCTTATCAAAGAGGGATACCTGCACGCTGCCGCCCCCCACTTCGATGATCGCTGTTCCTTTTTGAATAATGCGTGTAAACTCCTGCTCCCGATAAGCAATTGACTTATAGCCCAGAAAACGCCGTTCCGAATTGCTCAGTATCTCAATACTGATCCCTGTCTGCTGATATACCTGCTCTACTACCAGCCAGACGTTTTCCGCTTCCCGAAGCGAAGTAGTGGCACAGGCTCTGAAATCATCCACCCGGTATTCTTCCATGATCCGCTTAAAGTCATTTAATATCCGGCACAGCTCATGGACCGAATGATTGGGTATTTTCCCTGTCACATAAATATCCTTACCCACTTCCAGACGGCTTCTCACATCCTCGATCTGTTTCATGCCATATTTGCGGGAAATCTCAAAAACACGCATATTCACATCATAGGAACTGATATCAATCGCTGCAAATGTAGTAATTGCCATAATTTACCCCTCCTGAGGCAAGCCTAATACATAATCAATAAACTGCTGCGCCGTTCTTCCGGACAATCCTCCGTGCTGCAGCTCCCAGGCATTTGCCTGTAACAATAATTCCTCTTCCGGCATCGTCACACCGTAACGCTTTGCTAATGTCTTTACAATCGTCTGGAATTCCTTTTTATCCGGCGCACAGAAAAATATGGTAACGCCAAAACGGGAAACCAATGACAGTTTTTCCTGTACCGTATCGGAAGAATGCAGATCGTCCCTGCGGTCCTCCTTATCACTGAACTTCTCCCTTACCAGATGACGGCGGTTCGAAGTAGCATAAATAAGGACATTCTCCGGCTTTTTCTCCAAGCCGCCTTCAATAACAGCTTTCAAATACTTATACTCTATCTCAAAATCCTCAAAAGACAGATCATCCATATAGATGATAAAACGATAGTTTCTGTTCTTAATCTGTGCAATGACTTCATTCAGATCCTGAAACTGATGTTTGTAGATCTCAATGATGCGCAGTCCGCGATCATAATACTGATTCAAAATTCCTTTGATACTGGAGGATTTCCCGGTTCCGGCATCCCCAAACAAAAGACAGTTATTGGCTACTCTCCCGGACACGAAGGCCTCTGTATTGTCAATCAATTTCTTCTTGGCAATCTCATAACCCACCAGATCATCCAAATGTACGTGTGTAATGTTGGTGATCGGTACGATTTCTACCGTATCGCTGCTGTTCTTATGCTCCACACGGAACGCCTTGTGAAGTCCCAACTTGCCCACGCCAAAATCCTTATAAAACGCCACCATGTCGTCCATAAATTCCTGTACATCTTTCGCTTTGCTGAGACGCTCGCTTAAGGTACAGATCCGGTCCCGGATTCTCTTGTTAAATAGCTTGCCGCTTTCATTTACATTTTCGTAATGACTGATGCTGCCGCAGCAAGTCAGGCCCAGCGCACGGTCCAATGCAGTCAGATCAAACTCATACAATTTTTTGTAAATGGCAAAATCATTTCGGGCCAGATCATTAATACTTCCCTTTACCGGTCCTGTAATCTCACAGGAAGTACTAAAGGCATTTTCATGATTAACCAGCAAAAAAGTAAGGTAATTATGCCACAGATTGCCGCAAAATCCATAAGATACTGCCATCTCTGCCAGCGCATGAATACACGAAAAAAGATCCCCTTTCCTTTCTTCCAACTTAGAAATCTGCCCTTTTTCATACAAATGGATCAGATCTGCCATCTGTTCCAGAACCTCACCATGCTGGGGATCCCTATATAAAAAACATTCCTCTGTTACACGCATGTTATTCTATCCTCTTTCTAGTAATTTCCTATAATCCTAAAATTTTTGGTCTCATTCTTCAGACCGTGAATGGCATTTTTTACCGCACCATCACTTAAATTTCCATCGAAGTCCACAAAGAAGCCATATTCCCAGTTTCTTCCCGGCAGCGGCCTGGACTCAATCTTGGTCATATTCAGGCCATTGTATACAAAATGTCCCATGCTATTGTACAAACTTCCGTTTTCATGGGGCAATTCATAAAATACACTGATTTTTCCCGCATGCTCCGTATAGATTTTCTCTTTTGCTACAATGATAAAACGGGTGGAATTTTCTGCGTTGGTATAAATATCCCGTGCCAGTACCTGCAGCCCGTAGAATTTTGCCGCATGTTCACTGGCAATGGCAGCCTGGGATTTCTTCCCTTCCTCTGCCACCTTTTTTGCGGCACCGGCTGTATTCAGCCACTTCTCCTGAACCCAGCCCGGATACTGATCCAAAAATGCCCGGCACTGCATCAGTGCCTGTGGATGGGAATATACGGTCTCGATATCTGAAAGCGCGGCACCCGGTACGCCTAATAAGGCATGTTCACAGCGGATCACCTGCTCGCCCACAATGTAATTATCATATTCTACCAACAGATCAAAAATATCCTGTACAATGCCCGCAGTAGAATTTTCAATGGGAAGTACTGCATAATCCGCCCTTCCGTCCCGAATGGCTTCCATTGCATCTTTCCATTGCTCCACATGAAAACTTTCGATATCGTTTCCCTCAAAAAAGGTCTGCATGGCGGCAAAACTATAAGCTCCCTCTACGCCCTGAAAGACTACGGTACAGCCATCTTTGCGAAGTTCCTTCACCTTTTCAAATTCTGTTACTTCTGCTGCCCCATGGCGGGCTAACAGCTGATACTGCAGCTTGCGGCTGATTGACATGATCTGCTGAAACAGTTCCTGAATTCCATGTCTGGTAAAGTCAGTACTCGCTTTGCTCCTCAACACCTTAAGCTTAGCCAGTTCTCTTTCTTTATCAAATACTTTTTTACCTGTACGGATTTTAAAATCAGCCACATCTGCACATAAACCCATACGTTTTTCAAATAAACGCAGGATCTCATCGTCAATTTCGTCAATCTGGTCCCTAATCTCTAGTAAATCCACAGCCTTTTCTCTCCCTTATCTGTTTATTTGATTTCTTTTTTTATCATCATACACCGAACATTTCTCCTTCGCAAGTAAAATGCTCTCGTATAAGGATTCCCATTTTCCGCCATACTACAGATATGACCAAAAAGGAGGACTCTACTTATGAAATACAATTTTCTCGTCTGCGGGCTCACCGGATGGTGCATGGAAGTCTTCTGGACCGGTCTCCACTCCCTGCAGCAGGGACACTGGACTTTGACCGGCAGTTCCTCTCTCTGGATGTTCCCTATTTATGGCTGTGCCGCCATCATCTCTCCCATTTCCAAAAAACTGGCCCGTGTTCCCTGGGTACTGCGCGGCAGTATCTACACTGCGGGAATCTTTGCCACAGAATACGCCACAGGATCCATTTTAAAGCGTTTCCAGGCATGTCCCTGGGATTACAGCGGCACCCCTTTTCAATATCAGGGACTGATACGTTTTGACTATGCACCGGTCTGGTTCATCACAGGACTTTTGTTTGAAAAAATACTTCGCGATAACGGTTGAAATTGCCTCCAAAGAAATATATAATAATTACAATTACGAGATTCTATATCGCAACAATTACAATCGTATAAAAGGAGGCAATTCATGAGACATTTAATGAGTCCTCTGGACTTTTCCGTAGAAGAACTGGACAAGCTTTTGGATCTTGCGAATGACATTGAAAAGAACCCTGACAAGTATGCACATGCCTGTGACCGAAAACGTCTTGCCACCCTGTTTTTCGAACCCAGTACCAGAACCCGTCTGAGTTTTGAGGCAGCTATGATGAACCTGGGCGGACAGGTAATCGGATTTTCCAATGCTTCATCCAGCTCTACTGCAAAAGGTGAAAGCGTATCCGATACCATTCGGGTCGTATCCTGCTATGCAGATATCTGTGCCATGCGTCACCCAAAGGAAGGTGCTCCGCTGGTAGCATCCATGGTTTCTGACATCCCTGTGATCAATGCAGGCGACGGCGGCCATCAGCATCCGACACAGACGCTGACTGACCTGCTCACGATCCGTTCTTTAAAAGGCAGACTGAACAATCTGACCATTGGTCTCTGTGGCGATCTAAAGTTCGGCCGCACCGTACATTCCCTGATCGAAGCATTAGTTCGTTATGACAACGTAAAGTTTGTACTGATCTCCCCGGAAGAGCTCCGTGTTCCGGATTACATCCGCGAAGATGTATTAGCTGAGAACCATAAGGAATACAAAGAAGTGGTACGTCTGGAAGATGCGCTTCCGGAACTGGATCTTTTATACATGACCCGTGTACAGAAGGAACGCTTCTTCAACGAAGAAGACTATGTCCGCATGAAAGATTTCTACATTCTGGACAAGGCGAAAATGGAACTGGCCGGAGAAGACATGCTGATCCTCCACCCGCTGCCCCGCGTGAATGAAATCTCTGTAGAAGTAGACAGCGATCCGAGAGCAGCTTATTTCCGTCAGGCACAGTATGGCGTATATGTACGTATGGCCCTGATTCTCACATTACTGGAGGTGGACGTATGTTAAATGTAGGCAAATTAAATGAAGGTTTTGTTTTGGATCATATCAAAGCCGGAAAAAGCATGACGATTTATAAAGACCTGCAGCTGGATAAGCTGGACTGCTGCGTAGCTATCATCAAAAATGCCCGCAGCAATAAGATGGGCAAAAAAGATATTATCAAAGTACAGTGTCCCATCAATGATCTGGATCTGGATATTTTAGGTTTTATTGATCACAATATCACCGTGAACATCATTAAAGACGGGGAAATCGTAGAAAAAAGAGAACTGCATCTGCCAAAACAGATCGTTGATGTGATCAAGTGCAAAAATCCCAGATGCATCACATCCGTAGAACAGGAACTGAAGCATGTTTTCATCCTTACCGATCCCGAAAAACAAATCTATCGATGCAAATACTGCGAAGAAAAATACAGAGGAAACAGAAATAAATAAAAGCCAACAAAGAGACCGCCGTCAGCTGACAGCGGTCTCTTTACTGGCAATAAGCAAAACGATAAGCCGGGTTATGTCGTGAATAATCATCTATCTAGACCGCCTGTTGCCAGACGGTTCAAGCGACCCACCTAAAAGCGTGACGGGCAGCCACATTGCTTTTTTTTCGGTCTTGCTTCGGATGGGGTTTACATGTGCCCCTCCTGTTACCAGGAGGGCGGTAGTCTCTTACACTGCCCTTCCACCCTTACCTCCATACAGAGGCGGTACATTTCTGTTGCACTATCCTTAGAGTCACCTCCACCGGACGTTATCCGGCATCCTGCCCTGCGAAGCCCGGACTTTCCTCACCTGGCCCCTTTCGGTCCTGCCAGCCGCGATTATTTATCTTACTTATGCCCGTGTTATCATATCATATGATTTTTGTGTTGTCAAAACGTAACCTGTGCTCTTACAGCCTGAAACAGCCGCCTCCCACAAATTCACGCAAAATAGAATTGTGCGGGATATCTTCACTTGGAATCCCTACAAAATAATCCAGGAATTTCAGCAGTCTCTTTGCTTCCACAAATTCCGGCTCGCTGGGATCAATGCCAAACAGAGCGGGTTCTGCATATTGTTTCAGCGCAGACAGTTCATACAGCAGAGCAGAATTAAACATAACATCTGCTTCTCCCTGATATGGAAAAATATTCTTCTCTTCCCCTTTTCGTACAGACGGCCACATAGCAATCGTCTCCTTGGCGGAAGTGCCCCTGGTTCTGGCATCTCTTACCATACGGCGGAGCAGACGGCCATCTGTAGTGGGGATGCGGTTGTGCTCATCTACATTGAGCTGGGTCAGTGCACTGATATATATTTTAAACTTACTTTCCTTCGGCAGACTTTCTGACAGCCGATCATTCAGACAATGGATTCCTTCGATTACCAGAATGTCATCTTCTCCCATCTGAAGATAATTGCCTTTATATTCCCGCTGCCCGGTTTTAAAATTAAACTCCGGAAGTTCTACCCGTTTTCCGGAAAGCAAATCCGTCATATCCCGATTAAAGGTTTTTACATCAATGGCCTCCAGACATTCATAATTCTTATTTCCATATTCATCCAACGGGGTATCTTCCCGATTCACAAAATAATTATCCACAGAAATCGGATGCGGTTTTAGTCCATGTACAGCCAGCTGTACGGAAAGTCTCTGGCTGAACGTAGTCTTTCCCGAAGAAGAAGGGCCTGCGATCATAACAAATTTCACATCGCCCCGCTGCTGAATCTGTTCTGCGATCCTGGAAATCTTGCCCTCCTGCAGTGCTTCTGCAATGAGGATCAGTTTTTTGGCCTCTCCGTGGGTGATCCGGTCATTCAGATCTCCTACCGTTTCCACCTGCATCATCTTCGCCCATTCTTCTGCCTCTTTCTGTACCTGAAACAGCTTTGGCTCTACCCGAAGATCCGGCACCACTTTAGGCTCTGTCCGTCTGGGAAGCTGCAGGACAAAGCCCTCATCATAAAGGAAGAGATCAAAATACTTGATAAATCCGGTATGTTCCGCCATATATCCATAAAAATAATCTTCAAAATCTTCAATGTTGTACAGATTGACTCTGGATACCCGACGATACCGCAGAAGCTTCTCCTTATCATACATACCGTATCGATGGAAGCGCTCCATTGCCTCCGTCGTTCCCACACTCCGCTTCATGATAGGAATTTCCCGCTCTGCCAGCTCATGCATACACTGTTTTACCTGCTCCAGAAAAGCAGCATCCAGTGTCACATCGCCGTCAATCGTCACATACAGACCATCACCGACAGCAAAATGAAATACTACTTTTTTGATCTTCTTCGGTCCTGCTATCTGATAGACCGCTTTCAAAAGCAGCAGTACCGCACTTCTTCTATAGGTTTTATGCCCTATGTCATTCCGTGTGGTAATAAAAGACAGGGTTCCGTCCTTTTTCAGCTTTTTGTGAAGCTCCCTCAACTTGCCGTCCTTCATGACAAGGATGATCGTATCCTCCTCTTCCCTCTGGTATTCCCGGACAATCTCCCCAAAGGTAATCCCGCAGGGATACTCTTTTACCTCACCATTAATTTCAACGTGTACCTTTCGCTGATCCATACCAATCCCTCCTTATAGTAATGTATAGGGCGGTATTATCTCCATACATGCCGTCTCCAGCTGCGGAAATTCCCGCTTCAGCTCCTGTTTCATATATTCCATAAAAATATATTCCGTACCATAATGACCTGCGTCAATAAGCCCAATTCCCTGTGCAGACCAGTCAATTCCTGTATGATAATCAATGTCCCCGGTGATCATCACCTGCGCTCCCGCTGCCAATGCCGCAGGAAGGGTACTTTTGCCGGAACCCGTGCAGATGGCTGCCCTGGAAACTTCCATGTTCGGATCTCCGTAGATTCTCACATCTGACAGACAAAACTGTTCCTTTACAAACCTTCCGCAGTCACGCAGCGTCATGGTCTGCGGCAGCATTCCCACACGCCCCAGGCCTTCTGTTCTGCCGTTTTCCTCCCAGGTTACCTCCAGCACCTGGGTATCGGACAGTTTGAGATATTCGGCGCTTAAATCTGCCATCCCGCAAATGTCAAAATTCGTATGCATGGCATAGTAGGAAATACCGGATTCAATCAACCGAATCACTCTTCTGCCGATAAAATGATCTCCTGTTATTTGTTTCATTCCCGAAAAAATCATAGGATGATGGGTGATCAGCATATCCGCTTTCCATTCTCCGGCTCTTTTTATCACATCATCAGTAGCGTCCAATGCCAAAAAAACTCTATTTACCTCTTTCTCTCTGTTTCCAGTCAGCAGTCCCACATTATCCCAGCTTTCCGCAAGATAGGGCGGATGGATCTGCTCCAGTTTTGCTATTACATCACTGCATTTCATAATATTCCAGGGCTTCCTGATTATACCCTGCCTCCATTTTCAATTCCGATAACCGCTTTTTGGCGCCCTCTGTCTGCACTGCGGACAGCTGCTCACACAAAACGGCCAGTTTTTCTTTTTCTTTCAGAAGATATTGATACAATACCGGATGCTTCCCGCTCAGCAGCTGACTTCCATACCGGTAAGCGATTTCCTTTTCGCACTGCAGGAAGCCATGGGTCACGCGCATCATCGGATAATACTTTCCTTCCTCTTCTATCATATTTTCTTCCTGTATCTGATATCCCTGTTCGCACAAAAAGTGACGCACATGAGGGATATCCGACTGGGGCTGCAGAATCAGTTCCGAAACACCTTCCAGAACACAAAAGCCCTCTGTCAGAATTTTTTCTGTCAGAGGGCCGCCCATACCTGCAATTACCACTGTATCTGCTTCCTGTATTTTCAGGGCAGTCACCCCATCACTCAATCTTGTCTCTATGTAGGATGAAAGTCCATTCTCCCGGATATGAGCGTCTGCACGCTGCAGCGGCCCGGTATGAACATCCATGGCAATGGCCCTTTTCACTTTTTTCTGCTGCACTAAGTAGATAGGCAGATACCCATGATCTGTCCCTACATCCGCCAAAACCGCACATGGGCGCACCATATCCGCTATGGCCTGCAGCCTTTTGGATAACTGCATGTTCTCTCTCCTACTCCAGATAATCCTTCAGCTTGCGGCTGCGGCTTGGATGACGCAGCTTGCGCAGTGCCTTTGCCTCAATCTGACGAATACGCTCTCTGGTTACATTAAATTCCTTTCCAACTTCTTCCAGGGTACGTGCCCGTCCGTCATCCAGACCGAAACGAAGCCGAAGAACCTTCTGTTCTCTGTCTGTCAAAGTACTTAACACCTCTGTCAGCTGCTCCTTCAGCAAAGTAAACGCAGCTGCATCTGCCGGTACCGGCACATTGTCATCCTGAATAAAATCACCCAGATGGCTGTCCTCTTCCTCTCCGATCGGCGTTTCCAGAGATACCGGTTCCTGAGAAATCTTAAGGATCTCTCGCACACGTTCCACGGACATATTCATCTCTTCTGCAATTTCCTCCGGGGTAGGTTCCCGGCCCAGTTCCTGCAGCAGCTGTCTGGAAACCCGGATCAGTTTGTTGATCGTCTCCACCATATGGACCGGTATACGAATGGTACGCGCCTGATCAGCGATGGCTCTAGTAATGGCCTGACGGATCCACCAGGTAGCATAGGTGGAAAACTTATATCCCTTGCTATAGTCAAACTTTTCAACAGCCTTAATAAGTCCCAGGTTACCTTCCTGGATCAGATCCAAAAACAGCATGCCTCGTCCCACATAACGTTTTGCAATGCTGACTACCAGACGCAGATTGGCTTCTGCCAGACGTTTTTTCGCCTCTTCATCACCCTGTTCCATTCGCATTGCCAGTTCAATTTCTTCATCCGCAGACAAAAGATTTACTTTACCGATCTCTTTCAAATACATACGTACCGGGTCTTCAATGCTGATCCCCTCCGGAACAGACAGATCAATATTCTCCACATCCACCTCTTCCTCTTCGTCCAGATGCATTTCCTCATCATCCACATCCAGAATCAGATCATCGGTATCTGTAATGCGAAGCACATCAATTCCATTGGCTTCCAGGAAATCATATACCTTATCCAGATGTTCGCTGTCCAGCGTCATATCACGAAAGAAATCATTAATTTCCTGATGTTCCAGAACATTTTTCTTCTTTTTCCCCAACTCTAAAAGCTCTGCCAGTTTTTTACTGAATTCTGCCATATTCATTTCCATAGGTGTTCATCCTCTCATTTTTTGTTCTTTGCTGTATGTAATCCTTATTTCTCTGGCGAAAAACGCTTTCTTATTCTTCCAGAGAAAGGTGTAATGGTATGAGACCCTGTTTCAGTTTTTCCAGAGCCTTTTTCTCTTCTATAATCTGTATCAGTCCCTGCATATCTGTAGGGGCCAGATGGGAATTTCTATATTCAATGCTGTTCTGCTTCATCTGGCATATCACGTCCAGAAGTGCCTGCTGCCGTTCTTCTTCCGTTTCCAGATGCAGTGTCGCATGAAACAGCGAAGCTACTTCCTTTTGCTCTTGGGGATCCGTAAACTCATTCAGAAGCCGTGCCGGTTTCACATCCCCGTCCATATGCTGTGCAAACAAAAGATCCGCAACCCGACGGTACAAAGGTGTGGTGAAATCTTCCTGAGTAATATACCCGGAAATGGTATCAAACATTCCCGGATAGGAAGTCAGCCAGGTAAGCATTAACTTCTGGGCTTTTTCTTCTGCATTTTCCTTTTTATTTTTATTGGAACCGGATATTGTTCCGGGCTTCCTTCTTTCTGCAGCAGCGGTTCCTTTCATGGCCATCTGATTCACCAAACGCCGCAGATCCTCATAGGGGATCTGATATTTCCTGGCAATCGATTCCATATAATTCTTCCGCTCAATTTCCTCTGGAAATTCCAGCAGACGCCTGGCAATTTCCCGATAAAAATCCGTCTTTCCCTGGGGATCTGTCATATCATAGTCTTTCTCCAGAACCTGTATCTGATACAAAAAACTATTCATCGCTTCTGACAGACGCTTTTCAAATGCTTCTGCCCCTTCTGCCTTTATAAACTCGTCCGGATCCTTATAAGGGCTTAAGTTTACCACTTTGGCTTTCAGCCCTGCTTCTTTTAAAATGGGAATTCCTCTCAAAATTGCTTTTACGCCGGCTTCGTCACTGTCATAAGTCAGCAGCACTTCTTCCGTATAGCGACGCATAAGACTGGCATGTCCCGATGTCAGAGACGTTCCCAGAGACGCCACTGCATTGGTAAAACCGGCCTGGTGCATAGCGATGACATCCATATAACCTTCACACAGGATCAGATTTCGCTTTCTTGAAGTTCTGGCCACATGTAATCCGTAGAGATTTCGGCTTTTATCAAATATCTTGGTCTCCGGTGAATTCAGGTATTTGGGCTTCCCATCGCCCATAACCCGTCCGCCAAATCCGATCACCCGCTGATTTACATCCATGATAGGAAACATGACACGGTTCCAAAACTTGTCATACATGCCCCGTTTCTCATCCACCTGAAACAGCCCGGACTCTTTTAACAGCTCATCCGAATATCCCTGTTGTTTCATATAGCGATATAAAACATCCGAATATTTGGAAGAATAGCCAAGACCAAACTTTTTAATCGTAGCATCCGACAACGCGCGGTTTTTCAAATACTCATAACCAACGCGGCCATTTTCCTGACGCAGCTGATAATAATAAAAATTAGCTGCTTTTTTATTGATTTCCAATAATACAGACTTCAAGTCTGCTGCGGCTTTTGCTTCCTTAGAATACTCTTCCTGGGGAAGTGTGATGCCCGCGCGGTCCGCCAAATGTCTCACTGCTTCTACAAAGGAATAATTTTCATATTCCATCAAGAAGGTAAACACATTTCCTCCCGCACCGCAGCCGAAACAATAATACATCTGTTTTCCCGGGCTGACAGAAAACGAAGGGGATTTTTCATTGTGGAAAGGACACAGACCAAAGTAAGAACTGCCTTTTCGGGTAAGTTTCACATAACCGGAGATCACATCCACAATATCATTTTTCATTCGTATTTCTTCGATTAAGTCATCTGAATAATACATACATTCGCTCCTAACGGCAACATCAATACACTCCCCATCCGTGAGGAATAAAAATACTCTGAAATTTCGCCATACAAAACTGATCTGTCATACCGGAAATATAGTCGCAGACAACTCTGGACTCCTCTTCACCTTCCCGGATCAATTCTTTATATTCTTCTGACATGGCATCCGGATGGCTGCGGTAATAATCATACAGTGCGGCCACCATGTGCTCTGCCTTCTTTTCCTCTTCCTTCGCAATGGGATTGCAGTAAACATTCCGAAACATAAGATCCCGCATCTGGGCCAACCCTTCTTCTATCTGGGAAGACATCGATACTTTATCTCTGCCCTGGCTGTTCTCTACAATGTCATGGATAAAAGTGTTCAGACGTTCCCGGGTCGTATAGCCCAGCAGCATACGCAGTGTAATAGGAATATCATCTTCACTTAAAATCCCCGCACGCTGGGCATCATCCATATCATGATGGATATAGGAGATCTTATCACAAAGGCGCACAATCTGTCCTTCCAGAGTAGCCGGTGTACCGGATGTCCGGTGATTTAAAATCCCATTTCTGACTTCCCATGTGAGGTTCAGGCCTAACCCGTTCTTTTCCAGCCGTTCTACCACCCGGACACTTTGTTTATAATGGGAAAAACCCAGGGGACAGACGGCATTCAATGCCCGTTCCCCTGCATGTCCAAACGGAGTATGCCCCAAATCATGTCCCAGTGCAATGGCCTCCACTAAATCTTCATTCAGTTTCAGTGCCTTTGCGATCGTTCTCGCAGTCTGAGAGACTTCCAATGTGTGGGTAAGGCGGTTCCGATAATGATCTCCCTGTGGAGCCAGAAAAACCTGCGTCTTATCTTTCAGGCGACGAAAAGACTTCGTATGGAGAATACGGTCCCGATCCCGCTGATAACAGGTGCGGATATCACATTCTTCTTCAAAATACTCCCGCCCCTTTGAATATTTACTGTATGCCGCATAGGGACTTAACAATTCCAGCTCCCTTTCTTCAAAGTCTTCACGAATTGTCATCGTTTCATTCCTCCATTTGGAAATTCTCTCTATTATAATATTACGTGAAAAAGCGGCATTTCCTTTTTTCTATTTCAATTTTTTAAAATTTTTTGTAACTGATCAGCCATGCGGCAAATCATAAAGCTAGATGTGTCATGCTCGCATGTAAACGGCTAGTTTTTTGATTTGACATATGGCGTTTAGCCATAAGCCTCAGACAGAAGCTGCTTTCGCAGCGAATAGCCTGCCAGCAGGCGGTCTGTGGCTTGCAGGCTGATTAGTTACCATTTTTCAACCTTTCAGAGAACTAAAAGAAATAATTTGCTACAACAGGAGCCAGGATCACTGTCATAATCCCGGTTACCACAATGGCCAGACTTCCCATCGCTCCCTGTATCTCTCCTATCTGAAGTGCTTTACTGGTACCAATGGCGTGACCCGCTGCTCCAAGCGCAACACCCTGAGCAATGGGGTCTTTGATATGAAAGATGCGGAATACTCCGGTGGCCACTACAGCACTGAATATTCCGGTGATCACCACAGAAGCTACAGTAATCCCCTCGATTCCTCCTATTTCTGTGGATACTCCCATAGCAATGGCTGTAGTAATAGATTTAGGAAGAAGTGAAACCCCAAGAATAGAATCCAGATGAAGCAGGTAGGTGAATCCCACAATCATGGCCATACAGGTAATACATCCCGCCAGCAGTCCCAACAGCAGCGGCACCAAATTTTCTTTTAGTATTTTCAGCTGCCGATACAGCGGCAAAGCCAGACATACGGTGGCCGGTGTCAAAAGATACGTTATGTACTGAGCTCCTGCATGAAACACGCCGTAATCAATCTTGGCTGTCTGCAATAACAGAATCAAAAGTATGACCGAAATCAAAAGCGGATTACAGATCGACCATTTTGTCTTCTGCTGAATTTTTACACCGATCCCATAAGCCAGCAGGCTAAAAAAGAAGCCAAAATATACAGAATTTACAAAAATCTCATTCATAGGACTTTATCCTCCTCATGGTTATTTCCGGATTTCTTCCGCTGCAGATAAATAGCGGACTGCGTAACCAGACCTGTCACTACCATGATTACGATCGTAGTGATCACTACAATACATACAAACTCCCACAAACTATCCGAAATATATCCATAATTCTCTATCATTCCCACACAGGGATCGATAAACATGATCGGCATGATCAGCAGCAGAAAATCTGCGGTCTCTTTGATCTGTTCTTCTTTCACCAGTTTCGTGCACAGACACAAAAACAACAGTACCATGCCGTATACACTAGCCGGTACCGGAAACGGTAAGAAATACTTCAGCAATTCTCCTGCAAATGTAATTCCTCCGATAATACTCATTTGCTTTACATATTTCATATTCTGCCCTCTTTCTGCAAAAAACTCTGACAAAGTATACCCGCCGCGATTCAATTCTTTCGGGCGGGCGCGCTTCGCGCGTTAAAGTATACCACACTTTTTTCAAAAAGTTAATATGCTTTTTGCCATAGAATCCTCTGTAAACCATCCCATTTCTATGCTATACTGTATGGAAAAAGAAAAGGAGGGTGCTATATGCTGGGAGAATGTCATGCCCATATCTTTATGGATGCCATGAATTTAAAAACAGCCACAGCCCGTCATGCCGATAAAGTGGACGAATCCGTCATTCATAAACATTTTGAAGAATACGCCAAACGTGAGATCACCTTTATTCGTGACGGCGGTGATGCACTGGGAGTATCTGAACGTGCCAAGGATCTTGCCGGCGATTACGGTATCGACTACCGTACTCCGATTTTTGCCATACATAAAAATGGATATTACGGCGGTATCGTAGGCAAAGGCTTTGATACCATAGAAGAATATAAGGCACTTGTTCTGGAGGCAAAAGAACGGGGTGCTGATTTCATTAAAATCATGACTACCGGGATCATGGATTTTGATCAGACCGGAGTCATTACCGGCACAGATCTGACAGAAGAAGATGTCACTGCTATGATCGCCATCGCCCATGAAGAACATTTAGCGGTTATGGCACATACCAACGGCGCCTCTGCCGTAAAAATCGCAGTAAAGGCCGGTGTAGACAGTATTGAACATGGAAATTATCTGGATGAGGAAGCAATGCGGATGATGGCAAAACAATCCGTTATTTTTGTCCCTACCTGTACCGTCGTTCCCAATCAGATGGGACATGGACTGTTTCACGAAGACAGTCTGCGAAGAATATGGGATATCTCACGGGAAAATATCCGAAAAGCCTTCGATCTGGGAGTCTGCCTGGCAGCCGGAAGCGATGCCGGTGCACATCTGGTTTATCACGGAGAAGGTTTGCTGGATGAAGTAAAACGTCTCCGATCCATCATCCCGGAAGAAGAGGCTCTTATGCAGCGATTAACCGAAAGCGAGTCCAGAATCCGACAGAAATTCTGCGCAGGCAGTATCTAAACACTGCACAATTTCCCAGAACTTTTTTGTAAAAAGCATTGACGGATTTTAATCTTAATGCTATAATGTCTTTTGTCTTGTGACAGACGCGGGAGTGCTGGAATTGGCAGACAGGCAAGACTAAGGATCTTGTGGGTGTATGCTCGTGTGGGTTCAAGTCCCATCTCCCGCATAAAATAAATGGGAAACCTTTGAAAGAGGTTTCCCATTTTTCATTTACGCGTTTTACCGATAGTATTGCAGCATTCCGATCACAAACAAATGCAGCGGATAATAAATATAAAACATCCATTTCATAAAATGGTTTACGCGTACACTTTTTCCTCTCTGCCCGTTGTACAGCATCAAAATCGGTATTGCCAAAACAACGCCCATCTGTATACATCCATACACCTTATTCAGCGCAAAATAATAGACAACCGAATACAGAAACACATAAAATACAAGCCATAGCATTTGCTTTTTAAAATTTCCCCGGTTTGTTCCAATGGCCAATATGGATAAAGCTGCAATACAGCTCCAATCACTGGGGAAGCTGATTACACAGATAAGTATAATAAGAACTGTTTTTAATCCATCCGATCTGATTTTGCTGCTGTTTGCAATTCTCAGCATAACCAGTCCCCAGGCAAGTGACCACATAACGCTTGTCTGGTTGAGAACTTTTCCATAGTAAAACGGAATAAAGGATTTCATATCCACAAAATCGGCAGACGCAAATATATAGGCAAAATGCGAAATAAGTGCAAATAAAAATAGCCTTGCTGTGTATTTTTTAATATCCCTGGTGTAATGATACCCCTCTGCTACAAAATAGCACATAATGGGACACGTAATCCTGCCGATGACGTGCATGGCAACAGGCAATCCCTGGGTGGGATAACCGGAAAATACCAGCCATGCAATATGATCTATTGTCATCGCAAAAATGGCAATCAATTTCAACGTGTTTGCATCTAATTTTTTCAATTCCATGTTACCGGATTCTGCCATCTGCTTATATTGATCCATCCCTTTTTCTTCCTTTATCGTTCTCAGAATACGCCTGCGACCTTTGCCTGTCTGTCATTGGTTTCCTTATAATGCAAGTGTACGGAAAACCCGTTCATAAGTCAATCCATTTCCGTGCTTCTATCGGTTTTCATACACCAATTCCACAATCCCATCATAACTTCCCGTTCTTTTCAGAACTAATTTTTGTTCTTTTTCAAATGTTCCAAACAGGCGAATTCCTTTTCCTAAAATAGTAGGAATCACCGAAATGTAATATCTGTCGATCATCCCTGCATCCATAAGTTGATAAATAAGATTTGCTCCGCCGCAGATCCAGATATCTTTCCCCTCTTCTGCTTTTAATTTTTCTAACAGCTGCACCGGATTTTCCGAAGTAAACTGAATCTGCTCCGTTGATTCTTTCTTCTTATGAGTGATCACATACGTATGGAATTTCTCATATACCCATTCTGACGGGGAAAGCTCTGATACAATTTGATCATACGTATTCCAGCCCATCAAGACAATATCTATCCCTTCTGTAAATGCTGTATACGTATCTTCTTCCTCTTCACAGCCCTGTCCGCTTAACCAATCCACCTTCCCATGGCTGTCTGCTATATATCCGTCCAAACTCATTGCAATAAACAGAATGACCTTTCTCATCTTGATACCTCCTGTGTGTCTGCTTCCCAGACCATGAAATATTCTGCTTCTCCTGTAGATTCATCAAGTTCTTCTGCCAATACAGAAAATCCTTCCCTGAAATAAAATGCGGCAGCCCGGCGATTCTTCTGATATACATGCAGGGACAAAGACGCATATTCTGATTTCACATAATCCAAAAGCTGTTTTCCTATACCATGTGACTGATATTCTTGTTTCACAAAGATTCCCGCAATATAATGATCCGCAAGCC
The DNA here is from genome assembly GCA_050944855.1 of Lachnospiraceae bacterium. Classification (GTDB taxonomy): domain Bacteria; phylum Bacillota; class Clostridia; order Lachnospirales; family Lachnospiraceae; genus Lactonifactor. The sequence goes on from JBMNRU010000001.1 coordinate 130,709, forward strand.
CGATAAATCCCTGTATTTCTCCGCACTGCTCACAGACAAAAACCGCCGCCTGCAAAATCTGCTCCCGTACCATATCATAATTTGATTTCCAGTATGCTCTCGAAATAAACGCGTGCGCCTCCTCATTTCCGCTTAGCCATATCTGCATCACTGAATCAGCATCCTCTTTTTGAAATTTTCGAATCATACACTATTCCTCCTTTGTACTGTATATTATTTACCAATCCATTTCCTCCACTCGTTCATTCAGTCCGTATCCGGCAAAAGATTCCCTACATTGCTTCAGGCAACTTCCGGAGACCAAAAATGTCACACTGCAGTTCGAAAAGCAGTGGGCTCCTTTCAGTGTGGGCGGTTCTTCTGTCTCTATGACCAGTGCAGAAAGGGATGCTCCATAGAAAGCATAGTCTTCGATGCAGGTGATCGTATCCGGCAGATAATCTTCGCCCCGTCTTCCTGCCGGATAGACGCACAGCCGGCTTTCATCTCTGCTCACGATCATACCGTTGATGCTGCAGTAGGCCGGATTTCCCTCTGCGATCACCAGATAATCCTTTACTCCCCGCATCGCCTGGAACGCTCCCGGCTCGATATCTGTGACATTGGCCGGGATGTATACGTATTTTACGGCTCCCGCAGTTTCTTCTGAAAAAGCGCCTGTCCGCACGCCGACACAATGCTCCGGGAGCATCAGGGTATCCGTCATCTCTCCTTCATATCCGATTACATAGCCCTCTTCATCCAGTATAAATCCCCCGGTTTCTTCATAACCCGCATACAGATCCATGTGAGTCTGTCCCGCGGCTAACGTCAGCTGGTCTGTTTCTACCGGTATCGTACAGGCTTCATCGTAATACCAGCTTCCGCTCTGGCAGCCTACTTTCCTCGGGGCTCCCGGCAGTTTGGCCCTGTAGTCCCTGGCAGTAAGGCAGTCCACTGGATAATTGCCTCCGTTTGGATGCAGGGTGATCGTATACTCTACCACCTGATAAGGCAGTTCGATCTCATAGTCACCGTAACGGACAGACAAGGTTTTGGATCCTGCTGATGCCGTATCCAGGCTGCCCGTCTGGCAGGAGCTTGTTTCCAGTTTTTGGGTACTTCCATCGGACCGTTGCGCATACACTTCTAATGCAGGAACCGTTTCTGTGCTTCCCACACAGTAATCCTGTCTGAGGGCAGTATAGCAGGTAATGCCGGTAAGGACAACCGTACTGTCCTCTGCCTCCTGAGATGGGACAGCCGGGGAATTTGGGGCTGTCTTTGGGATATCGGAGGCCATTTCTCCTGTGGTTTGGGCAGTTGTAGTTGCTGCCTCTGTAAGCCTTGCGGCGGGTTGTGCTGCATCAGTTTCTTCTGCCATGATCTTCTCCTTGGGACTCGGACTTGAAAGAATCTTCCTGTTTGTTTCGCTCATCCGTGTCATGCCGGATGGGATAACGGTATGCTCTGTTCCCGGACAGAAAGGTAGAATTTCGGGTAGGAGTTCCTCCTTTTCTATGGAATCCGTAGTCGCAGTAAGAGAGGCGGGTTCTTCCCACGGGATTCGGGCATGCAGATGATGACTGACTGTTGTTATGACCAGGATGTATAAAAGGCAGATGACAGGTATGCTCCATGTGGTTTTTATAGAGTAATCGGTTTTTCTTCTCAGAGCGCTGTCAATGATGTGTTCCATTTTTAATTTCCTTTCTGTTTTTGAGTTTAAATAAGAAACGCGTCGCGCCAACGACATAATTCCTCTGCGTTTGCGTACGCATCCCACGGAGGATTTTATCATATAGGACAAACTTTCCTATATGATAAAAAAGCCCCGGCAGATATCACGATCTGCCGGGGCATCAAATCCCATGAACGAAATTCATTTATACAAGCTGTGTCGTTACAAAAACATCATAAATAGCTTTGATTGCCGTTTCAAAATCTGCATTCTTCACGCCAATAATAATATTCAACTCACTGGATCCCTGATCAATCATCTTAACGTTGACCTTCGCATGTGCCAGTGCCGAGAAAATGCTTCCTGCAGTACCGCGGGTTTCTTTCATCCCACGTCCCACTACCGCAATCAATGCCAGATCAGATTCCATTTCCACAAAATCCGGCTGTACCGCGCGATGCAGACCTGCAATCACCTGCTGTTCTTTATCTTCAAATTCATCCTGATGGACAAATATAGTCATTGTATCAATTCCGGAAGGTACATGTTCAAAGGAAATGCCCTGTTCTTCAAACACCTGCAAAACTCTTCTTCCAAATCCGATCTCCGAATTCATCATAGATTTTTCAATATTAATCGAACAGAATCCTTTTTTCCCTGCAATACCGGTAATGGTATATTTCGGTCTCTTACAGGTGCTTTCCACAATAAAAGTACCTTTGTCCTGGGGACGGTTGGTATTACGAATATTAATCGGAATTCCTTCCTTACGCACCGGGAAAATTGCATCCTCATGAAGAACGGTTGCTCCCATATAAGATAATTCACGGAGTTCACGGTAAGTGATCGTCTCAATCACTTTCGGATTTTCCACTATTCTTGGATCCGTAACCAAAAATCCTGACACATCCGTCCAGTTTTCATAGATATCTGCATGGATTGCCTTTGCAACCAGAGATCCGGTCACATCAGAACCACCGCGGGAGAATGTCTTTACCTTTCCGTCTTCATACGCTCCATAGAATCCGGGAATGACGGCTCTCTCCAGATTTTCCAGACGATTTGCCATACGTTCATTCGTCTTTTCCGCATCAAACTCGCCATCTTCTGCAAATACAACCACTTCTGCAGCATCTACAAATTCATAGCCCAGATAAGCTGCCATGATCTTGCCGTTTAAGTATTCACCGCGGGAAGCCGCATAGTCTCTGCCTGCTTTCTGTGTGAACTGTTCTTTGATCACTGCAAAATCTTCATCCAATGAAAATTCCAACTGCAATCCCTGAATAATCCCATTGTATCTTTCCTGAATGTCCTTAAGCTGCTGAGAAAAATCCTCGCCGGCTTCTGCCGCTTCATAACAGCGATACAACATATCCGTTACTTTTATATCATCAGAAAAACGTTTACCGGGAGCAGAAGGAATCACATAACGTCTGCTTTCATCACTTCGGATAATATCTCCGACCTTTTTAAACTGTTCCGCACTGGCCAGAGAACTTCCTCCAAATTTCACTACTTTTCTCATCTTCATTCATCCTCCTCTTACATCCACATCGGCATCGGCTGCCACCGTTTGCCGCTGAATATGGAATAATATTAGCTTTAAATTCCGCAAAAGTCCAGTATTATTTTAAATTTGACAAAAACCTCTCAATTCTCTCCAGCGCAACCTTTAATTCTTCAATAGAATACGCGTAAGAAATACGTACAAACCCTTCTCCGCATTCTCCAAACGCAGAACCGGGAATGACTGCTACCTTTTCTTCCTGCAGCAAACGATTGCAAAATTCATCGGAAGTCATACCGAACTGGGAAATATTGGGAAAGACATAAAATGCTCCGTAAGGTTCAAAACAGGAAATTCCCAGCTTCTTAAGCTCATGAAGCAAAAACCTTCTCCGCTCATTATAAGATTGGCGCATCAGTTCCACGTTCTCTCCTGCCTGCTGCATGGCCGTGATAGCTGCATACTGACTGTTGGTGGGTGCTGACATAATAGCAAACTGATGCAGTTTTACCATCTGCTTCAAAATTTCTTCCGGTCCGGCAGCATATCCCAGACGCCATCCCGTCATAGCATAAGATTTAGAAAAGCCGTTGATCACAACGGTTCTTTCCTGCATACCCGGCAAAGAAGCGATACTTACATGCGGCGTTCCATAAGTAAGTTCTGAATATATTTCATCGCTGACCACCACCAGATCGTGCTTAATAATAATAGGAACCAATGCTTCCAGATCTTCCCTGGTCATGATGGCACCTGTGGGATTATTCGGATAAGACAACAAAATAGCCTTCGTTTTCGGTGTAATGGCAGCCTCCAGTTCTTCCGGCCTGAGACGAAACTGATTCTTCTCCTGCAGAGGAATGGTCACAGGCACGCCATCCGCCATAATGACACACGGTACATAAGACACAAAGGCCGGTTCCGGAATAATCACCTCATCTCCGGGATTCAAAACCGTTCGAAAGAAAATATCGATTGCCTCACTTCCTCCTACTGTCACCAGTATCTGATTGGGGCGATAATGCAGCTTTAATGTCCGCTGCATATATTTGCATATTTCTTCCCGAAGAGGAAGCAATCCGGCATTGGACGTATAAAATGTTCTTCCAGCCTTAAGACTGCGAATTCCTTCCTGACGTATGCACCAGGGCGTATCAAAATCCGGCTCGCCCACACCCAGAGAAATAGCATCCGGCATCTCGCTGACTACATCAAAAAACTTACGGATCCCGGAGGGTTTTATCTGTTTGATCTTTTCTGAAACGTACCGACTCATGGCGTAATCACCATTCTTCCATCATGTTTCCTCTTTACAAAAGTCACGCCCTGTTCTTTGTATTTCGTTAACATAAAATGTGTAGCGGTGCTGGAAACCTCTTCCATCGATGCCAGATTTTCAGATACGAACATGGCAATATCTTTAATATTTCTTCCGTGCATCTGTACCAGGAAATCATAAGCTCCGGACATAAGATAAAGACTGTCCACCTGAGGATAGGAATAAATCTGTTCTGCAATTTTATTATATCCGTCACCACCCTGCGGCGTTACTTTCAGTTCGATCAGTGCTGTCACATGATTTTCATCTTCTTTATCCCAGTTGATCAGTGTATGATAACCGCAAATGATTTTTTCTTTCTCCAAAGCAGCGACGGTATCCTTAATCACGCTTTCGTCTACTTCCAGCATAATACTCAGTTCTTCCGCCGTAATACGGCTGTTTTTTTCTAATATTCTAAGAATCTCTCTTCTTAAATCCATGTTATTCTCTCCTTATTCTACAAACTGTCTAATTTAGCAAGAAACTCATACCCCAACGTAGTCGTTCCAATATAGCCCACGTCGCCGTTTAAAATAAACTCATCTTCCCGCATGGTCTCATCGCTGACAAAGATCTCTTTTCCTTTGGAAAGGCGGATATGAGTCGCCGCTTCATTCAGATAACTGGCAATCACAAAATCCCCTTTGGTGTGAATCGGAACATATTTCTTTTCTACATAAGCATTATCTTTCAAATATCTGGCAAATACGCACATTGCTTCATAAGAGGCGGCAGTTTCACTTCCATCCGGATTCAAAATTGCCATATGGATCCCATCCTTTTCATGGTATGGTCCCATGATGATTCCATCGCATCCGATTCCATAACGGGGATCGCAGATTACCCGCGCCCTTTTGCTGTCTATCGCATACTCATTCTTCACTACATCATACACCAGATACGTTTTTTCTTCTCCATAATATCGCTTTAAAGTTACTGCCATCATCATTCCTCCTATAAAAAATGCTTTCAAGTCAGTATAGGACCTTTTTCGCAAAATTTCAAGTTTTCCTTTCAAATATTATAGTTTGCTTATGCCAAAACAAAAAAATTCCCACCCGATATATTCGGATGGGAAATATCAAGTGCCGATGGCCGGACTCGAACCGGCACGGTGTTACCCGCTTGATTTTGAGTCAAGTGCGTCTGCCAATTCCGCCACATCGGCTTTTTTGTTCGCTTATAAATAGATTTATCACGAACCGATGCTTATTGTATCACACTCTGCATCGGTTCGCAAGCATTTCTTATTATTTTTTGCAACTATTCAGCCATGCAGAAAATAGCCTGCATAGCGGGCGGTCTGTGGCTTGGCTGAATCGTTACTATTTTTCCTGTTCCATCTGTTCCAGCCATTTTTTCTCTTTCTCCGTCAAATTTGCGCCTGCAAACAGGTCTTTCCGACGCTGCCAGGTGCGCAAAAGCGACTGTTCTCTTCGCCACTCATTTACCTTTTGGTGATGTCCGGACAGGAGTACCGGAGGCACTTCTTCTCCTTCCCACACAGCCGGGCGGGTATACTGAGGATATTCCAGAAGATTATCACAAAAAGAGTCAAACTGGGCAGATTCTTCGTTATTCAAAACACCCGGAACCAGACGGGAGATTGCATCGATCATAACCATGGCCGGTAATTCTCCGCCGGTAAGTACATAATCACCGATGGAAACCTGATCGGTAACAATTTTATTCAATACTCTCTCATCAATCCCCTCATAATGGCCGCAAAGAAAAATCAGATCTTCTTCCTGGGCCAGTTCCTGGGCCAGCTTTTGAGAAAACACCTGCCCCTGCGGCGTCAGATAAACCACACGGACCGGTTTTTCATTCGTATTTAGCTTCTCTGTCACAGACAGATAAGACTGATATACAGGGCCTGCCTGCATAACCATACCGGCCCCGCCTCCATAGGGATAATCATCCACACGATTATGTTTATTTTCTGCAAAATCCCGAATATTTACTGCAGACAGGGAAATGAGGCCAGCTTCTATGGCTCTTCCGGTGATACTGGTGCGAAGCCCCTGTTCTACCATCTCCGGAAACAGTGTCAGTACATGAAAATTCATCTTTGTTCCTCCTGCTTATGACTCATCTGCCAGACCGGGGAGCAAATGAATGATCATTCTTTCCTCCTCAACATCTACATCCAGGATACACTGTTTAATTGCCGGTACTAAAACTTCTTTTCCCGTCTCTGTGGTGATGACATATACATCATTTGCGCCGGTTTCCATCACGTCTGTTAATACACCAAATCGACTGCCGTCTTCCAGAAATACTTCCATGTCGATCAGATCGCCGATATAATTTTCATCTTCACCTAAAGGAGCTGCCTGATCTCTTGTTACATACAGACTTTTTCCTTTATATTTTTCAATGTCATTAATATTATCAAACTCTTTAAATTTTAAGATTGCAAATTTTTTGAAATATTTTACAGAGGAAATGGTCAGCACCAAATCTTCTTTTCCTGTTTCCAGGATTACGTTTTCTATACTTTCAAAACGGGAAGCATCGTCGGTTGTAGGAAATACTTTTACTTCCCCTTTGATTCCATGGGTTGAGGCGATCACGCCTACACGCAGTCTTTCTACCATACTATTCTCCATTTCTTTCACTTACACAAACATGGGAATCCGCATAAAGGAAAAGCGAGAGAATGACTCTCCCGCCTCTTTATTACTGTAAGATATCAACTACAACCTTCTTTTCTGATTTTGAAGATGCAGCTTTTACTACGGTACGAAGTGCCTTAGCAATACGTCCCTGTCTTCCAATGACTTTACCCATATCAGAAGGCGCTACCCGAAGTTCTACCAGAATGGAATTGTCTTCCTCCGTCTCGGTTACCACTACTTCCTCCGGGTTATCCACTAGAGACTTAGCAATTACTTCTACTAACTCTTTCATTTCACACCTCGCTTTTCGTTTCCTGCAAAAGGAAACGAAGCCTTTTCCCTATCGGGAATGGAACATCTTATTTTTCAATACCTGCTAATTTAAAGATTTTGCTGACTACTTCTGTAGGCTGCGCACCGTTAGCAAGCCATTTTTTAGCTTCTTCCTCATCTACTTTGTATACGCTAGGATTCTGAGTAGGATCATAGGTACCAATTTCAGCAATGAATCTTCCATCTCTTGGAGATCTGGAATCTGCAACGATGATTCTATAGAAAGGAGCCTTCTTCTGTCCCATTCTTCTTAATCTGATTTTTACTGCCATTGTCTTTCACCTCCTGGATTTTATCCATTTTTCTTTTCATTTTGTTATTTTATACTAAAAGGGAAGCTTAAAGCCACCTCTTTTACCCATCTTACCACCCATCATATTGGGCATACGCTTCATCATTTTCTTAGCCTGTTCAAACTGTTTAACCAGACGATTGACCTCACTGATATCTACACCGGCTCCCTTTGCAATTCTCTGCTTTCTGGATACATTGAGAAGATCCGGATTGGAGCGTTCCTGCAATGTCATCGAGAGAATGATCGCCTCTTTGCGTGCCAGATCTTTCTCATCGATCATACTTTCCAGATCCTTCATCTGGGAATTCATTCCCGGCAGCATGCTCAGCACACTTTGGATGCCTCCCATGTTTTTCATCTGATTCATACTTTCCAGATAATCATCAAAGCCAAAGGTGTTCTTCTTGAACTTTTGCTCCATCTCTCTGGCTTTTTCCTCATCGATATTTGCCTGGGCTTTCTCGATCAGGCTCATGACATCTCCCATACCGAGAATACGGGATGCCATACGGTCAGGATAAAATTGTTCCAGATCGGATAACTTTTCTCCCATACCGGCATAAAGAATCGGCTTTCCGCTGATGGCCTTAATAGACAGTGCCGCACCGCCACGGGTATCGCCATCCAGCTTCGTCAGGATCACACCGTCAATACCGACTTTATCCGTAAAGCTTTCTGCCACATTCACTGCGTCCTGACCAGTCATGGCATCTACAACCAGAATGGTCTGATCTACAGTAATCGCGGCTTTGATATTGGCCAGCTCTTCCATCATCGTCTCATCTATGTGCAGACGGCCTGCCGTATCAATAAGAACCACATTATATCCGTTCTTTTTTGCATGTTCCACAGCAGCCTTGGCAATATCTACCGGATTTGCCTTATCTCCCATGGAGAATACTTCTACACCCTGTTTTTCTGCATTTACCTGCAGCTGTGTAATAGCAGCCGGACGATATACATCGGCAGCTACCAATAACGGCTTTCTGCCTTTTGCTTTGATCTTGCCCGCCAGCTTTGCAGCAGTCGTGGTCTTACCTGCACCCTGCAGACCCGCCATCATAATAACGGTAACTTCTCCTGCCGGACGAAAGGCAATCTCTGTGGTTTCGCTTCCCATCAGATGAACCAGCTCTTCATTTACAATCTTGATCACCATCTGCCCCGGATTCAGTCCGGTCATCACATCCTGACCGACTGCGCGTTCCTGTACAGACTTCATAAACTGCTTCACTACTTTAAAGCTTACATCAGCTTCCAGCAACGCCATTTTTACTTCCTTCAGAGCAACTTTTACATCCTCTTCTGTCAAACGGCCTTTACTTCTTAAGTTTTTAAATACATTCTGTAATTTGTCCGTCAAACTTTCAAATGCCATACTATAACTCCTCCAGAATTTCCTGAGAAATCTTCTCAACCTGGCTTGCCATCTCTTCCTTTGTGATGTCCTCCACACGCTGTACCAGTGTATGGATCTCATGGATTTTATCTTTGATCAACAGGAATCGGTGTACCAGCTGCAGTTTACTTTCGTACTCTGCCAAAGTTTTGTTGCACCGTTTGATATTATCATGTACTCCCTGACGGCTGATCCCCAGATCCTGGGCTACTTCACTGAGAGAATAATCATTCAGAACTACGTCCTCATAAATTCTTCTCTGATGCTCTGTCAGCAGTTCGCCATAAAAATCATAGAGCAATGTCTGTTCCACAAACTTTTCCATTTCACATCACCTTTGCTATCATACGCCAAGAAAGCAGAGGTGTCAAGTGTTTTTTCTTGACACTTCTGCTTTTTGTTGCCAAGCATGCGAAGAAAACGTCCGGTGGACGTTTTTAAGTTAGTTTTCTCCATGCACGGTTATGAATCCGATGTTTCCTTTGTAACCCGCATCAAATACAATCTGACGTATATTTCTCTTTAAAGGACCATCATGTGGAAAATGAAGATGTGCCCCGACCACAGCCACTACCGGACTGTTCGGATCATACACCATATCCAGAAACTGCTTTGTCGTCTTATTGGGAATATACAAACTGTTCTCTCCCCATAAAAGAACCCTGTTCTGCCAATATATTTTGGACATACCGGCTAATTCATCATTTACAAGAGATTCCAGAGGAACATGTAAAAACAGGATCACCGGTTTATCCTTCTCCCATATTTCTTTTAATGTCTGAAGAGTTGTTTCCGAAATCTGACGTGTATTATTATTTATCCCAACGATAATAATTTCTTCAAATTCCTGTATCATAACAGCCTGCATCTTCCATCCGGCTTCCTGCTTTTTCCTACATTCTTCCTGAGAGACAGAACCGCTGTAATATATACCCAGATCATGGTCCGCACGGGTATATATGATTGGTGCATTTAAATTTTTTATTCCTTTCAGCAGACTTTCCAGATTTGCGTCAGAATAAAAATCTATCATATCACCATTTAAAACAACACCATCTGGATGATATGAATTAATCTGCTTCACCATATTCGGCCAATTTTCAGTGGAGGTTACTCCATACTGATTCCTAAATTCGTGATATCTGGCATTTACTATCTGGTTTTTGGAAGAAAGATACGATCCATCCGGAACTATAATGTGCAGATCATTTACCACAGCAAATTCATATTCGCCTTTTACACCGGGAATCTCAATTTCCTTTTTATTCACAGAAACTATGCCAGTATATCCCGGAATCCAGGCTCCATCATTTCCTACATAATACGGTCCTATCCACTGACTTACTGCCATGGCACCGGATGCGCCCAGATAATAATTGCCTATCCAGGTATTTGCTGCCATGGCACCGCTTTCCTGTAAATAGTACCAAGTGCCACCATCATTCAGCCAGCCGATTACCATCCAGCCTGCCGCATCAAAATAGTACCAGGTATCCTGAATCTTCTTCCAGGCCGCACACGGATAACTTCCATCCGCATTTTGATACCACCATCTGGAGCCGCTTTGTATCCATTTTCCTGCTTGATAGTTCGGTTTCCAGACACCAGTATGATCAACGTAATAAGAACCTATCCATGCATTTGTCTGCATTGCCCCCGATCCATCTAAATAGTACCAGGTTCCTCCATCATTCAACCAGCCCGTTGCCATAGCACCATTCAGATGTAAATAGTACCAGGTACCGCCGTCGTTCAGCCAGCCCGTTGCCATAGCGCCATTCGGATGCAAATAATACCAAGTCCCTCTGTCATTCAGCCAGCCCGTTTTCATCCAGCCTGCCGCATCAAAATAGTACCAGGTCCCTTCATCCAGCATCCAACCGGTTACATACGAATCTTCTCCCTTTTCATACCACCAGCCATTTGCACTTTCTATCCAGCCAGCTGATACGGGAACTGCAGAAATGCAAAATGTCAGCAGCATAATAAACATCCCTATTAACTTTTTCCCCTTATTCACTCTTTGCATCCCTTCTATTGTTTTATCCTGATATCCATACTTCCGGAACGGAATCCTTCCAGATCCAGGGTAATATAGGTAAATCCAATTTCTTTTAATTTGCGGACAATTTCATCCCGTTCTTTAAGACAGGAAGAGAATGCTTCTGCATCCAGTTCTAACCGGGCAATCTCTCCGTGCACGCGGATTCTCACGTTTTTGTACCCTCTGCTCCGAAGCCATGCTTCCCCTTCCTCGATCTGCTGTAAAACGGAAAGGGTAATGTCTGTTCCATAGGGAAGACGGGTGGCAAGACAAGGAGTGGACGGTCTTTCTGCCACAGAAATTCCTACTTCTTTCGCATATTCCCGGACTTCCTTCTTGGTAAATCCGGCTTCCACCAAGGGACTTTTAATTCCCAGTTCCTGTATTGCAGCCAGTCCCGGACGATACACCTGAAGATCATCCGCATTGGTTCCCTCCAGGATGACCGGAGCATCCATTTCTCTTGCAAAATCTAATAGTTTACGGAACAATTCCCGCTTGCACAAATAACAGCGGTTTACCGGATTCTGCAAAATTTGGGGATTATCCAATTCATTGATTTTCAGTATATGATGACTTGCCCCGATTTCTTCCGCCACTTTTTCTGCAATTTCTGTATCACAGCGCGGATGCAGCGTGGTATCAAAAGTTACCGCATAAACTTTTTTGTGAGATACTTCTGCCTTTTTTACCATCAATTTTAACAAAAGGCTGCTATCAATCCCACCGGAAAAGGCCAGACAGACATCTTCTTTTGTATACGCAGCAAGCAAACGATCTAATTGCTTTTTCTTATTTTCCATGTTTTTCCTTCCAACTGTCGATCACCATATCATAAATTTCCCGATAACTTTTTCCGGTTTTTTCTCCAATTTCATGAATGGAGGCATATTCCGGATAAGGGAACAGCCATTCCTTATGCTGACACACTTTTACCTGAGCAGTTCCCCAGGGCGTCTCTACCTGCTCCAGTTGTCTGGGCAATATATGTCGGCACTCCTCATATTTTCTAAGACCAATACTGGTAGTTTCCCGGAAAATGATGGTTTCCAGCTTCTCCATATCTTCTTTCTTACAGATTACCTGCAGCATATAGGCAGGACGGTGCTTTTTCATATACATAGGAATACAGCTGGCATCTCTGGCGCCCGCTGCCATCAAATTCTCTATGACATATCCCAGCTGTTCCCCGCTGCAGTCATCTACATTTGTCTCCAGAACCCAGACACGATCCTCCTGTAAAGTACAGTCCGCCAAAATCACATCCCGTTTTTTTTTACCCTGCTCCGAAGTAATCAGCATCGCCCGCAGGATATTGGCATGGGCAAAATCCTTTTTCCCGGCACCGATACCAATTTTCTCCACCATGAAGGATTCCGGCAGCTTTTCCATCGTGCGCAAAGCGGAGGCAATGGCGGCACCGGTTGGCGTTACCATCTCTCCCTGATTCGATGTGATCACAAGGGGAAGCTGATACTGAGAGCTGATCTCCAATACAGCCGGTGCCGGTACCGGTACCCGTCCATGCTGACACCAGACCGTTCCGCATCCTTCATACAAAGGAGACAAAACGACATCTTCAATTCCCAGATCCGTAATGCAGGCTGCCGCACCTACAATATCCACGATGGAATCCACAGCACCCACTTCATGGAAATGTACTTCTTCCACTGTGCTTTCATGCACCTTTGCCTCTGCCTGCGCCACCACCAGAAAAATTTTTTCGGACAATGCTTTTACCTTTTCCGGCAGCGAAGACTCTCTAATCATCTGCCGTATCATACCAAAGGTCCGATGCTCATGATGGTGTTCGTGTTCATGTCCATGATGATGTTCATGCTCATGAGGCTCGTGGTGATGATGTCCGTAGTGATGGTGATCCTCATGAGGTTCTTCTTCCTGCAGGATCACATGAAAATCACAGGCACCCACACCACATTTTTTCGTTCTTCCGATGACAATTTCATAGCCATCTACCGGCAGAGTCTGCAGGCATTCCCGCAAAAAATCTTCACTGGCTCCAAGATCCAATAAAGCTGCAACTGTCATATCGCCGCTGATCCCGGAATAACATTCCAAATATAATGTTTTACTTTTCATCTGTTCTATTTCCCCGTTTACTGTATTATTTACATGTAGCTAAACGATTAATCTGCGCCGCCATATAACCGGCTCCAAATCCATTATCAATATTTACCACAGCCAAACCTTCCGCACAGGAATTCAGCATCGTCAAAAGCGCTGATATTCCTCCAAAGCTGGCGCCATAACCAACGGAAGTCGGCACGGCGATCACCGGCTTATCCACCAGACCGGCTACAACGCTTCCCAAAGCGCCTTCCATACCGGCTACAGCAATGATGCAGTTTGCCTGTCGGATTTCTTCTGTTTTGGATAACAGACGATGGATGCCTGCTACGCCCACATCATAGATGCGCTTCACATGGCATCCCAAAAATTCTGCTGTCTTTGCGGCCTCTTCTGCCACAGGAATATCGGATGTTCCCGCCGTGCATACGGCTACACACCCTTTCTGCTCTGGCAGTTCAGGCTGAAGGATCAAAGTACGGGCTGTTTCATCATACTCCACCTGCGGTAATACTTCCTTCACCTTTTCATACTGTTCTCTGGACGCGCGGGTTCCCAGCACATTTCCTTCTCTTGCTGCAAAAGCCTGATAGATGCCGATTAACTGCTGTATCGTTTTGCCGGCGCAAAATACCACTTCCCCGAATCCATTCCTCAGTTCCCGATGATGATCTAATTTCGCATATCCCAATTCTTCATAAGGCAGTGTTTTCAAATACGCTTCTGCCTCTTCCATGGGTATGGTTCCCTGCTGAACCTTTTCTAATAATTCTCTTATCTCCATAATCCTATCCTCTGTCCTGCATCTCATTTTAAAAGATCCGAACACTGCCCTGCTCCTGTTATTTATCGGTTAGGAAACTGATTTTTTTCCTAATTCTCTCTTGTATAGTATCACAGGGATACCGTTCCTGCAAGTTTCTCCCCGACTGTCACTGCAGCCCGTCTATCAATTTTCTTGTTATATTCCATCTATTATGTTATACTTTATTACGTAAAAAACCGTTTCTGTTTTTACGGTTTTATTCTTTTTCGGGAGGTATATTTTATTATGGAAGCATCAAAAGTATATTTTACCAATCTCCGCACTCACAACGGTGATAATTTATTAAAAAAGCTGACACGCCTGATCAAAAAAGCAGGCATCGGCGAAATCGATTTTGAAGACAAATTTGTTGCTATTAAGCTTCACTTTGGTGAACCGGGCAACCTGGCTTTTCTCCGTCCGAATTATGCCAAAGCAGTCGCTGATGTAGTAAAAGAATTAGGCGGCAAACCTTTCCTTACCGACTGCAATACTTTATATGTAGGCGGAAGAAAAAATGCGCTGGAACATATGGAAAGTGCATATGAAAATGGCTTTTCTCCATTTTCAACCGGATGCCATATTATCATCGCTGACGGTTTAAAAGGAACAGACGATGTTTCTGTTCCGGTCGAAGGCGGCGAATATGTAAAAGAAGCTAAAATCGGACAGGCTATCATGGACGCGGATGTTTTCATTTCCCTGACACATTTTAAGGGACATGAAGCGACGGGATTCGGCGGCTGTCTGAAAAATATCGGCATGGGATGTGGATCCCGCGGCGGTAAAATGGAAATGCACAGTGCGGGAAAACCTCATGTAAATCAGGATCTTTGCATTGGATGTAAGGCCTGCAGCAGAATCTGTGCCCACGAAGCAGCCGTAGTAGAAAATAAAAAAGCACACATTGACCACAACAAATGCGTAGGCTGCGGAAGATGCTTAAGTGTCTGTCCAAAGGATGCGGTTCTTCCGGCTTCCGATGAATCCAATGACATCTTAAACTGTAAGATCGCAGAATACAGCAAAGCCGTGGTAGATGGACGTCCTGCTTTCCACATCAGCCTGGTAATGGATGTTTCTCCTTACTGTGACTGTCACGCAGAAAATGACGTGGCAATCGTACCGGATGTGGGAATGTTTGCATCCTTTGACCCGGTAGCACTGGATATCGCATGTGCAGATGCGGTAAATGCGCAGCCGGAACTTTCCAATTCCATGTTAAGCGAAAGTGACCATCATTATCATGATCACTTCAAAAACGTGCATCCGGAAACCAACTGGATGTCCAGCATTACACATGCAGAAAAACTGGGACTCGGAACCAGAAATTATGAACTGATCGAAGTAAAATAAACATAAAAAGCCCCGTGCTCTTAACCAATGTATACCATTAAGAGTACGGGGTTATTTTCTGTTACAGATTCGGACGGATCAATTTCGGTCGATATCCTTCTTTTTGCAATGCATTTACAATCGCACGCTTATGCTCCGTTCCAAATGCTTCCATGGTGATTTTCAATTCCACAGCTGCATTACGATTGGTGCTGACAAACTGGTTATGATCCAACCGGATTACATTTCCCTGCTGCTGGGCAATGATAGATGCCACACGTACCAGCTCACCTGGCTTATCCGGCAGCAGTACGGATACCGTAAAGATACGGTCTCTCTGGATCAGACCAAACTGTACAACAGAGGACATGGTAATCACGTCCATATTACCGCCGCTTAAGATAGAAACGATTTTTTTATCTTTCACATTCATGTGTTTTAAAGCGGCAACGGTAAGAAGGCCAGAATTTTCTACAATCATTTTATGATTTTCCACCATATCCAGAAAGGCAACGATCAATTCATCGTCATCCACCGTGATAATATCATCCAGATTTTCCTTCAAATATGGAAAAATCTTTTCTCCGCATCGCTTCACAGCAGTACCATCTGCTATGGTGTTCACACTGGGAAGGGTTGTAACCTCACCCCGCTCAATGGAATACTGCACACAATTGGCACCTTTAGGTTCCACTCCAATTACTTTTATGTTAGGATTCAACATTTTCACCAGAGTAGAGACACCGGTGGCCAGCCCGCCTCCGCCGACAGGTACCAGAATATAGTCTACTAAAGGCAATTCCTTTATGATCTCCATGGCAATCGTTCCCTGGCCGGTTGCCACTGCCGGGTCATCAAATGGATGGATAAAGGTATAGCCATGCTCCTCGGCCAGTTCATAAGCTTTGGCACAGGATTCGTCATACACATCCCCATACAGCAGCACTTCTGCCCCATAATCTTTGGTTCTTTCCACCTTAATCAGAGGCGTGGTGGTCGGCATCACGATCACTGCTTTACAGCCGTAACGTTTTGCCGCATAAGCGACACCCTGGGCATGGTTCCCTGCAGATGCAGTGATCAGCCCCTTCTCTCTTTCTTCCTGTGTTAAGGTACCGATTTTGTAATACGCGCCTCTCACCTTATATGCACCTGTCAGCTGCATATTCTCTGGCTTCAGATATACTTTGTTGCCAGTCTGCTCACTGAAATTGGTGCTGTAGATTAATTTGGTCTCCTGTGTGACCTCTTTTACCTTCTCGGATGCTTCTTCAAATGCTTCCAGCGTTAACATATCCATTTTCTTTTCCTCTTCCTTTTCCCCAGCATAACCTTTGCTGTCTATTCCTTCTCCTCTTTGATATCAAACAGGGCATTTACAAATTCATCGGGATCAAATTTCTGCAAGTCATCAATACTTTCTCCCACCCCAATATATTTTACGGGAACATCCAGTTCTGCTTCAATAGCCACTGCAATACCGCCTTTGGCTGTTCCGTCCAGCTTTGTCAGAATGATACCCGTGATATCTGCTACTTCTTTAAACTGACGGGCCTGTACCAGTGCATTCTGTCCTGTCGTTCCATCTAATACAACCAGGGTCTCCAGATGCGCTTCCGGATATTCTTTGGCAATGATCCGATAAATTTTTCTCAACTCTTCCATCAGGTTTTTCTTATTATGAAGCCGTCCTGCCGTATCGCATAATAATACATCTGCATTTCTGGATTTGGCTGCCGCAATAGCATCGTATACCACAGAAGCCGGGTCTGCACCGGCCTGGCCCCCAATCAGTTCCACACCGGCTCTGCCGGCCCACTGTTCCAGCTGCTCTCCGGCTGCTGCACGGAACGTATCTGCTGCCGCCAAAATAACCTTTTTGCCCTGATCTTTTAGTTTTCCGGCCAATTTTCCAACGGAAGTGGTCTTGCCTACCCCGTTCACACCGATCACTAAAATCACGGATTTTTTATGTTCGAATTCATAGGCGGTCTCGCCCACTGCCATCTGCTGTTTGATACTGTCGATCAACAGCTGCTTACACTCTGACGGCTCTGTGATATGCTTCTCTGCCACCTGTTCTTTTAAATTCTCAATAATGGAAGTAGTCGTATTAATACCGATATCTCCCATTACCAGGATCTCTTCTATCTCTTCGTAAAAATCCTCATCAATACTGGAAAACCCGCTGAAAATAGAGTCTATGCCGGCAACAATATTGTCCCTTGTCTTAGCAAGACCCTGTACCAGCTTGCTAAAAAATCCTCGTTTTTCCTCTGGCATGGAAATTCCCCCTCCTACTGTTCCAGATCTTTTTCTATTAAATTTACGGATACTAAGGCAGACACACCTTTTTCCTGCATCGTAATACCGTACAGACGATCTGCCGCGACCATAGTGCCTTTTCTATGGGTAATAATAATAAATTGCGTATTCTTTGTCAACTTGTGAAGATATTTCGCATAGCGGGTAACATTAGAATCATCCAACGCTGCCTCGATCTCATCCAGCAGACAAAATGGAGACGGTTTCAGATTCTGAATGGCAAATAAAAGCGCAATTGCGGTCAATGCCTTTTCTCCGCCGGACAGCTGCATCATATTCTGCAGTTTTTTACCGGGGGGCTGAGCGATGATCTGTACACCCGCTTCCAATACGTCGTTTTCTTCTTCCATCATCAGTTCCAGAGTTCCTTTGCCTCCGCCGAACAGTTCTTTAAACGCACTGTCGAACTCCCGGCGGATCTGTTCAAACTTCTCTGTGAACTGGTTACGCATACCTGTATCCAATTCCTCGATAACACCTTTCAGTGTTTCTTCTGCCTTAACCAGATCTTCATACTGCGCCTGTAAAAAAGTGTGACGTTCCAGTAACTCTTTATAATCTTCAATGGCATTTACATTCACCGTACCAAGGCTGCGAATTTCTTCTTTCACTTCACCGATTTCTTTTTTTAATGCGGCCCTGCTGCCCATTTCCTCCGGTGCCATTTCTTTTGCCTGATTATATGTCACTTCATACTCTTCCCACATATAATTGATCTGGGATTCGGATGTCTCTTCCAGCTTCTCTGTCTGACTGTTCAGACGGAAACATTCCTTATCCAGCATATTCATACGGTCGGATAATTCCTCCCGCTTTTCAAAGAAGCCTTTATGCGTCTGATGCATCTCTTCTTTCGCTGCCAGATATTCTTTGATTTTCTGTTCCTCTTTTGCGGCTTCTTCCTCAGCTGCTTCCATAGTCAGGGTAATTTCCTGAATATCCTGTTCCTTCTTCGCAACACTTTTGGCGCCTTCGTCCAGATTCTGCAGCATCTGTTCGATCTGTCGGTCAATGCTTTCCACTTCCTGAGACAGACGGGACAGATTTTCCTTTGTAAATCCCCGCTTGGAAGAAATATTGGCGCTCTGCAGATGCAGCTTTTCCAGAATCTGTGTCTGTTCCGCCTCTGATGCACGGCTCTCTTCCAGCGACGTCTGGGAAAGGGTCACCTGCTCCTCATACTTCTTTTCTTCTGCTGCAGATACCTCCAGTTCTATCTGAATAGAAGAACTGTTTTCCTCAATTTCATCTGCCTGTGCATCTATCTGCCTTCGTTCGTCTGCCAGCCGTGCATAACCGTTCTTCATCTCACTCAGTTTTTCTTCGTCAGCCTGATAATTCATTCGCAGAGTATTCTGCTGCAAATAAAGTTTCTGAAGCTTTTCTGCTATACCGGTGATCTCATCACGGGTCTGATTTCTTCTCTGACGGTTATTTTCTATGTCGGCCTGCTGCCGCTCCATATCTGCTTTCAGAGCCTTCACACTGCTCTCCAGCTCTTCTATCTCTCTTCTGCGCCCCAGAAGATTACTGTTGTTGCGGAAAGTTCCGCCAGTAAGTGAGCCGCCCGGATTTAACAATTCTCCCTCCACTGTAACCATGCGAAGAGAATACTGATATTTTCTGGCAATCGCCACACCATGATCCATATGATCAATGACCAGAGTACGCCCCAGAAGGTTTCCGGTCATACCTTCATAGGCTTTGTCAACGTGTACCAGATCACTGGCTATGCCAATCACGCCTTCCTCCTGCAGTGCGCACGGATTGGAAAATGCCTTTTTATTTCCCATACTGGTCAAAGGCAGAAACGTAGCACGGCCATACTTATTTCGTTTCAAAAACTGGATCATCTTTTTGGCAGTCGCTTCATTGTCCGTAACGATATTCTGGATACTCCCGCCCAATGCCGTTTCAATGGCAACTTCGTATTTTTTATCCACTTCGATCAGATCTGCCACCACGCCTTTAATACCGGGGATGTCCTTTTTCTGCTCCATAATACGCTTAATGCTGTTGCCATATCCTTCATACCGTTCTGTCAGATTCCGCAGGGATTCCAGACGGGAGGCTTCTCTGTGATATGCAGTCTGTCCAATATCCATCTGCTGATTCTGGCGCTGGATTTCTTCCTGCAGTCTCTGTACTTCCTGCTCTTTTTCATTACTTTCAGACTCCAGCTGCTCAATAAGCTGACGCAATTGTTCCAGCTGCTGTCTGTTTTGTTCTTTGCTCTTTTTCGTCTGTTCTTCTTCCTGCTTCATACGCAGCGCACGCTGGTTCAATTCGGCTTTGCGGATGGCAATCTGCTCCAGCATGGTATGATATCGCTGCATCTTTCCCTTGGTAGAAGCGCGAAGGTTTAATAATTCAATAATCTCATTTTTCGCTTCTTCTACCTTCTGCGCCAATATATGACTCTCTCTGGTAAATGCTTCAAAACGCTTCTGCTGCTCTTCCTGTTCCTTCTGCAGAAGGGACAGCTGTTCGTCCATCTGCTTTTTCTCCTGCTGATGATGAAGGATTTCTTCTTCTTTTTCTGCCCTGCCTGCCTGCAGTTCCGTCATACGTTCCCGGAAACGTGCATCATTTTGATGGGACGAAGCGATCTGTTCCTTTAAAAGCGCGATCTGATTCTCCAATTGCTGCCGAATCAGTGCATTCTGACCGGAACGATTTCTGGACTCTTCTATTTTGGCATCCAACTCCTCCATGCCTTGTTCCAGTTCTTCGTATTCCGCTTTCGTTTTATTAAAATTATCCGTTGTTTCCTGCAGATCTGCCTGTGCAATCTCATGTTTTTTCTGTATCTCTTCCAGCTGCTTTTCCATATGCCGCATTTCCAGCAAAAACATATGAATATCCAGCTGTTTTAACTTGTCTTTTTTCTTTAAAAACAACTTTGCCGTCTCAGCCTGTTTTTCCAAAGGCCCAATCTGACGTGTCAGCTCGGATAAAATGTCGGTTACCCGAAGCAGATTCTGTTTTTCTTCTTCCAATTTCTTTAAAGTGGCAGCTTTTCTCCTTTTAAATTTAACAATACCTGCCGCTTCGTCAAACAGTTCTCTTCGTTCTTCCGGTTTTCCGCTTAAAATCCTATCGATCTGACCCTGTCCAATAATCGAATATCCTTCTTTTCCAATACCGGTATCATAAAACAGTTCATGGACATCTCTCAAACGGCACACGGTTCCATTCATCAGATATTCACTCTCTCCGGAACGGTACAGGCGTCTGGCAATCGTTATCTCTTCATAATCAATCGGAAGCTTATGATCCGCATTGTCTAAAGTGATAGCCACATAAGCAAACCCCAGGGGCTTTCTGGTTTCTGTTCCTGAGAAAATAACATCCTGCATATTTCCCCCACGCAGCTGTTTGGCACTTTGCTCACCCAAAACCCAGCGCACCGCATCGGCCACGTTACTCTTACCGCTTCCATTGGGACCTACAATACCCGTAATTCCATTATGAAATTCAAATGTAATTTTATTGGCAAAGGATTTAAACCCCTGCACTTCTATACTTTTCAGATACATCGAAAACCTCGCACTATTTCTTCAGTAATAAAATGGCATGATAAGCAGCCTGCTGTTCTGCCGCTTTTTTGGTCCTTCCGCTTCCCCTTCCAAGCTTCCTGTCTCCCAGATAAGCTTCTGCGGTAAATGTTTTATCGTGATCAGGGCCTTCTTCCTTTACCAGCACATAAGAAACGTCCTGGTCATACTTGCCCTGAACCATTTCCTGCAGGGTAGTCTTGCTATCGTAAAAGAGCTGTTTATGCTCCATATCATTTAAAATATGTTCCAGTATAAAATCTTTTGCATTAGCAAACCCACCATCCAGATAAATCGCTCCGATCAACGCTTCCACTGCATCCGATACAATAGATTCTCTCTGACGTCCTCCCGTAGCATCTTCGCCTTTTCCCAACAGTAAAAAAGCTCCGATTTCTAATTCTCTTCCGCAGAATGCCAAAGCCGTCTCACATACCATACTGGCTCTCTTTTTCGTCAGTTCTCCTTCCGGCTGATCCGGAAATTGCTGAAACAAGAATTCACTGCTGACTACTTCCAGGACCGCATCGCCCAGAAACTCCAGTCTTTCGTTGTTAAGTGTTCTTTCCATATGATGCTCATTGGCATAAGAACTATGGGTCATAGCCTGCACTAAAAGGTCAAAATCCTGGAACTGATAACCTATTTTCTTTTCCAGATGTAATAATTCTTCTCTTCTATTCATGTTCGTTCTCCTATCTTTCCTACTGCAAAGAAATATCAAGAAAAAGGACTGCGTTCTATGGCACAGTCCTTCCTTTTACCTTTGTCTAACCCATGATCCTTCGAATCACATCTACAGCATCCCCTACCGTAATGATATGTTCCGTTTCTTCAATCGGAAACTGAATATCATAGACATTTTCTATGCCCACGATAATCTGCATAATATCAAGGGAATCTGCACCCAGATCCTCTACAAATGTGGTATCCGGTGTTACTTCTCTGGTATCTACATTCAGCACAGAGGCAATGACTTCCTGTAATTTTTCTAATTCCATATTGACTCCTCCCGACTATGCCTCACTGGAATCCAAAGTAATGTATTCTCTGATCTTTTCATTAATACTCTGTTCTTTAAACTGCATACACTGCATAATAGAATTCTTAATCTCTGCTGCTACGGAATTGCCATGGCACTTTACTACCAGACCATTCAAACCCAGCAAAGGTGCACCGCCGTGTTCACTGGCGTCAAATGATTTCATGACCTGCTTCAGTGACGGCTTTATCAGCAACGCTCCCAACTTACCGCGAAGACTGCTCAGCATACCCTTTTTCATCTGAGAAAGCAGAGTGAGCGCCACACCTTCATACAGCTTCAGGATCACATTTCCCACAAAGGCCTCGGATACGATCACATCCGCATCCCCTTTTGGAATATCTCTGGCTTCTATATTCCCTATAAAATTAATATTTTTACATGCTTTCAAAAGCGGATAGGTTTCTTTTACCAGTGCGTTTCCTTTTTCTTCTTCCGCTCCGATATTTACAATGGCAACTTTCGGATCCTTAATTCCTACAATATGCTCCATATAAACCGATCCCATCTTTGCAAACTGCACTAAATGAGAGGAACGGGCATCCACATTGGCACCGCAGTCCAACAACAGAGCTACTCCTTTCTCTGTAGGAATCAAAGGCGCAAGAGGAGGTCTTTCGATCCCTTTGATTCGGCCAACCAGTACCTGTCCGCCGACCAGCACAGCACCTGTACTTCCCGCAGAAACAAAGGCATCTGCTTCCTGCTTTCTGACCATCTTCATACCTACTACGATAGAAGAGTTCCTCTTTTTCTGTATGGCTGCCACCGGAGATTCTCCTGTTTCGATTACTTCCGGTGCTTCCACAACTGTTATCCGCTCCTGCGGATAATCATACTTTTCCAATTCCGTCTTAATTGCTTCTGTTTGTCCTACAAGCAAGATCTGCAGATTCTTTTGCTCATTCGCAGCTTCCACAGCACCTTTTACTGTTTCCACCGGAGCATAATCCCCGCCCATGGCGTCTACTGCCACTCTTATCTTATCTTCCATAAAATCCATTCCTTTCAGAGGCGCAAACCGGCATACTTCGCCGGCAGAATACTCACTAAAAGATATCTTACTAAACCTTCTGCAAAAAAGCAAGACAGAGCCCGTCTCTTATTCTGCTACCCGCTTGCCGTCTGCTCCCAGTTTATATCCGTCAATCTCCATGTTCGTAATCATACTTCTGTCAGCGCCAAAATAATACCAGTCGTCTCCTTCCTGATACCATCCAAAACGGGCATAACCATTTTCATCAAAATTATACCATTTGCCATCAATTTCCAGCCATTCACCTACAGCATAAGATCCGTCTTCTTTGCCATACCACCAGCCTCTCGCATCCTGCTGCCAGCCCATTTTTGCTTCCTCTATCACAGATTCTTCCGCGATTCCATCCGCATTTACAACAACTTCTATCGTTCCGGTGGTAACACCATTAATGGAATCTCCGATGGTATTCGTGGCCACCGCATAATAATAAACCGTTCCTTCCTCATCAGTGGGCGGAGTAAAGGTTTCAGAAGTTTCCCCTTCTATTGCTTTTCCGCCTCCATTGCTGTTGGTCGTGTTGCGATACCACTGATAGGATAAAGTACCAGAATCGCTGATGGTAGCGGATACCGTAAGCGGTTCTGCTTCCTGGCCGACCGCATAAGTCACGCTTCCGCTTAAATCAGCAGTCAGTACCGGTTTTGCTACATCTACTTCAACGACTTCTGTCTCTTCCTCGCTTTCTTCTTCCGTATGATCTGTCAGGGAAAGTACTTTATCTACAATATCTCCCGGGCTGCACGCTGTAAGAGCAACAGACATACACCCTGCTAATAATAAGCCTAATCCCAATTTTATCTTGCGCATTATCCTTTCCTCCTGCGTATTTCTTCTTATATATACCTTGCTAAAGATATATTAACTGTTTTTTACAAGATTCGCAAGTTTTTATTACGAAATACCATAACCTGTCCCTATCTTTTCACTTTAAAAAAAGAAAAAGGGAAGACATCCCTGATCATGGATATCCTCCCACTTCTTTTGAAAAACGAAGTATTTGCAGATTAGTCAACAGATACGATTTCTCTCTTGTTGTAAGAACCACAAGCTTTGCAAACTCTGTGAGGCATCATTAATGCTCCGCATTTGCTGCATTTCACTAAGTTTGGAGCGCTCATTTTCCAGTTCGCTCTTCTTTTATCTCTTCTAGCTTTAGAAGATTTATTCTTTGGACAGATGGACATTGTGTTACACCTCCTTAAACTTGCTAAATATATCACGGATAACTGCCATTCGGGGATCTAAATTTTCATTCTCGCACTGACAGGAACCTTCATTCAGATTCGTCCCGCAATGGCTGCAGATTCCTTTACAGTCATCTTTACATAATACCCTGATGGGTAAGCCGATCAGGATTTCATTATATACTAACTGATCCACATCCAGATTCCCACCGCAGATATAATTACTCTCATCCAATGCCTCGATCCGTTCTTGTTCGGTCAGCTTCATATCCACTTCCCGGTCAAAATCCAACGGGATCGGCACTGCCACCTCTGTCAGACAGCGGCTGCATGGGATCTGCAATGTCACATTTCCTTTTCCTTCAATCAGAAGTACTTTATTGCCCTTATTGGTAATGGTAAATGCGATATCTGTTTTGTCAATAACAGGAAAATCTCCCAAACGACAGGAAAACATCTCCATAGTAAAAGATGCATCGGTATGTTGTATTCCCTGTTCTTTTGATAAAATATCCGACAATTGAATCAGCATAATCGTCTCCTAATCACACCTAATTGATTATACATAGACAAGCCCATTTTGTCAACCGTTTATTCTCGTTTTCTGTAAAAAATGCCCTACAAAATAAGGGCGCCTCCACAGAGGCAGCCCCATTATCTTGTGTTATAGCTTCTGTTCCGGACAGATTACACCAGCGCTACTGTTTCACGGCAGATAGCCAGCTCTTCATTTGTCGGGATAACAACTAAGGTTACGGCAGAATCTGCTGTAGAGATCACTGCATCTTTACCACGGGTATTGTTCGCTTCTTTATCCAGTTTTGCACCCAGATATTCCAGACCTTCACAGGCTCCTTCACGAATATTTTTTGCATTCTCGCCAAGACCTGCTGTAAACGCGATCACATCAACGCCATTCATAGCTGCTGCATAAGCACCAATGTATTTTTTAATACGGTACGTATATGCTGCCAGACAGCTGACTGCTAACTGGTTGCCTGCTTCTGCTGCTTCTTCCACGTCACGGCAGTCACTGGAAACACCACTCATACCCAGCATACCGGATTTCTTGTTCAATACACTGGTTACTTCCTCGATTGTCATGTTTTCTTTCTTGCAAAGGAACTCCAGGATAGCCGGATCCAGATCACCGGAACGTGTACCCATGATCAGACCTTCCAGTGGAGTAAGACCCATGGAGGTATCTACACATTTGCCATGATCTACAGCGGAAATAGAAGCACCGTTTCCTAAGTGGCAAACAATGATCTTCAGATCTTCTGCTTTCTTTCCAAGAAATTCAGCTGCTCTTTTCGATACAAAGCTGTGAGAGGTTCCGTGGAAACCATATCTTCTCACACCGTATTTCTCATAATATTCATGAGGAAGTCCGTATAAATAAGCTTTTTCCGGCATCGTCTGATGGAAAGCGGTATCAAATACAGCTACCATTGGAGTGGATGGCATCAGTTCCTGACAAGCACGGATACCAATTAAGTTTGCCGGGTTATGCAGAGGCGCAAGATCATTGCACTCTTCAATTGCAGCGATAACTTCTTCATTGATCACTACAGAAGAAGCAAATTTTTCACCGCCGTGTACCACACGATGGCCAACAGCGTCTACTTCCTTCAGGCTCTTGATCACACCTGTTTTTTCATTCATCAGGGCATCCAGTACCATCTGGATCGCCTGTTTGTGTGTTGGCATAGCAGCTTCTGTTGTTTCTTTTTCGCCGCCGGCCGGCTGATATACCAGACGTCCGTCAATGCCGATTCTTTCACAAAGGCCCTTTGCCAAAACATCTTCTGTTTCAGAATTGATTAACTGGAATTTCAGAGAAGAACTTCCACAGTTGATTACTAATACATTCATCTTACTATTTCCTCCTATTATTTAGCCTGGCACTGTACCGATGTAATAGCTACTACACCAACGATATCTTCTGCTGTACAGCCTCTGGACAGGTCATTCACCGGAGCAGCGATACCCTGTGTGATTGGTCCGTATGCATTTGCTTTTGCCAGTCTCTGTACTAATTTGTAACCGATGTTTCCGGCATCCAGATCCGGGAACATTAATACATTCGCTTTACCTGCCACAGAACTGCCCGGAGCTTTGGAAGCGCCTACACTTGGAACAATTGCAGCATCCAGCTGGAACTCACCGTCTAACTTCAGATCCGGTGCAGCTTCTTTTGCGATTCTTGTAGCTTCTAATACTTTATCAACATCTGCATGCTTTGCGCTTCCCTTGGTAGAATGAGAAAGCATAGCAACAATCGGCTCTTCCTGAACTAATAACTGGAAGGATTCTGCGGAAGACTGTGCGATGGCTGCCAGTTCTTCTGGATTTGGATTCTGATTCAGACCGGAATCTGCAAAAATGAAGGTTCCTTTTGCACCATATTCGCAGTTTGGAACTTCCATTAAGAAAAATGCAGAAACTAACTTTGTACCTGGTTTTGTCTTCAGAATCTGCAGACATGGTCTTAAGGTATCAGCGGTTGAATGGCAAGCGCCGGATACCATACCGTCGGCATCACCCATTTTTACCATCATAACACCATAATATAAATACTGATTTAACAGGATCTCTTTTGCCTGCTCCGGTGTCATGCCTTTTTTCTGTCTTAATTCTACTAACTTATCAATATAAGCCTGTGTTCTTTCGTTCGTAGCTGGGTCTACAACAACAGCGCCGGAAATATCAAGGCCTTCACTGCCCTTTTTCACTGCTTCTTCAGAACCAACTAAAATAACATTAGCAATTCCTTCTTTTAAAATCTGAGCGGTTGCTTCATATGTTCTGCGATCTTCTGTCTCCGGCAGTACAATTGTTTTCTTGCAAGCACGCGCTCTCTCTTTAATTACATCAATAAACGCCATGATCCATGACTCCTTTCCTCATTTTGGCCTCAGCCAATGCTTTTGGCAGTCTACCTCTATTAAACTACCATTCAGCGTTATTATACAACGCACCGGAATCTTGTACAAGATTTAATTCTCAAAATCGTTGTATTTTTCTGTAAACAGTTCAGCCAGTCAGGATTGTATGGGGGAAAACCGTGCTCGCACGAGCTTTCCCTCATCGATTCTGACTGAGGGAGCGCCCAATTATGAGCAAAAATAAGCTGCGTTAGCAGCAGAGAGGGCCATAAGCCTGGTTTTGCGAATGGCGCGGCTGAACATAAGTTAACTTTTCAGATACCCCATATTCCGCCCTTGTTCCGGAAGAAACTTTCCTGTATACTTTACTTCATAAAGCACAACAGAATCAAAAAACGTGAGGTATTTTTATGAAAATCGCAGGTCTCATCGCAGAATACAATCCCTTTCACAAAGGACATTTATATCATATGGAAAAAGCCAAAGAAATCACCGGTGCCGACTGCTGCATCGCTGTGATGAGCGGCAATTATGTACAGCGCGGTGCACCTGCCGTTTTTGATAAATACCTGCGCGCCCGAATGGCTCTTTCCTGTGGTCTGGACATGATCCTGGAACTGCCCGTGCATTTTGCCTGCGGAAGTGCTGAATACTTCGCATCCGGTGCAGTTTCTCTGCTGAATCAGCTGGGATGCATCGATTACCTGTGTTTTGGCAGCGAATCCGGAAGCCTGCAGCTGTTTGGAGAAATATCGGCCCTTCTGGCAGAAGAATCTTCCTTTTATCGTGATGCCTTACAAAATGGTCTGCGCCGGGGACTTTCTTTTCCCGCGGCCAGAAAGCTGGCTATATTTGACTGTGCACAAAAAAAAGAAATTTCCTCAGCAGACAACGAACTGGAAGAATTCCTCTCCTCTCCCAACAACATTCTGGGTCTGGAATACTGCAAAGCAATCATCCGCCAGAAGGCTTCTATTCTTCCGGTCACCATTACCCGAAAAGGATGCGGCTATCACAGCCCCAAAACGGGGGATTCCTTTTCCAGTGCATCCGCAATCCGTTCCCTGCTGGAAAAAGGAGACTCTATATCGGACGCCAATCCTTCCATGCCTTTGTCCGCATATGATCTGATGGTAAATCATCTTTATCTAAATGGCCCGGTCACTGCCGATGACTTTTCCCTGCTGTTAAAATATAAATTAATGGAGGAACAGCAAGGCTCTCTCATGGAATACTGGGATATGACAGAAGAACTGGCTTCCCGCATTTACAGACATCTGAATTCTTTTACCTCCTATACCGGATTCGTCCGGCTGCTGAAAACCAAAGACCTGACGTATACCCGTATCAGCCGTGCACTCCTGCATACAGTACTAGGCATTCAAAAAGATACCCTGCCTGACCGGGCAAAATATGCAAGAATCTTAGGTTTTGGAAAAAATACGACTGCATTAAAAGCGATAAAAAACCATACAGCAATACCCATCATCACAAAAGCAGCAGATGCCCCCAGATTACTGGATCCGGAAGCTCTGCCGCTTTGGGAACAGGATATCCATGCAGCAAATCTGTATGAAACCGTAGCTGCACATAAATTTCAAAGAAAATTTGTACATGAATACCAGCAGGGCCTGATTCTTCCCTCTGCGGTGCCGTAAGGCCCGTATTATAATCCTATCATCTTCACTTCAAAGGCCGTCGTCTGCGGCGGTATGCTTGCCGTCATAAAATCGGCGTGCCGCACGCGTACACGTGTTCCAGGTGTAAATCTGGAAAAATGAACCGGTCTTCCCTGCCGGTTTAGCAGCACTGCATCTTCTGCCAGATGAAATCTTATGATGCTTGATGTATCCCGTCCCCGGATTGTGGTAAAACTCCGATTCCTTCTGTCAATATCTCGTATTTCACCAATCGTAATCTGGTCTGATGCACTGGCATTTCGAACAATCTGAATCACATACGCAGAAGCCTGCGGCGGTATACTTCGTGTCATTGCCGAAGAAAACGCAGCATTTACGATCATTCCCTCTCTTAATATACCAGCCGGCACAGGAACACGGTTGGTATTCAGTATGATCGTTCTTGGATTTACCACAAGTCTTACCGTTTCTGTACGCGGTCTGCTGCCCGAACCTCTCTGATAATTTACCGTAACAAGTGTCATTCCCCGCTCTGAGGTAATTTCTTCTATGGTTCCATTGGAAATATGAATTACCGGCATCTATAGATACCTTTCTCTTTTTAGATAATATATTCCTATCCCTATAAGAAAGTATCACCTTATATTGCAATTATTTTCTCGCTGCAAAAAACCAGGCCGTACCGTGCTCGCCCTCCAGCAGATGATCCGCGCATCGGATCACCTGAAATCCGCATGTTTCAAGAAGACGGCAAATCGTTTGCGGATCATGAAGCCTTTCCCGGATGTTTTCTTCAAAGGGCGGCTTTCCCGTCTCATACACCGTAATTTTCAAATTGGTCATGTCAGATTTTTCTCTTGTGACCATAAGTTCCGCCCTGATATCCTCATTAAAATCAATAGCAATGGGGCCACCCTGAGCCACATACTCTTTATTGAGAAGATCAAAAATGAAATGTCCGCCATCGTTCAGATAGCCACACACATTGCGAAAAATCTGCTCTACATCATCCAGATCATGGATATGATTGATGGCATCTCCGGTACAGGTGACCAGGTCAAAGGTTTTTGCAGGACGATACCGGATCATATTTGCCACTTCGTATTCTATCTCTGTGGTTTTGCTTTTGGCTATTTCAATCATCCCCTCAGAAAGATCCATCCCGGCAGCCTTGATTCCATGGGCGTGCAGGATCTCACATAAAATACCGGTTCCGCATGCCAGATCCAGACTGGTTTTTACCGTCACATGATGTTTCCTAAGCCAGGCAAACAATTGCTCACTGAAGGCTTCCGGAAAATAATTCCAGCCAAATTCATTATATACTTTACAGAATACATCACTATACATCTGAAAACTCCTTTTATGTGTTACAGGGTATTACGATGTCTCGAAATACCCTGTCCGCTGTTATCTCTTATTTTAATTTTTAAAGCTGTGAATCGGCGCAGGAATGCGTCCGCCTCTGTTTACAAAGGCTTCACAGGAATACGGATTGACCGGCATAATAGGCGCATGTCCTAAAAGTCCTCCGAATTCTACTGTCTCTCCCACTCCTTTTCCGATCACCGGGATCACCCGCACTGCGGTGGTCTTCTGATTTACCATACCAATGGCACATTCATCTGCAATGATACCGGAGATCGTGGATGCCGATGTGTCACCAGGGATAGCGATCATATCCAGTCCTACCGAACATACACAGGTCATAGCTTCCAGCTTTTCTATGGTCAGTGCCCCTGCTTCTACTGCATTGATCATCCCCTGGTCTTCGCTGACCGGAATAAAGGCACCGCTCAAACCTCCCACATAGGAAGAAGCCATCACACCGCCTTTTTTCACCTGATCATTTAATAAGGCCAAAGCGGCTGTCGTACCGGGCGCACCCGCATATTCCAGACCGATTTCACAGAGAATATCTGCGACACTGTCACCGACTGCCGGCGTTGGGGCCAGAGACAGATCGATGATACCAAAAGGAATTCCCAAACGTCTGGAAGCCTCCTGGGCCACCAGCTGTCCTACACGGGTAACCTTAAAAGCAGTCTTTTTAATGGTTTCACACAACACTTCAAAGTTTTCGCCGCGAACCTGCTCCAAAGCCGTTTTTACTACACCGGGTCCGCTGACACCAACATTTATGATGGCATCGCCTTCCGTCACACCGTGAAACGCGCCTGCCATAAACGGGTTATCATCCGGCGCATTACAAAATACTACCAACTTGGCACAGCCAAGAGAATCTCTGTCCCGGGTCGCCTGCGCCGTTTGCAAAACCACCTCTCCCATAAGTTTGACTGCATCCATGTCAATACCGGTTTTGGTAGATCCCAGATTCACAGAACTGCAGACTCTCTCTGTACAGGACAAGGCCTGCGGAATCGAACGGATCAGCATCTCATCGCTTGCCGTCATCCCTTTGCTGACCAAAGCAGAATAACCGCCGATAAAGTTTACGCCAACTTCATGGGCAATTTTATCCAATGTCTTTGCAATGGTAACAAAATCCTCCTCTTTTTTGCAGGCAGCTCCGCCTACCAAAGCAATGGGAGTCACCGAAATTCGTTTATTTACAATGGGAATCCCGTATTCCCTCTCAATTTCTTCTCCTGTGGCCACCAGATTTCCCGCAAGCCGGGTAACCTTTTCATAAATCTTACGATTCACTTCATTCAAATCCGAATCCATGCAATCCAGCAGACTGATCCCCATCGTAATGGTTCTTACATCCAGATTCTCCTGCTCGATCATTTTATTGGTCTCATGTACTTCAAATATATTAATCATGCCCTCAAACCCTTTCTGCTGCTAAATACGGTGCATTTTTGTGAAAATATCTTCATGCTGGCAGCGGATCACCAACCCCATTTCTTCGCCTAATTCTTTCATTTCTTTTGCAATGGTACCCGCATCCTTTTCGCTCTTTGTGGCATCGGTAATCATCATCATATTCAAATAACCATCAATAATGGTCTGAGAGATATCTAAAATATTAATATTATTATTCGCCAGATATGTACAAACCTTTGCAATGATACCCACGGTATCCAGACCTACTACGGTAATAATTGTTTTCTTCATTATATTATCCTCCTCTATCCTGCGGATCTTTAAAACCGGATCACTTGTGATACATTTTCTCTTTCCTCCACCTGAATATCAAAATCTTTCGCATGCCATGGATTTTCTCCCATAGTCACTTCCGCACAGACAGTCTCATATGCCAGGGCCGCATAATTATTTTCTTTGCTCAAGTGCCCCAGCAATACATGCTGCATCCTGTCATGAAGGATTTCGCCCAACAGTCTGCCTGCCATTTCGTTGGAAAGGTGTCCCCGTTCTCCCAATATTCTTTTCTTCAGATAATACGGGTAGCTTCCCACCTGCAGCATATTTACATCATGATTCGCTTCTAACAATAATACATCAAGACCCGTCAGTTTGTCCACAATATAATCGTTGTATTGTCCCATATCTGTAGCCACTCCTGCGGACTTTCCCTCATGAGAAATCCGGTATCCCACCGGCTGTGCTGCATCGTGAGAAATAGCAAAAGGCTCAATCTCCAGATCTCCGATACAAAAGGGCATATCCTCCGCAATCGTGACAAACAATCCATCCGGTATTTTCCCCAGAGAGGAATTCTGCATAACACTGGCAAGCGTTCCCGGTGTGGCATACATGGGAATTCCATATTTTCTGGCCAGAACGCCAAGCCCTTTTATATGGTCAATATGTTCATGGGTAATTAAAATCCCGTCTATATCCCTCGTGGTCATATCCAGAGAATTCAGTCCCTGTTCTACTTTTTTCCCGCTGATGCCTGCATCCACCAGTATGGTCGTATGCTCACTGCCGACACAGATACAGTTTCCGCTGCTGCTGCTGGCTATACTACAAAGTTTCATAATATGATCTTATCCTTCGTTCAATCTGAAGATAGGTATGTGCCACATCTTCACTGTTATATAACTGAAAATCACAGTTTTCTTCAAACACCTGCTCCGGAAGCTGATTGGCCATCATACTGCTGATCTTCTCATCGGAATAGCCCCGGCTCTTTTTCAACCTCTCCCGGCGTACTTCTTCCTCACAGTATACATACCATACTTCATCACACATGCCCTTATAATCATCTTCCAGCAGCAGTGCTGCCTCAATGAAAAAGAACTCATAATTCTCTTTTCGTGCCTTTTCCAGTTCCTTTACAATATAATCCTTGACTGCCGGATGCACGATCGCATTTAACTGTTTTAATTTGTCTTTATCATGAAACACAATTTCTGCGATCCGGGAACGGTCAATGCTTCCATCTTTTTTCAGGATATCCTTGCCAAACAGTTCAATCTCTTTCTGATAGCAAATACCTCCCGGCTGTGTCAGCAGATGATCTACATCATCCGCCTGCACGATACGGGCATCAAAATGCGCTTCCATATAATTCAGGACTTCACTTTTTCCAGATCCCACGCCGCCTGTGATTCCGATCACTTTCATAATCGTTTCTCCTCTCGTATGCCTATTTTGCCTCATACCAGTTCTCACCGGTGTGCATATCTACTTCCAGGGAGACAGCCAGGTCTGCTGCACCCTTCATTTCCTTTTCTAATATTGCAGATACCGTCTCTACTTCATCTTTCGCGGTCTCAATCAGAAGCTCATCGTGTACCTGTAGGATCAGGCGGGACTTTAATCCCTGCTCTTTTAAAGCCTGATTCACCCGGATCATGGCAATCTTTATAATATCCGCTGCCGTACCCTGAATCGGTGAATTCATAGCGACCCGCTCTCCGAAGGAACGCTGCATAAAATTGCTGGAGGATAACTCCGGAATCGGCCTTCTTCTGCCAAACATAGTCGTTACATAGCCTTTTTCCTTTCCCTGCTCCACCAGTCCGTCCAGAAAGCCTTTGATCTTCGGATAGGTCTCAAAATAACGCGCGATATATTCTGCCGCTTCCTTGCGGGTAATACTCAAATCCTGACTCAGTCCAAAAGAACTGATTCCGTATACAATGCCAAAATTTACTGCTTTGGCATTTCTTCTCTGCAGATCGGTCACCTCATCGAAAGGTACATGAAAAACCTGAGAAGCTGTCATCCGGTGAATATCCTGCGCTTCCTTATATGCCTGAATCAGCATCTCATCGCCTGACATATGTGCCAGCACACGCAGTTCGATCTGAGAATAATCTCCATCTAAAAATACATATCCGTCCTTCGGCACAAATACCTTACGGATAAGACGGCCCAGTTCCATACGGATCGGAATATTCTGCAGATTCGGTTCGGTACTGCTGATACGCCCGGTAGCCGTGATAGTCTGATTAAAATTAGAATGAATTCTTCCATCTTCGGCAATATAATTGGCCAGACCATCTGCATAAGTAGATTTCAGCTTTGCCAGCTGACGATACTCCAGAATATCTGCCACGATTTTATGGTCCGGCGCTAATTTTTCCAGCACATCGGCTGCCGTGGAATATCCGGTCTTCGTTTTCTTGCCTCCCGGCATCTGCATTTTCTCAAATAGGATCACACCCAGCTGCTTGGGCGAATTGATGTTAAACTTCTCTCCGGCCTGGGCATAGATTTCCTCTTCCAGTTCCAGGATCCGTACATTCAGACGGCTGCCGTATTCCTTTAATTCCTCCGCCTGTACCCGGATTCCTTCCTTTTCCATATCATATAACGTAAATACCAGCGGCATCTCTATTTCCTGAAACAACTGCCACATACCGGTTTCTTCCAGTTTCTGCGTCAGCACGGACTTCGATGCCAGAGCGGTATAAGCCATATAGCAGGCGCTGACTGCCACTTGCTCAAACTTTTCTTCCAAACCTTTTTCATAGGAAAGTTTTCCCAGCAGATCTTCCTTTGCCGGAAGCATCTGATCCAGATACTCCTTTGCAATATCATCATAACTATAAGAAGACTTTAACGGGTTCAGCAGATAGGCTGCCAGACCGTTATCAAAAAAAGTTTCCTGTTTTTCCACTGTGATATAGGGCAGCATCGCCTTAACATTCAAAGATGCCGCACTTTTTACACGGTTACATACAGCGGAAAGCTGATCGCACAGATAATTCTCTGTCAGAAAGCCTTCCACAGGACAGAACACGGCTTTCGGCGTTTCCTCTTCCATCCAGGCGGCGCCCAGACCCAATACCCGATGCTTCTCTGTCAACAGCTGAATGCCCACCGTTTCTTTTTTTGCAAGAAGTGCAAATATTTCCTCTGCTTTTCCAAAATCCGTAACCGTCTCGAAAGCTTCCTCCAGCTTACTTCCGGACACAGAAATATCCGAAAACCGGGACAGCAGATTTTTAAATTCCAATTCCTTAAACCATTCGTATGCTTCCTGGGTAAACAGATCCCCAAGACGGGACTGTTCCCAGTCAAAAGAAATGGGAACCTGCAGTTCTATCGTTGCCAGCTTTTTGCTGAGTACAGCCATATCATAATGCTCCAGAAATGCATTTTTTGCTTTATTGGGTTTGATTTCTTCCACATGGGCATACGCATTCTCAATGGTTTCATATTCCAGCAAAATCTTTGTGGCCGTTTTTTCTCCCACACCCGGAAGTCCCGGAATATTATCTGACGCATCTCCCATAAGAGCCTTTAGCTCAATAATCTGCAAGGGTTTCAGCTGATACTTATCCACTACGTCCTGCACATAATAATCTTCTATGGTTGTCTTGCCCATACGGGTTTTGGGAATACGCACCTTAATATGATCCGTCACCAGCTGCAGCAGATCCCGGTCACCGGACAATACGGTCACTTCCAGCCCTTCTGCTTCACTTTGCTTGGCAATGGTTCCCAGAAGATCATCTGCCTCATATCCTTCTTTCATGATGAGCGTTACGCCCATAGCCCGCAGCACATCCTGCATAATGGGTACCTGCTGACGCAGTTCCTGAGGCATGGGCTTTCTGGTCCCCTTATATGCCTCAAACATCTTATGTCGAAACGTAGGCGCATGCAGATCAAAGGCCACGGCCAAATACTCCGGCTGCTCCTCCTCTATGGTTTTCAGTAAAATATTAATAAATCCGTAAACCGCATTGGTATGCAGCCCTTCTGCATTTGTCAGATCCGGCAGTCCGTAAAATGCCCGATTGAGTATGCTGTGTCCATCAATTAATACAATTTTTCCGTTCAAATGATTGCCTCCATAGCAAGTATACTTTCTGTCACCAGCTGACGAAACAGCGGTGCTACACGATTGCTGATTTCCTGTACTTCTGTATGGCTCAGCGGCTCTTTGGACATACCGCATCCCATGTTGGTAATGCAGGAAATACCACAGATTTTCATACCCATATGATTGGCTGCCATAGCCTCACAGGCAGTGCTCATGCCTACGGCATCCGCTCCCAGAAGACGACACATTCGTATTTCCTGAGGAGTCTCATAATTGGGCCCTGTCAACTGAATATATACGCCCCGCTTTAAGGGAATGTCCAGGGTATCTGCCGCTTTTTCAATAATGTCCTGCAGCGATTTGTCATATACCTGGCTCATATCGCTAAACCGGTCTCCCAGCTTGTCCAGATTGGGGCCGATCAGCGGCGACGGCACAAAACTGGTAATATGATCTGTGATCATCATAAAATCTCCCGGCCGAAAATCAAAATTCACACCGCCGGCAGCATTGGTAAGAAACAGCACCTCGGCTCCCATCAGTTTCATCAAACGAATGGGCAGCACCACATCTGTAATATCATATCCTTCATAGTAGTGCACCCTGCCCTGCATGATCACTACCGGTACGTGGCCCACATAGCCGAATACAAAGCGCCCCTTGTGTCCGGGAATGGTGGAAACCGGAAAGCCCTCAATATCCTTGTAATCCAAAGTATCCACAACCTCTATGGTATCTGCATAATCTCCCAGCCCTGAACCCAATACCAGGGCTACCTTCGGCTGAAATGATATTTTTTCTTTCACACAGGCATAACATGCTTCTAACTTTTCCTGTACCGTCATAATTAATATCCCCCTTTTCTCCGCTGTAATCGCAGCTCTTTTCTTCGCAGAGCGCCTTCCCACTCCGCTCTCTCCGATTCTGTCTCTAAAATCAGTTTGGGCACCGGCTGAGGCTTATAGTTTTCGTCTACAGACACCATCACCAGATACGCCCGGTTAATCATACGGCGTATGCCGTTTAATTCTTCTTTATAAGTATCTACCCGTATTTCCATGGAAGTATTCCCCACATAAGTGATCCTTCCGATCAATACCACCATATCTCCAACAGAAACATTATCTTTAAAATTCAGATTGTCGATAGACACTGTAGCCGTTTCTGTCTGACAGTGGCGCCGTGAAACAATACCTGCCATTTCATCGATCCAGGCGGTCAAAGTTCCGCCAAACATCTTTCCGTATCCATTGCTGTGCTTCGGCATAATCAGATATGTCTGCTCTGTCTGTGAATCCTTTACATGTTTTGCGTCCATACTGTACCATCCTTTTATTACATATGTTATCAGTATATCATAGTTTCTATCGTTTTGACAGACAAAAAGGAACCGATACAAAACAGCCCGGCGCTCAGCCTGTGCCATTTTCTGTATCGATTCCCTTTCTCTGCAGGCGATCCTGCGCGGTACTGCTACAACAAAGACAGAAACCGCCGAAATGCCTCCCGTCCTTCTTTTGTACACTTATATACGCCTGCATCTTCCAACACGCCGACGAATACTTTTCCTATCTCCTGTTTCAGAATATCCATCACATTTTCTTCGGTAATATTGTTATAGGCGGGCAAAAATCCGGCTGCCCAGTCCGCATGTTTTTTGATCGCCTCACAGGAAGCTATCTCTTTTCCTTCCAGCAAATATTCTGCCAGCAGTTCCATTTCCTGTTTCAAACGGGATGGCAGCACTGCCAGTCCCATAACCTCGATCAGCCCTATATTTTCCTTTTTGATATTGTGGTATTTTGCATGAGGATGGTAAACACCCAGGGGATGCTCCTCGGTAGTAAGGTTGTTCCGCAAAGTCAGATCCAGCTCATACACATCCCCGTTTTTCCTTGCAATAGGAGTAATGGTATTATGCGGTTCTCCGTTCGTTTCCGCAAAAATACATGCGGCTTCATCCGTATAGCTGCGCCATTTTCTCAGGATAACATCTGCCAGATCAATGATGCGCTGTGTCTCTTTCCCGCGAAGCCGGATCACGGATAACGGCCATTTTACGATTCCGGCCTCCACATCTTCATAACCGGGAACAGAAAAGGTTTCTTCCATGGGCGCTTTTGCCATGGCAAAAGTATAATTTCCTCCTTGGAAGTGATCGTGGCTTAAAATAGAGCCGCCAACAATGGGAAGATCCGCATTGGATCCCAGAAAATAATGGGGAAACAAGGTAACAAAATCAAACAGCTTTACAAATGTTGCTTTTTCAATCCGCATGGGAAGATGCTGTCTGTTAAATACAATACAATGCTCATTATAATACACATACGGAGAATATTGAAAACCCCATGGACTGTTGTTCAGCGTAATCGGTATGATCCTGTGATTTTCTCTGGCCGGATGGTTCAGACGGCCTGCATAGCCTTCATTTTCCATGCACAGCAGACATTTGGGATAGCTGCTCTGAGGCGCATTCTTTGCTGCTGCAATGGCTTTCGGATCCTTTTCCGGCTTAGAAAGATTAATGGTAATGTCGATCTCTCCATAGGGGCTGTTCACTTTCCAGCGCATATCCTTTTTAATCCGGTAACGGCGAATATAATCCGAATCCTGACTGAGTTTATAAAAATACTGTGTCGCTTCCTCCGGAGAATTTGCATAATGCTCCGCAAATTCCTTCTGCACCTGAGCCGGGCGGGGCATCAGGCAATTCATCAGCCGGGCGTCAAACAGATCTCTATGTACAATACTGTCCTCGATCAGACCCCGCCTGCACGCTTCCTCCAATAACTCCTGCAGTACGCTTTCCAGATCAATATCCGCATATTCTTCCGGCATCTCTTCATACGCATCCTGCTTCATCACATCTAACAGCAGATTGGTGGCATAGATCTTTTCACATTCCGGAAGCAGACCGGTTTCCACGCCATATTGCACCAATTTTTTTATACTTTTATCTAACATTCCCCATACTCCTTCCCTGCATACCCGATAGGATGCATCTGCTACTGCAGCCGGCCTGCGCCGTCACCGATGTCAACCACATAGAAATCAGCAGCATACCCGATCTTTTCCTGATACACAGCTCCTACCTTTTTAACGAATCGGTCTACCGCATCATTTTCTACAATACTGACTGTACATCCCCCAAAACCGGCCCCGGTCATACGTGACCCGATCACTCCCGGCTGTTCCCAGGCGGCCTCTACCAGCGTATCCAGTTCTATGCCTGTTACTTCATAGTCATCCCGCAGGGAAATGTGGGAATCATTCATTAACTTTCCAAAAGCAGCCGTATTTCCTGCCTGCAGTGCACGCACTGCTTTTAGCGTTCTCTGGTTTTCATATACTGCATGACGGGCTCTTTTCCTCTTGATCGGATCTGTAATGGTATCCTTTACCTTTTCAAACTGTTCTTCGTTCAGATCGCCCAGGGAAGAAATGGATACTGCCTTCTGCAGCTGCGCCAGAGCGGCCTCACATTCGCTTCTTCTTTCATTGTATTTGGAATCCGTCAGTCTTCTTTTCTTATTGCTGGCTGCAATGATAATTTTAGCGTTATCTAATTTGATCGGCGCATATTCGTAGTGCAGATTACTGGTGTCCAGAAAAATGGCATGATCCTTTTTCCCCATAGCAATGGCAAACTGATCCATAATACCACAGTTCATGCCGTTAAAATGATTCTCTGCATACTGTCCGTAAAGGGCAATATCGATCATGGATACCGGAAAAGAAAACATATCTTTTAAAATGACTCCCATCAAAACTTCCACGGAAGCCGAAGAAGACAGGCCGGAACCATTAGGTATATTTCCGTAAATCAGAAGATCCATCCCCTGCTCTGCCGCATAGCCCTTTTCTTTCCATGCCCAAATGACTCCTTTCGGATAATTCGTCCAGCCCGCCTTTTCCTGATACGCCAAATCATCCAGACTGGTTTCCACAATCCCCATTCTGTCAAAATTCATGGAATAAAACCGCAGGGTACGGTCTGTTCTTTTTCTTGCAATTCCGTAAGTACCTATCGTCAGTGCACAGGGAAACACATGCCCTCCATTATAATCCGTGTGTTCACCAATAAGGTTTACACGTCCCGGTGCAAAATAGGAACGAATATCACCTTCACTGCCAAATAATTCACAAAACTTCTCTGTTAATTTTTGTTTCATAGTCATTCTTCTCCTCTATTTAAAACATTTTTGTTGTTTTAATTCATTATTTTTGTTTATAATAAATTATACCATACACCTTTCATTTGTAAAGAAAAAGTGTATGGTATAAAAGAAACAAATTATCATGCTCATTTATAACATATCTTCAGCAAAATATCCTGAGGATAATCACCATAACTGCTTCCAAACAGATTGACGCCGCCCGGATGCCTTGCATTCTCTTTATTTCCAATCCGTACCGCAATATATGGTGTATCTGATATGCAATATTCGCTCAGTGTTCGGTCATTTACTTTTTCATGATCCAGATAAGTTCCCGTCTCATCCAGCCGCCAGGTCTTCAGATTTCCGTACTGACTTTTGCTGTCCGGCCACCAGGCGGGATTCAGCTTGCCTCTGCGTCCTCCGAAATCGCTGGGACAGGACCAGGTTCCGGCATCTAACCCGTTAATCCATAACGTAATATCAGAAGGATAATCCAGATCATAGTCCACCGCTTCCGCACATAACTCCGCAGATAATTCCAGACTCTGCAATTCTTTATTCTGCACGGCCGCATTGGAAAAACGATACTCCAGATATCCGTACGCAAACCAGATCAGCTGTGCCTTCGTTCTGTCAGGATGATAAAAGCAGCGCGGTTCATCCTCTTCGTCAATATATTCTTTTTCGTCTACCATACCGCAGGTAGGGACAACCTGATAATCCACATAATTGCCAATAGGCATATGAATGACTTCCATCTGCTGTTCCTTTTTGCTGTATCCTAATGCAATCTCCAGCTTTTCACAGCAGCGGCGGCATATCTTCATGGATCCGCGGATTCCCGGTCTCAGTTCTGTACAGATAAGACCGGCTTCCTCCAGAACACGTACATTCATAGCCGCGGATGAAGGCGGTATGGCCAGCTTCTCTGCAATTTCATTGACATTTTGTTCCTCTTCATCCAGCAAAGCTAATATCTGAATCCTGGTTTCCGAGGATAACGCTTTGCCGATCCGGCACAATTCTAAGCCACTATCAAAATTCAAACATTTTTTCACAACAGTTTCCATTCCTTTTCCGCATCCTCGATGCACTTACATTAATTTTACTATATATTTTTCACTTGTCAATTCCATAAAAATGGTGTGTGAACTCCTAAGAGCCACACACCTGTTTGAATTTTAACATTTTATACCCCAAATGCTTCTCGGACAAATTCCGGAAGCTCACCGTCCTCCAGTCGATGATTGCTGACAGAACCGTTTGCATTCTTCCAGTAAATCTCCGCATAAATATAATGACCATCCGCATAGCATCGGGACCGTTCCCGAATACCAAACTGTGCTTTTGCTAAAATCTCCTCAATTTCTGAAGTTTCTGAACAGGTAATCTCTTTCGTATCTCCCGTATCCGCGTTTTCCCAGGAAATATGAATCTGTTCGATGTCAGATGCCTGCATGGCGATTTTCATTTCCGGCCATAAGTTCTGCAGATATTCCAGCGTCTTCGTATAGGTATCGTATACATTCAGATACCCCTGATACGTTTTGTAATTTTCATATTGTTTTTCTATCTCAAAACTTGCCACGGGTGCCTTTTCCACCAGCTGGGCGTAAGGAATCGCTGCCGCTTCCTCCTGATAAACAGCCATCAGTTCTGCGATCTGTTCCGGGGTAATACTATTTACAATATAAGTATCCTGGGTAATATCACCGATCTCCAGACCACATGCCTCCTCCGACACGATATATTGTCCCGGAACCGCCTTCTGCCGGAATTCTTTGTTTTCATATACCTTTTCCATGGACGCATAGATACTGTCCTCCGGCACGATATAACAACGCTCTACTTCTCTTCCGTTCTTTAGATAGTACCTCACATACACGGTATCATATATGACAGAAGGATTTCCTTCTGCTAAACTTTCCTTTTCATCCGACAGCATAACATTTCTTGCCGTCTTCGCCAGATTGTATAATGCCTCATAATCATTCACCCGTATATAAGACAGCGCAGCTTCCGGACCATAATTGTAATCCCCGTTCCAGGGATAGGAATTATCATCCATAAGATTGGAGTTAAAAACAGACATTTGTTCAATTTTGTCTTGTTCCGGAATATATGCATCATATCCGGTAAGATCGAAGCGATACATAAGAAACAGGGCAAATGCCAGGACAAAGGACAAGGCAAGTGATTTCTTTTTGGAAAACAGTTCTCTAAAATCCATATGGTAAATAAATTCTACGATACCATTTCCCAAAAGCAGGCAAAATGCAATTCCAAAAACAAACCATGCATCTGCTGCATTTTCACTGAAGTCAGAAATCAAAATTCCTCCCGCCAGAGACGCCGGAATGATCAGCAATACCTTGATCACCGATTCTGTTTTTGCAAAAGCCATGGCTCTTTCTGCTGCTTCTGAGCTTCTCCTGCGATATAATACAATGGCCAGACAGGTAAAAATAATCCAGAAAATGACTGCGCCTGCAAGATACATCCATGGCATGTTGCCTGTATCGGAAAGCTCACTGACTACAGCACTATAATTGGTCAAG
The DNA here is from genome assembly GCA_050944855.1 of Lachnospiraceae bacterium. GTDB lineage: Bacteria > Bacillota > Clostridia > Lachnospirales > Lachnospiraceae > Lactonifactor. The sequence goes on from JBMNRU010000001.1 coordinate 173,663, forward strand.
GGGGACAGATATTCCCATGTTTTTACTTCTCCACAGCTGCTAAATGTATCATAAAAAAGTCCCTTCATATTCCGGCATAATATCCAGACTGCCGGTCCGTAAAGATAAAAAACTGCCGTACCCAAAATACCGACAAGCAGTTTTCCGGTTAACATCATGGCCAGTACAGCCACTGTGTAAAGCAAAAGATAATACACCAGGTAGACAAACACTGCCTGCAGGCAGATTCCCAGGCCCTTTACTGTAAGGACTCCCTGCACGATTCCTATCAGCAATGCAACGAACAGGTTCAGCAGATAAGGAACTGCAAAAAGCAGAATACCCTGTATATACTGCACCGCAAAAAGTTTTTCTCTTCTCACCGGGAAACTATGATAAAAATCCATCTTTTCCCGGGAATGCAAATAGTAAAAACAGGTTACTGCAGCAACCACTGCCAGCAGCACTACGAGGACATCCAAAAAACCGTTCTGATAGCTCAGGTAACCGGTATACCAGTCAATCACAGTTTCAATGGTATGCTTCTCTCCCATGGCCACGCTTTCTTCCAGCCATTTCATCCTATTTCCCAATTCGATCAGACAGCCTACCGGAAATATCAGGAAAAATCCCAGGAAAGAAAGTGCCCAGATCCATAAATGCCGTTTACTGTCTTCTCTCAGCAATTTAACCGATGATATTTTTGATTTCATATCCTGCTACCTCCGTTTCACTGATAAATATTTCTTCCAGAGTCAGCGGAATTACCTCCGCAAACAGCGGATTTTTCGATTCTACCCTCTGTAAGATTTCTTCTCTGGTTCCCCGTGCCACAAAAGTAAGCAGAGAACCTCTCTTTTCACACTGAAGGATATCCAGTTCTTTCAATATTTCTTCTTCCAGAAGCGGTATCGGTATCACGCACTGTACTTTATGGATATGGAATTTCATATCTTCCAGATCTCTTGACAGAAGGATTCCTCCTTTGTGCAGCAATCCCACATGATCACAGATATCCTCTAATTCACGAAGATTATGCGATGCGATCACCGGCGTAAAATCACGATTCATAATTTCTGTAGCAAAAATGCTTTTCACTGCCTGACGCATCACCGGATCCAGACCATCAAATGTCTCATCACAGAAAAGATATTTTGTATTGGAACAAACACCCAATAATACAGAAACCTGCCTCTTCATCCCCTTGGAAAAAGTATTGATCTTTCTGTCTGCATCCAGACCGAACTTATTCAGCAGATCATAATATCGTGCCTCATCAAACTTCGAATAGATCATGGCATAATACTGCCCCATCACCTTTGGTGTGGCATTCGGGAAGAAGTAAGCAGTATCGGAAAGAAAACAGATTTTCTCTTTGGTTTCTTCCTGTTCAAACACCGGTTTTCCGTCAATTAAAATCGTTCCCGCATCCGGTTTTAGCACTCCGCAGAGCAAACGCAGAAAGGTGCTTTTTCCGGCTCCATTGGTTCCTATCAAACCAAAAATATTCCCCTCACGTATTTCTGCCGTAATATTATCAATTGCTTTTAACATACCGAACGACTTATTCAACCCCGTTACTTCAATCATAACATTTCCTCCTTGAAAAATTCCGTGACCGCCTGGATACACTCCTCTTTGGTTACACCCAGGCATCTCCCCTTCTCCAACGTCTCTTTCAGTTCGCAAATAAATTCTTCTTTCTTTTTCCTTGCCAGTTCTTCATTTCCTGCTACAAAATTTCCTTTTCCTTTCACCGAATAGATATAACCTTCCTGTTCCAAAATGGCAAATGCTTTCTGAATGGTATTGGGGTTAATGGACAACTCCATGGCCAGGGATCGTACAGAGGGCATCTGACTGTCCGCTTCTAAGGCACCGCTTACGATCAGTACCTGAAACCGTTCTACAATCTGTTCATAGATTGGACGCCGATCCTGATAATTAATAACGATCATTGTACCTGATAACACCTCCTATGGTTCTCAACTGTACTATTCCAATTAATACACTTTTTACAAGTGTACTATATCAAATAATACACTTGGTGTCAAGTTTTTTATAGGATAACTCGCTAAACCCAACTGCTGATAAAGATTTCCAGTCCGATGAGTATCAGAATCGTTCCTCCCAGGATACCTGCCTTTCCCGCCAGCTTCGCGCCCGCTTTTTTCCCGATCATAAGCCCGCCTATACAGATCACAAAGGTAACTACCGCAATCAGCATAGCTTCTAAAAATGCAGCCTGAAAATCATATTCTGTGATCGTAAATCCCACAGAAAGTGCGTCAATAGATGTAGCCAATCCCTGCACGAGCAATGCTGCCAGCCCCATCCCCGGACGTTCGCAAGGACAGACATCTTTGTATTGGATCCCTTCCTGCAGCATTTTGCCGCCAATATATCCCAGTAACGCAAAAGCGATCCAGGGAATCAGGCTTTCCAAAAAAGTAAGATACCGCAGAATCGTGCGAACACAGATCCATCCCAACATCGGCATCAGTGCCTGGAAAAAAGCAAACGTACCAGCAATTCCGCACATTTTTCTTTTTTTCATACATGGTTCATACAGACCATTGGCAAGCGATACGGAAAAAGCATCCATGGCAAGTCCCACACCCAAAAGAATGCTGTTTAAAAAAAAAGCAACTCCATAATTCATTTTTATTTCTCCTTTTTCATTTTATCATTATCAATTAAACTGTGGCTTACCAGGCTTATCACAGAAAAAACCAGGTATGGCTTTCAGCCATACCTGGTGTCAATACAAAAAACAGACTCCATGTATAGCTTCGCAGTTATACATGAGTCTCGCAATTTAAAGCAAGCCAGACCTTCCGGCCAGTATGTTGACTTGCTACGCGTAAGGTGCGCTCGCTACTCCCTCACAAAGAGACATTATAGCATATTTTCCTCATTTGTCAATTATTGCCCTTACTGTCAAAACCACACCTGATGGGCATACCTTAATTCAGGTTCTTCGAACAGGCGCGCTCTGCGCGATAAAGTATGCTTAATTGAAAAGCTCCTATTGTTTTTAAGCTTCTTTTGGCCAGATCACCTGTATACAGGTTCCTTCGTTTACTCTGCTCTTTAGTTCAATGGAGGCTCCATGGAAGATCGCCCCATGCTTCACAATAGAAAGTCCCAGGCCGGTTCCGCCCGCCTGTTTGGAATGGCTCTTATCTACCCGGTAAAACCGTTCAAATACACGATCCTGATCTTCTGCGGGAATACCGATTCCAGTATCCTCCACAGCCAGCACAGTACAACCATGTATGGTATTTACACTTACTTTTACTTCACCGTCATCCCTATTATAAGTCACCGCATTGATGCAAAGATTGTAGATCATCTCATTTAAGATCTGCCTCACGCCGTTGATGACCTGCGGCTGGCCTTCCAGTTTCATGGCAATATTCCGCTTCTCTGCCATGGGCTGGAGTCGATTCAATGTATCCTCACACAACTGATACAAATCCACTTTTTCCTGCTGCAGATTCACTTCCTTCTCATCCAGCTGAGAAAGCCTGATGATATCCCCTACCATAGTGATAAGACGAGCAGTTTCATTATATATGTTCTCTGCAAATCTTGGGATATCTTCCGATCTTACAAGCCCATTCTTTATAATTTCCGCATAACCGGAAATAGAGGTAAGAGGCGTTTTCAGCTCATGAGACACATTGGCAGAAAATTCCCTTCGCATCTGCTCTCTCTCATGATGTTCTGTGATATCCCAGATTACCACCACCACACCTTGAATCTGCTTACGACTGGTCACCGGATTGGCGATCACCTGACAATACCTGCCTTCCAGATGCACTTCTTCTTCCCTGCTGTTTCCTTCCAGCGCCGACTCAATTACAGCCTGTAATCTTGCATTACGGTTAAAGGTAAGAATATTCTGCCGGTCACCCACTAGCTCGTGAATCCCCAGTAAATCCAAGGCACTGGTATTATAAGATAATACATTGGACTGCGCATCCACCACCAAAAAACCTTCACTCATATTTTCCGTCAGGGCCGTGAATTCCCGCTGTTTTACTTTCAATTCTTCTATCTGCAGCTGAATTGTCTTATTCTGCTTCGAGATCCTTTTTAACAATGGCTGCAGTTCATCATAAGTCACATTATCCAGCGGATGCTCCAGATCCAGTTCATTCACCGGAGCCACGATTACGTTCACCAAACGATTACTTAAAAAAATCAGCAGCAGTAAAATACCGGCTGCGATAGCGAGCAGCAGCGGAAGCGTGGAGACCATGCTGGCCAACACACTGCTGCTGGTATTTGCCAGGCGCAGCACCATGCCATTTTCCAGTTTTACTGCATAATAATAAGTCTGTTCATCCAGTGTCTGAGAAATGCGCACCTGCGTGCCAACTCCATCGTCCAGCGCCATCTGCACTTCCGGACGTTCCAGATGATTTCCCATCTCAGAAGGATCATAGCAATTATCCAGAAGAACGGTACCATCCACATCAATCAAAGTAATTCGGCTGCTGGAATTTGGAGGTTGGGGAGAAAGCACCTGTTCCAGATAGGAAACACCAATTTTATCCACTGCCGCCTTCATATATTGGGCTTCCACTGCCGCCTCCCGCTGCATATTCTCCTGCATATCATGATAAAAGATCCAAACAACAAATAAACCGGTAACTAAAACGGCCAGGATTGCAATCACGATCATGTTTGCAAAGATTTTGCGTTTCATGCGTTCTTTCCTCCTATACGATAGCCCACACCCCGTACGGTCTCGATCACTTCTCCGTATTTGCCCAGCTTCTGTCTCAATGTACGAATATGCACATCAACAGTGCGGGTTTCTACCTCAATATCATATCCCCAGATGCTGGATAATATTTTATCTCTGGAAAGAACAAATCCTTTATTTTTTATCAGATAACGAAGCAGCTCAAATTCTTTTAAAGTTAAATTCAATACCTCCTTGCCGGCAGTCACCTGATGTTTATCCACATCAATCTGAATGTCTCCATATTCTAAGACATGTTCTCCTGGTTCCGGCTGGGTACGCCGCAGAACTGCCTTAATCCGGGAGATCAATTCCATCATTCCAAATGGTTTGGGAATATAATCATCCGCACCGCCGTCCAGTCCCACAACTTTATCATACTCCGTTCCTTTTGCTGTCAGCATGATCACCGGGATTTTCTTTGTAGCAGAATACATCTTCAGTTTTCTCAGTATGGTAAGTCCATCCTCATCCGGAAGCATGATATCCAACAATATCAGAGATGGCACATTGCGTTCCATCTCTTCCCAAAAATCTTTTGCCCTGGAAAAACCGGACGCTTCCAGACCTGTGGTATGCAGGGTGTATAATACTAATTCACGAATACTGTCGTCATCTTCCACTAAATAAATCATTTTGTTCTCCTAATTCTTTTTTTCATGTACCCCTGTAATAGAGTAAATGACCCATTCTGCAATATTCTCTGCATGATCGCCAATTCTCTCGAAATATTTGGCGATCATAACCAGATCAATATAATATTCACTGTTAGACGCATCTTTTGCTGCCAATGCAATTAATTCCTCTTTCACTTTCACAAATAATTCATCCACAACATCATCATAATCGACAACTTCTCTCGCCGCAAGCAAATCCTTTCGGACAAAAGAATCAATACTCTCCTTCACCATTTTAGTAGTGGCTTCCGCCATATCAAAAATAGGAGTTTTATGTGCATTCTCCCTCACCAGCACAAATTTTGCCATATCAGAAATATCATTGGCCTGATCTCCAATACGCTCCATATCTGAGATCATTTTCAGTGCAGATGAAATTTTTCTGAGATCCCTGGACACCGGCTGCTGCCGCAAAAGCAGTTTCATACAGAGAGTTTCAATGTCTCTTTCCTTATGATTGATCTTATCTTCCAGGTCCCACACATCACTTTCTCCGGCATTTTCCTCCCCCAATAACCGGGCCACTGCCAACTGTATGGCTTCCTCACAAAGAGAGCCCATCTTAATCAGTTCCAGATTCAGCTGTTCCAGCTGCTGATCAAATTGTATACGCATTATCCAAACCTCCCCGTAATATAGTCTTCTGTTTTTTTATTTTTCGGCATGGAGAAGATCTGTTCCGTCTCTCCATACTCAATCACTTCTCCCAGCAGGAAAAAGGCGGTCTTATCAGAAATACGGGCTGCCTGCTGCATATTATGCGTTACCATAATGATAGTATAGTCCCTTTTCAGCTCTGCGGCAAGGTCTTCGATCTTAGACGTAGAGATAGGATCCAGTGCAGAGGTCGGTTCGTCCATGAGAAGCACTTCCGGTTCGACCGCCAGGGCACGGGCAATACAGAGTCGCTGCTGCTGTCCCCCGGACATTCCCAGAGCGCTTAGTTTCAGACGGTCTTTCACTTCGTCCCAGATTGCTGCATCCCGCAGAGATTTTTCCACAATATCGTCCAATTTTGCTTTAGAACGAATCCCATGAGTTCGGGGACCATACGCAATATTGTCATAAATACTCATAGGAAATGGGTTCGGCTTTTGAAATACCATTCCTACCCTTTTACGCAGCATATTGATATTCATATCGCCATAAATATCTTCTCCATCCAGTGTAACGGTACCTGTAATTTTACAGCCTTCCACCAGATCATTCATACGATTTAAAGTTTTTAACAACGTAGATTTCCCGCATCCGGAGGGTCCGATAAAAGCGGTAATTTCATTTGCTTTGATATCCAGATTGATATCCTTCAGGGCTTTAAAATTTCCGTTATCATAGTACAAATCCAGATTCGAGATTGAAAATTTGCTCATATTTTTTATCCTTTCCTGATTCGTTTCGCAACCATAGACGACAGTCCGTTAATCAATAAAACGGTGACCAGCAGCACAACTGCTGTGGCATATGCCTGACGAATGTACAAACCTTCACTGGAAAGACTGTACATATGTACAGACAACGTTCTGGCCGAAGAAAATACACTGGATGGTATATCTGCAACCGTACCTGCCGTGTACATCAGCGCTGCGGTCTCACCTACAATACGTCCGATAGCCAGGATGATACCTGAAAAAATACCAGGAATTGCAGACGGTAAAATTACTACAAAAATAGTACGCAGTCTTCCTGCTCCCAGTTCAAAACTGGCTTCCCGATACATATCCGGAACCGCAAGAAGCGCTTCTTCCGTCGTACGCATAATAACAGGAAGCACCATGATTGCCAGGGTACATGCACCTGCTATAAGAGAATATCCCCATTTTAATGCAGTAACAAAAAACAGCATGCCAAACAGGCCATACACAATAGATGGAATACCTGTCAACGTTTCCGCAGTTATTCGGATCACAGATACCAGTTTATTTCCGCGCTTTGCATATTCCACCAGATAAACTGCTGCAAAAATTCCCAGAGGCCCTGCAATTAACAAGGACAGCATTGTCATCAAAAGTGTATTTATGATGGATGGCAGCATAGATACATTTTCAGAATTATACTCCCATGCAAACAATTCGGGGGTTATATTAGGAATCCCTTTCACCAGAATATAACCTATAATAAATATCAGGGCTGCCACAGTGATAGCAGATGCACCAAACACTAACCCTGCAAGAATAAGAGAAAGGGGACTTTGAGAATAGGATTTCATTGTCTCCTCCTTTTTAATATAGAAAATGATAAATTGATCAGAAGAATAAATACAAATAAAACAACAGCTGTTGCAATTAAGGTTTCGCGATGAAGACCGGCAGCATATCCCATTTCCATTACAATGTTGGAAGTCAGGGTTCTGACTCCTTCAAAAAGCCCTTTTGGCATACGCGCTTGATTGCCTGCAATCATAATCACAGCCATAGTTTCACCGATGGCGCGTCCCACACCCAGGATCACACCCGCTAAAATACCGGATTTCGCCGCTGGAAGTACAACAAAAAACACACTTCTCTCATGAGTTGCTCCCAATGCCAGGGATCCCTCATAATAGTTCTCTGGGACAGCACGTATAGAGGATTCTGCTACGCCGATAATCGTAGGAAGAATCATAATTCCCAATATAACGGAAGCAGTAAACATACTTGCGCCATTTCCTCCAAATCCCAGCGTTTGTCCGAAGAACTCCCTCACAAACGGCACAAGCACTACCAGACCAAAAAATCCATATACAACCGATGGAATACCGGCCAGCAATTCTACCGCTGGTTTCATAAAACGATAGACAGACTTTTGACAAAACTTTGCCATAAAAACAGCTGTCAAAATACCAATGGGTACGCCGATCAGGATGGCCCCTGCCGTAACATAAATACTGCCGAGAATCATCGGCAGTATTCCATAAATATCATTTCCCGGTTTCCATTTCTGTCCCAAAAGAAATTCTGTCAGACCGATCTTTCTCATGGCAGGAACCCCGCTGGCAAATAAAAACGCACAAATAAGGACAATTGACAGGATAGAGGCGCAGGCACAGAGCAAAAACAGATATTTCATGGCTGTTTCTTTTATTTCTTTCATATTTTCATAACTCCTTTATAGTTAGAAAGGTTCTTCCCGGGAGCATTATTTTACATCGGCCCAGTCTGTGACTTCTCCCACATAGATTTTTTTCACCATTTCTGCAGTAATATTATCCAGTGTATTTTCTTTATTTACGATCACAGCAATTCCATCTAAGGCGATCTCCTGTCCAACTAAACCTTCCGCCGTTTCTGTATCTTTCAGTTCACGGGAAGCCATACCAATATCGCAGATGCCGCTGATTGCGGACTCCATACCCGTAGTAGAATCACTCTGCTGAATTTCTATTTCGGCATTTGTGTTTACTGCAAGATAAGCTTCTTTTAATTTTTCCATAACCGGCGTTACAGAAGAAGAACCGGCCACTACAATCTTGCCTTCCGGCATAGTTCCCGCATAAGCCTGTGCATCTTCTGCTACAGAGATATAGCCGTTCTCTTCTACAATAGCCTGACCTTCCGCGCTCATGATATAGTCAATAAAATCCTGTGTAGCTTCTGTTACATCACCTTTTGTGGCAATATTAAATGGACGTGACACTTTATAAATACCGTCTTTGATGTTCTCCGCTGTCGCCTCTGCGCCATCCACTTTTAACACTTTTACGGAATTGTCTAAAGATCCCAGAGAAATGTAGCCGATAGCTGCCGGATCGCCTGCTACGCTTGTCATCATAACCGAGGTACTGTTTGTGATCTGTGCATCTTCTGTTGTGTTGTCTGCTTTTTCACCGGCTTCATTCTTTTCTTCTATGCCGAACAGCTCAATGAATGCACCTCTGGTACCGGAACCATCTTCACGTGAAAGAACGGAAATCGCACCGGCCACATTTTCTGCTGATTCAGCATTTTTCGAACTTCCGCATCCAACTAACATACCGATCGTCATGGTTGCTGCCAGTAATACAGCTACTGTTTTTTTCTTCATACTTTTTACTCCTCTTTTTTCATTTTATATTTTTCTTTTTTTATCTGTTCCTTTGGAACAATAAAATAGTATCAATACTTTGTAAAATCCAAAATATTACCTTTGTTAAAAATGTGTAAAAAGTCAACTTCTTCTGTAAAGTTACATATATTAATGGTAAAAGTGTCATTTTGAGGTTCAAAATGCCCATTCGATCTATGCAAGTAGCAAACAACGACCAGATAGATACCGGTTTTTTGCAGGTTACAGTACAATCCACACTTCGTAATCTGCCCATAGAAAATGCCCGGGTATCCATCTCCTACACCGGAGAACCCGACCAGATTCTGGAAGAATTAACGACAGATTCTTCCGGACAGACACCTCAGATTTCTTTAAGCGCTCCCCCACTGGATTACAGCATGGCACCTTCGGAATACCAGCCCTACTCGGAATATACCATCCGGGTATCTGCTGACGGCTTCGAACCGGTCGATATCTCCGGAGCGGAAATCCTGCCCACCACAGAAGCACTCCAGCCTGTGCGAATGCAGCCCATTTCCCCGGCAGAAGATTTTGAAGATATTGTAATTCCTGCCCATACTCTGTTCGCAGAATATCCTCCCAAGATTCCGGAAGATGAGATCAAGCCTACAAATGAAACCGGGGAAATTGTTTTAAGCCGGGTGGTTGTCCCAGAATATGTAGTCGTACATGACGGTACTCCCGGAGATTCCACTGCTCAGAATTATTATGTGCGTTATCGGGATTATATTAAAAATGTAGCTTCCAGTGAAATCTATGCTACCTGGCCCGCGGAAACCATCCGCGCCAATATACTGGCTATTATGTCCTTTACCTTAAACAGAGTATATACGGAGTGGTATCGGAATAAAGGCTATGATTTTACTATTACCTCCTCCACCGCATATGATCACAAATGGATCCATGGCCGTAATGTTTTTGATAATATTTCCAGCATTACCGATGAATTATTCAGCAATTATCTCTCCCGCCCCAATGTGAAACAACCGATCCTGACTCAGTACTGTGACGGACAGCGTGTCACCTGTCCTAACTGGCTCAGCCAGTGGGGTTCTAAATATCTGGGCGACCAGGGATATTCCGCCATTGAAATTCTGCGCAATTATTACGGAGATAATATGTACATCAATTCTGCGGAAGAAATTTCCGGCATCCCGGCTTCCTGGCCCGGACGTAATCTGGATATCGGCTCCAGCGGCGATAAGGTTCTGCAGATGCAGGACCAGCTAAATACCATTGGAGATATCTATTCTGCCATTCCATCTATCGACGCAGACGGTATTTACGGCGAAGACACACAGGCGGCAGTGCGTGCATTCCAACGGATTTTCAATCTGCCTCAAACGGGAATTGTTGACTACAAAACATGGTACAAAATACAGGAAATCTATGTGGGGGTAACCCGGATTGCAGAGCTTGTCTGATCTCTACACAAAAGGGCTGATGCCAAAACCGGCACCAGCCCTTTTTACAAAACTTATTTTTACAACAGATACGCAAAATATGCTGCATATGCACCCAGCATCACGATGCCTCCGCCTCTGGTCAGTTTTCCTTTTTTCCACACACAAACCCAGAGCAAGACCCCGGATGCCGCCGCAACCAGAGCATCCACAAGGAATTTCGTCTCAAACAAAACCGGTGTGATAAGAGCCGTTGTCCCTACCACAAACAAAATATTAAAAATATTGCTGCCTACAATATTTCCGATTGCGATGTCTGCCTCCCCTTTCCGTGAGGCAGATACAGATGTCACCAGTTCCGGCAGTGAAGTCCCGAAAGCCACAATCGTCAGACCAATGAATCTCTCGCTCATACCCATGATCTGCGCAATCTTTGTAGCTGCATCTACTGCAAAATCACTGCCAAAGAGAATCAAAAGGATTCCCACAGCAATGAAAAGGACTAATTTTTTGACACTGACATTTTCCGTCTCTTCTGTGGGATCTTCCCTGTCAACTACAGATACACGGAACAAATAGCACAAATACAGAATAAAAGCTGCCCATAAGACAACGCCTTCTATAAAAGTAATGCTTTGACCGGTATATCCCAACACAGCCAACAAAAGAGTAATACCCAGCATATACGGTATTTCTACTATAACGGTAGACCTTGCCACCGCTATGGACGTTATCACAGATGCCAGGCCCAAAATAATCAAAGTATTTAAAATATTACTTCCCAGCACATTGCCGATGGTAATCCCGGCATTATCTTTTAAGGCAGCCGTAATACTAACGGCAGCTTCCGGCGCGCTGGTCCCCATCGCCACGATCGTCAGACCGATCACCAATGGAGGGATAGCAAACCTTTTTGCGATTCCGGCTGCGCCATCCACAAACCAGTCTGCCCCTTTCATCAGCATGATAAATCCAACCATCAATACAAATATCTGCGTCGCCATTTCCACTTTTGTCCTCCAAAGGAATTCGCTGCATAAGCAGCAGTTTCCTCTTTAAAATATCGCTTTTTGTATATCCTGAAACATCACAAACACCATAAGTGCCATCAACGCCATCAGTCCTGCAAAATGTATCATACCTTCTACGTTTGGATTTACTTTCTTGCCTCTGACGGCCTCGATTACAAGGAATACCAGCCTTCCTCCATCCAATGCCGGAAGCGGCAGTAAATTCATCACACCAAGATTGGCAGACAGCAAAATTACCCAGTTGATCATGGTCAGCCACACGGTGCCCGCTCCTTCTTCTTTGGCTTCATCATACGTATCGCCGATACCATCCACAATTCCCACAGGACCGGAAAGATCATTTACCGTAAACCGGCCTCTGATTAACATTTCCAGACTGTCCAAAGTGGATCTGATCCAAAAGCGGACTTCTGCCAGACCATACCGGACAACCCCCAGCGCACTGGTAGATTCTCGATAAGGATTTACCGTAAATCCCGGCTGTATATTTTCATAGATAACAGGAGTCACTGTGGTTTCATACATGGCTCCCTCAAATTCATATTCCACTTTCACAGACTGATCGGACCAAGGATGTTCTTCTATATACGCCTGCAGGGCTGCACCATCCGCAATGGGCAGTCCATCTATGGAAGTGATCACGGCGCCCACTTCTATTCCGGCCTTTTGCAGCGGCAGTCCCTGGGTCAGGGACAACACTTCCGCTTCGCCTGTAGGATTATAAGTAAATCCCAGCATATACTTCGTCTCACTGTCCGCATCATAAGTCATCTCATATTCCTGACCGTCCCTCACATAAGAAAGGGAAAGATGAGAATCTTCTAATCCATGGATGGAAATGTACGTACTCACATCCCTTCCCAGATAAACATTCCGTCCTTCAAATTCTGTAATTTTATCGCCAGCCTGAAGTCCTGCAGCTTCTGCGGCAGACCCTTCCGTCACATAAGCCACCTCCGGTTCATCTACCCCCACAGCAGCGACAATAATCATGGCGCCGGCAAAAGCCATAATAAAGTTGAAAATCGGCCCGGCAGCTACCACGGAAATCCGCCCCCAGACAGAAGCATTCTGAAAAGATCCCGTGCTATTGTCATCGTCATCCTCTCCCGCCATAGCACAGGCCCCGCCAAAAGGCAGCAATTTCAGGGAATATCGGGTTTCTCCCTTTACCGTGGACAGTAATCTTGGTCCCATCCCAAGAGAAAATTCGGTTACCGTAATTTTATTCTTTTTTGCAAGTAAAAAATGTCCCAGTTCATGAAATAAAACTACAATACTGAAAATCAGTACTGCCAGAAAAATTTTCCAAATCAAAGTCAAATTACCACCTGCTTTCAATCCACCGATAAGTTTCTGCTTCTGTCTCTAGTATTTCTTCTACCGTTGGATTTGATACTACCTGATGCCTATCCATACATTCTTCAATGATTCTGTAAATATCTAAAAACTGAATTTTTCTATGTAGAAATAAACTTACCGCTTTCTCATTTGCCGCATTAAATACCGTAGGCATAGAACCGCCCGTACGGGAAGCGGAAATTGCCAGCGGCAGTCCTTTAAAGGTCTCCATATCCGGAACTTCAAAGGCAATGGACGTAAGAGTTGTAAAATCCAGTCTGTCCCCCGGCAGATAACGGCGTTTTCCCCCGTACAGTGCATATTGGATCGGCAATTTCATATTGGGAGTTCCCATCTGGGCCATAACAGCGCCATCTGTAAACTCTACCATAGAATGAATGATGCTCTTAGGCTGCACAACCACCTGAATATGATCCAGATCCATATGAAACAGCCATTTCGCTTCCATCACTTCCAGGCCTTTATTGACCAGCGTTGCAGAATCAATGGTAATCTTCTGCCCCATAGCCCAATTGGGATGTTTCAGTGCATCCTCCACCGTGACATGTTCCAGATCCGCCGTCTTTTTACCCCGAAATGGTCCGCCGGAAGCGGTAATCAACAGTTTATGAATACTTTTAGATTCTTCTCCCTGCAAACACTGAAAAATAGCACTGTGCTCGCTGTCTACCGGCAGAATTCTCACCCCATATTCACGGGCCAGCTTCATAATAATGTGCCCTGCGGTTACTAATGTCTCTTTGTTCGCCAGGGCAATATCTTTTCTGGCTTTTATCGCAGCGATGGTAGGGCGGATTCCGATCATACCCACAATTGCGGTCACCAGAATCTCTGTTTCTTCCATGGCTGCCAGTTCCAACAGACCTTCCATCCCCCATACAACGCGGGTAGAAGTATCCCGGATCCGCACAGCTAATTCCTTTGCTTTATCTTCTCTCCAGACGGCCGCCAAACGAGGCGCAAATTCCCGCACCTGTGCTTCCAGCATCTCAATATTACTGCCGGCACTGATACCCAGCACCTGAATATCACCATTTTCCCTTACCACATCCAGAGTCTGTGTCCCTATGGAACCCGTGGAACCTAAAATTGCAATTTTTTTCATATATTTTTCCTCATATCCTTTTACTTATAAACAGACAAAATGATCTTTTACAAAAAAACAGCGGCCAAAAAATAAATAAACGGAGATATAAAAATCACACTGTCAAAACGATCTAAAATTCCTCCATGGCCGGGAATCAGATGTCCATAATCCTTCACATCCTGGCTTCGCTTCACAGCCGATGCAGCCAGATCTCCCACCATAGAAATAAGCGCTCCCACGCCACACAGGATTCCGTAAATAAGTATCGGCTGTTTCAGCAGCAATGCATAAAGACATCCCAGCAGCACAGCTCCCACGACACCTCCTACCGCACCTTCGACTGACTTTTTCGGACTTAATACCGGCGCCATCTTATGTTTTCCGATCAGCATGCCTACACAATAAGCACAGGTATCGCTTCCCCAGGAACTCAGGAAAATCAGCCACACCACCAATTTGCCGTCCGGCAGGCAGCGGGTCTGATAAATATAAGAAAGCATGACAGCCACATAGACAATGCCAAACAGTGCTGTCATCACCTGCTGAATGGTATATTTCGGATACGTAAACACATATCCTGACATAAACACAACAAGGGCAAACAAAAGCGCCACCATGGCAAACTCAGATGCCTGGAAAAGAAGTGCGATATATATCAGCACAGCGCCGATATATCCCATAACCTCCAACTGCCCAAAATTCTGTTCCTCTATCTTCATTACCCTGTAAAACTCCTGCATGCCGATCACAGAAATACACAGCAAAGTAATCCAAAGCACTACGCCGCCTGCCATAATCGTAAGCAGTGCACCAAGAACAAGAACGATACCGCTTAATAATCTCGTCTTAAACATGCGTTTCCTCCTTTACACCGCCAAACCGGCGTTCTCTGCTGTTATATTTCTCTATAGCCTTTTCCAGATCCTCTTTTTTAAAGTCCGGCCATGCCACATCGGTAAAGTAAAACTCCGAATACGCCAGCTGCCACAGCAGAAAATTAGAAAGTCTCTCCTCCCCGCTGGTACGGATCATAAGATCCGGATCCGGCAGTCCGTGAGTATCCAGATACTCCTGAATGGTATTTTCCGTAATTTTTTCCGGATTTAACTTCCCATCCTGCACATCCTTCGCCATTTTTCGTGACGCGCGGGTAATCTCATCCCGGCTTCCATAGTTCAGTGCCAGTTGGAAATGCAGTTCCGTAAAATCCTTAGAGTATTCTTCCAACGTGCGGATTCCTTCCTGAATATCTGCGTCAAAAGCAGTGGGATCTCCGATCACACGCACACACATATTATTTTTTTCAGCGATTTTCAGGCATTTTTTCAAATAATTCCGAAACAGCTTCATCAAACCGTCTACTTCCTCTTTGGAACGTTTCCAGTTCTCCGTGGAAAAGGCATAGACAGTCAGATACTTTACACCCAGTTCTTTCGCAATATCACAGATTTTCTCCAGATTCTCACAGCCTTTTACATGCCCGTAACTTCTCGGCATTCCTTTTGCCTTCGCCCATCTGCCATTGCCATCCAATATAATTGCAATATGCCTAGGTACGTTCATATGTTCTCCTCTCTACGTATAAAAGAGGCACCATCCATAAATGATATGTGCCCCTCTTCTATTTCTTGTTATACGGTTAAGATTTCCTTTGATTTATTTTCGATTGCTGCATCTACATCTTTAATGTACTTATCTGTCATTTTCTGTACTTTCTCTTCCAGTTCTCTGATCTCGTCTTCCGATACATCCTGCTTGCTCAGCTTTTTAAAGGTATCATTGGCGTCACGACGAATATTACGGATGGCAACCTTACATGCTTCACCTTTTTTCTTTACGTCTTTTACTAATTCTTTTCTGCGCTCTTCTGTCAATTCCGGCAAAACCAGACGAATGATCCGTCCGTCATTGCTGGGATTAATTCCCAGATCAGAGGTAAGAATCGCCTTTTCAATCGGTTTTACCAAAGATGCTTCCCAGGGCTGAATCTGAATCATACGAGCTTCAGGAATTGTAACGTTTGCAACCTGCTGAAGAGGTGTTGGCGCTCCATAATAGTCTACTACGATTTTATCCAGGATATGCGGATTTGCACGTCCTGCACGGATGGTGCCCAATTCTGAATTTAAATTATCTAAACTCTTTGTCATCTTTGTTTCATAAACCTGAATTCTTTCATCCATTTTTCTTCCCTCCCAATTATACTGTAACTTTTGTTCCGCTCAAAATACCATGTGCCGTGTTCACAATACTGTCTGCTTCCTGCAAGGCAAATACCAGCATGGGCATCTTATGTTCCATGCACATAATAGAAGCAGTCATATCTACAACCGCAAGTTTTTTCTCAATCACTTCATGGATACTGATTTCATCATATTTCTTTGCTTCCGGATTCACTTTCGGATCACTGTCATATACGCCGTCGACAGCTTTGGCAAGTAAAATAGTCTCCGCCTCAATCTCGATCGCTCGAAGTACCGTGGCTGTATCTGTTGAGAAATAGGGATGCCCGGTCCCTCCTGCAAAGAATACTACCATCCCCTGTGCAAAACATGCATTCGCTTTATCCTTAGAAAACAAGTCTGTGAATGCTCCGCATACAAAGGGAGTCAGTACCTGTGTCTTCATCCCCATATATCTGAAAATATCGGATACATAAATACAGTTCATCACAGTAGCCAGCATACCAATCTGATCTGCTTTCGTACGATCAATGGTCTCACTAGTCCGCCCTCTCCAGAAATTACCGCCGCCGATCACAATACCGATCTGATAACCCTCGTCAACCAGCACTTTTACCTGTCTGGCAACCTCTATTACTGTCGCCTCATCAAAGCCTGTCTTATTCGGACCCGCCAGTGCCTCACCGCTTAATTTCAGCAATACTCGTTTCATGTTCTATGCACCTTTCCTGTATTAATGTTACATTTTCTATCATTTTATCACAAGGATAACTGTTCTTGCAAGGAAAACAAGGCTGATAATCTATAGATAGAGCCAAAAAAGGAATGGACATCCCGCCGGACGTCCATTCCTTTTCTACTTACCGTTTAAAACATTAAAATACCGCCATACTCTAAAATGAATTTGCCGAATACCAGGGACACTACCGTCATCAGTTTGATCAGAATATTGATGGACGGACCGGAAGTATCCTTAAACGGATCACCTACCGTGTCGCCTACTACTGCTGCTCTGTGAGCTTCGCTTCCCTTGCCGCCATGGGAACCTTCTTCAATATATTTCTTTGCATTATCCCATGCACCGCCGGCATTGGACATAAAGATCGCTGTCAATACACCGGTTACCAGAGCGCCGGCTAACATACCGCCTAATGCCTCTACGCCCAGCAGCATGCCTACGATCAGAGGAGATACCACCGCCATAATACCAGGAACCAGCATTTCCTTTAACGCTGCCTGTGTGGAAATGGATACACAAGAAGTATAATCCGGTTTGCCGGTACCTTCCATAATGCCAGGAATGGTACGGAACTGACGGCGAACTTCTTCGATCATCTTATTGGCTGCCTTTGATACAGAATTCATAGTCATAGAAGAGAATAAGAACGGCAGCATGCCTCCCACAAACAGACCGATAACAACATTCGGTGTCAAAATATCAATAACAGATAACTGTGTTACTTCCGCATAAGAGATAAACAATGCAAGTGCTGTCAGCGCTGCAGAACCAATAGCAAAGCCTTTTCCCATAGCTGCTGTTGTATTTCCCACTGCATCCAGCTGGTCTGTGATCTTACGTACGCCCTTATCCAGGCCGGCCATCTCGGCAATACCACCGGCATTGTCAGCGATCGGACCATACGCATCCACTGCCACAGTAATACCTGTTGTAGACAGCATACCTACTGCTGCCAGTGCAATACCATATAAACCACAGAACATATAAGAAACAAAAATACCCAAACCGATCAGAAGGATCGGGAATGCCGTAGACTGCATACCTACTGCAATTCCGCTGATAATCGTTGTTGCCGGACCAGTCTCGGACTGTCTTGCAATTTCTTTTACAAAACGATAATCGCCGGATGTATAGATTTCTGTGATCACACCAATGATCAGACCTACAACCAAACCTAAAATAACTGCAATGGCCGCATTGAAATTGCCGAAGAGTGCAACACTTAATATAACAGCGAACACGATAACTAAAAGACTTGCTATATATGTACCCGCCTTTAATGCTTTATGAGGATTGGAATCATCTTTTCCTTTCACGAAGAAACATCCGATAATCGATGACAGATTACCGGCTGCTGCCAGAGCCAAAGGAAATACTGCACCTGCTGCCGCATAGGTAGCCACACCAAGAGTAATCGCAGATATAATAGAACCTACATAGGACTCAAACAGGTCTGCCCCCATACCTGCAACATCACCTACGTTATCACCTACATTATCTGCTATAACAGCCGGGTTTCTTGGGTCATCCTCCGGAATACCCGCTTCTACTTTACCAACTAAGTCAGCCCCTACATCGGCAGCCTTTGTATAAATACCACCGCCTACACGGGCAAATAATGCAATGGATGATGCACCCAGACTGAATCCAAACAGCACATCCACATCTCCTGTAATAATATATACCAGACTCACACCTAAAAGACCCAGACCGGCTACACACATTCCCATAACGGCTCCGCCGGAAAATGCAACTGAGAGGGCACGATTCATGCCGCCTTCAGCAGCCGCCTGTGTAGTACGTACATTTGCTTTTGTTGCTACCTGCATACCGAAATAACCCGCAACGGTAGAAAAGACTGCGCCTGCAACAAAACAGAATGCGGTTGTCCAGCTGCCAAGTCCAATTCCAACCAGTACAAAAATAACTGCAACAAAAATAACTAAAATTTTGTACTCTGATACCAGGAACGCCTGCGCTCCTTCATGAATGAATGATGAAATTTCTTTCATCCGTTCATTCCCCGGGTTTTGTTTCATAATTTTTCTGCTCAGATAAAGTGCAAAGAGCAGGGCCAGTATACCCAAAACTGGCGCAAGATACAACATTTGATCCATAAATAACCTTCTCCTCTCCATTTCATGATATAGTTTTAGCCCCCACTAAACTTTAACATTGATACTATTGTACACAAGCAAAATAGCATCATCAAGATATGTACTTCATTTTATACAAAAAGCGAAGAAAAACCGTCTAATTTTGTAGACGGTTTTCATTCTAAACGTTATTTTCATATTTTATAGTCATCAAACTTCATAAAAACACATAAAATATCTGCCTCTGAAAAGTCATTTTGCAGAAACTGCTTTCCATTTTTGCTCCACCGCAGGACAGGACCTTACCGCTATCACCGCACGCAATTCCACATAACAGCCGCAGATCCTGCACATGCCGTTCACAAGATTATCACACTGCTTACATATGGCAAGCCGCTGCTCATAAACTTCCGGCGTGGTTTTCACGTCATCATCCAGACGTTCAATATAGTCATAGAGATTACGAAAATATTCCGCCTCCGACATTTCTTTCAGCAGACACTTTTTGCAGATTCTCTGATTCTCTCCCATATCAGCGGATCGTAAACTGCAAAACACTGCAAGGCGGGATCGTAAAGCTTACGCCTTTTTCGGTAATGGTATAATCCGTAAACGGCTCTGCTTTTACTGTTTCTCCTTCTTCGAAGGTATTGTATGCGTCTATTTTGTCCGTCAATATTTCTGCCTCTACCTCATGCACCTGTGTTTCCACCAGAATACTTTTTACTTCATAGCTTTCTTCTGCGCTCAAGTTAACAACCGTAAGATTCATGCTGCCATCTTCTGCTATAGATGCTGATTCCGACAGACAAGGAACCTTGCTTGCTCCGGCACCGATTTCTTCTGACTCTACACAGGTTTCCACTGCCATACTGCCCTGATGCTTCTGCAGCATACGGAATACATAGTAAGTAGGTGTAAGAATCATCTTCTCACCTTCTGTCAGAATCACAGACTGAAGAACATTTACCAGCTGGGCGATATTTGCCATCTTCACGCGATCTGCATGTTTGTGGAAAATATTCAGGTTAAGACCTGCCACAATGGCATCCCTCATGGTGTTCTGCTGATATAAAAAGCCCGGATTAGTGCCCGGCTCTACGTTATACCAGGTTCCCCACTCATCTACGATCAGACCCAGTTCTTTTTTCGGATCATACTGATTCATAATATCACTGTGACGGCTGATCAGTTCATCCATGTACAGCGTCTTTTCCAGGGTGCGATAATATTCTTCCACATCAAATTCTGTTGCGGATCCTTTATCATCCCATGTATTAGGAACGGTATAGTAATGCAGGGAAATACCGTCAATCACATGCCCGTTATATTTTACATCCGGCTGCAGAGTTTTCATCAGCCCCTCTGTCCATTTATAATCATCTGTGTTTGGCCCGCAGGCAATTTTATATAACGGACGGTTTTCATCATAGATCCGACAGTAAGTAGAATACCGGCGGAACTCATTGGCATAAAAATCCGGATTCATATTGCCGCCGCAGCCCCAGTTTTCATTTCCAACGCCAAAATATTTCACATCCCAGGCTTTTTCTCTTCCGTTTTTCTTCCGAAGTTCTGTCATAGGAGAGATAGCGTCAGAAGTCAAGTATTCTACCCATTCGCTCATTTCACGAACGGTACCGCTTCCCAGATTTCCGTTAATATATGCTTCACAGCCCAACTGATCGCAAAGTTCCATAAACTCATGGGTACCGAAACTATTGTCTTCTGTCACACCGCCCCAGTGGGTATTTACAATTTTTTTTCGTTCCTCTTTCGGGCCGATACCGTCTTTCCAGTGATATTCATCTGCAAAACAGCCGCCCGGCCAGCGAAGAACCGGAATTCCCATGGCTTTTAAAGCCTCTACCACGTCCTTGCGGATTCCTTTTTCATTGGCAATAGGAGAATCTTCTCCCACGTACAGTCCTTCATAAATACATCTTCCCAGATGCTCCGAAAAATGACCGTAAACTTCTTTTTCAATTTTTCCTTTTTTGTTCAATGGATTTACAACTAATCTTTTCACAGAACTTCCTCCTTATTCGTCGTATGAAAATACCGGGTTATCCTCTTCATCCCACTTCACTTTCATCAGCATCGCATGGCGGTTGGGATTGTAAAGCGGATTTCCAATGATTTCTTTTTCTGTTCTCGCATGATAAACCATAATATCTGTACCATCCGGAAGTTTTGTAAAACAATTATGTCCCGGTCCGTAAATACCTTTTGCTTCTTCTGTACGCAAAACGGGATAACGGGACTTTTTCCAGGATAACGGATCTAACAGATCCGAATCCACATCTGCCGTCAGCATGCCTACACAATAAGCCGCACCTGTTTCACTGGCTGAAAACGTAAGGAATAACTTACCGCTCTTATTCTTAATGACAAATGGGCCTTCATTTACCCAGAAACCGACTCTCTCCCAGTCATAATCCGGGGTAGTAAGAAGTACCTGTTCTGTTTTTAATTTATAGGGTGATTCCATTTCTGCAATATACAGATTGGAAATCTGTTTGCCTACACCTACTTTTTCCGCCCATACATAATAATAAATTCCTTTATTTTCAAATACAGTAGCGTCCAGTGAAAAAGCTTCAAAAGAAAATTCGTCTCCGTCCGCTCTCTGCATCTTGCCTTTTTCTGTCCAGGTTCCGGTAATCGGATCAGCATCCGCACATTCCAATACATATGGACGCAGCGCCCAGATATCATCCACATCGCTGCCGGCATAATATACATACCATTTACCCTCCAGGTAATGCAGCTCCGGCGCCCAGATATGCTCACTCATAGGGCCTTTTTCATGCTTGACCCATATGGTATGCTCTTCTGCTTTGGCCAGTGCTTCCAGGCTTTCTGCCCTTCTTAATACAATTCTGTCATAAGCAGGTACCGACGCCGTAAAATAGTACATCCCATCTGTATGACGGTATACATAGGGGTCTGCTCTTTGAGGGATCCACACCTGATTATACTTTAATTTCTGATTTGTACTCATTTCTCAATATCCTCCTCTCACCGATATAAAAATAATTTCATCTTGTAATCCCGTCAAAATCCCAACAGAGTAAAATCAGGGCTGATGTATTCCTAAAACTTAGTCATACAGCAACCCTGATCACTCTCATACTATGAAATTAAAATTGTCCTATTCATTAACCTTTTACACCGCCGGCAGTCATACCATCAATAAAGTAAGACTGGAAGCATACGAATAAGACTAAGATCGGAACGATTGCAAAGCAAGAACCTGCAATCAGAATATCGTAATTGTTACCATAAGGTGTCATCAAACTGGAAAGACCTACAGGAAGTGTTGTGTTCTGCACACTTCTCATAACGATCATTGGCCACAGCAAATTATTCCAGCTCTGCATACCTTCATAGATACCCATAGATGCGAAAGACGGTTTCATCAAAGGAACCATGATCTTTACATAGATACCATACTCTGTACATCCATCTACACGGGCCGCATCCAAAAAGTCTTTTGGAATACCACTTAGGTACTGACGGAAGAAGAATATCAGCATAGGGATAACCATAAACGGTAGAATAACACCCCACATCGTATCGATCGTCTTCATGGCAATTGTCATACGATACAAAGGAAGAAGAATAATTTCTGTAGGTATCATCATAACAAGAAGTACACACATAAATAATGCGTTCTTTCCCTTGAAATCATACATAGCAAAACCATAACCTACCATAGAGCTTAACAGCAGTGCTAAAACCACCTGAACTACAGTAATGATTAAACTGTTCCTATACCATGAAAAATATGCATTATTACCACTGAATAACATTTTATACGTATCAAAGTTTGCATTATCCCAGTCAATGCTGAAACTCAAACCGTTTCTCATCAACTCGGCACCCGGTCTAAGAGACGCTGTAAACAGCAGAATAAGCGGTGTCAAAGTAATAAAAGCAACAATCAGGAAAAAGAGAATTAATAAGGTAGTTCCGATTCTGTTCTTTTTTGTCATACTCATAATTAATCCTCTCCTTTCTTAAATGTACCGTTCAGACCAAGCTGAATTATATTTACAATAAGAACAAGGACGATCAGCACGCATCCAACCGCACATGCCAGTCCGATGTGATTCTGTTCCCAACCCATTCGATAGAGATAACCAACAATGGTAGTACCTACGTTGTTTGGTGATTTATTACCATTAAACAAGATGTAGGATTCGGTAAACATTGCCATACCACCATATACTGAAATGGTTAATACATAAATAGTTGTTGGTTTTAATAATGGGAGTGTTATATGAAGGAACTTCTGAACGGAAGTAGCTCCGTCAATATCGGCAGATTCATATAAATCGCCGGGAATCTGCTGTAAACCTGACAGGTAGTACATCATATTAACACCTGTCCAACGCCACAAACAGATCATAAACAAAGCAAGCCATACAGTTCCCTGATTTCTCAGCCAAATCATCGGTTCCATACCGAAAAATCCAATAATTCTATTGAAAAAAGCGCCTTCCAGTTCACCGAACATTAAACGGAATACTGTACCGGCAACTACAACGGAAGTTAATGCCGGAATAAACATTACGCTTCGGAAAACAGTTTTCGCTTTCATCAATTTACTATTCAAAGCAGTAGCCAGTAACATTGGGATAGGAATCATCAAACACAATGTTACTACCGTATAAACCAAACTGTTCTTTAAAGATTTATAAAAGATTGGATTTAATAGTGTTTCGTAGTTCTTTAAGCCTACCCACTCATTACCAGAACCGGAAACTTTCTGGAAACTCATGATGATAGAATCAATCAATGGATAGATAAAGAAAATTACAAATGTTAAAAGAAACGGTAGCACAAATACGTAGGGTGCTGCCTTCTGTGAATACAGAAACTTTTGCACTATATTCTTTTCTTTCACGTTCTCCACCTCCGTATTGAGTCAGAAAAAAAATAAGCCCTCATACGGTAGTTCTCATCTTCCCCTGCCGGTTGCCCGGCAGGGAGCAGATGAGCTTATCGCACAACGGCGCTTCATCTACATTTTGATATTAAACAAATATGCAATTAGTAGATAACTGTTGACTGCTCTGTCTCTAAGATGTCAGCTGCAGGTGTTTCCGTATCAGATTCAAATACAGTCTGGTAGGTAGTAGAAACTAATACACTGTATGTTGCAGCATAAGCACCAGAGATATCAGGAGCAACCAGTCCATCAACACCATACTCATCTTTAACTGCATTCAGAGCATCAAATGGGTTGTTCTGGAAGTATGCAACGAATTTGTTGTCTGGGTTATGAGTCATTTCTTCATCAGACCACAGAGCAACATTGATCGGGTCAAATCCTAAGAGATCCCAGATCAGTCTGTTACCCTCTTCAGATAATTTAGCCCAAGCAAGGAATTCTTTTGCTAAATCAGCATGTTCGGATGTTGCACATACAGATGTACCTGTACCACCCTGTAATACCATAGGAACATCGCCTTCATTCCATACTGGAACATTGTAGATAGCGATCTTACCAGCTAAGTCTGGGCAGTAGTCTGTGAAACGTCCCATGTACCACAGAGGCATACCGATAGAAGCAACACCAGCATCGTTCAGGAAACCATACCATTCATCAGTATGAACTTTTCCGCCTGGAGCTACGATACAGATACCAAGATCCATCATATCACGGATGTACTCGATAACTTCTGCATGTTCTGCTGTGTTGATATCTGGTTCGCCATCTTTAACATACTGAATACCTTTTTCTTCCAGCATCAGCTGTGGCAGGAACAGGTCAGTAATTTCAACAGCACACATAGGTTTGCCAGTCTTTTCAAGAACTACTTTACCAGCTTCTACATAGTCATCCCATGTAACGATAGTAGCAGGATCAACACCAGCTTCGTTCATGATGTCCATGTTGTAGTACATAACAGATGCTCCCAGATGGAAGTCAATTCCGTAGTAGTTATCATCTTTGCCGTACATCGTGATACGGGACATAACTACGTCGTCTTCATACTGAGAAACAATGTCATTCAGTGGCAGGAAGTAATCGTCTTCCAGGAATGTAGCATAGTGACCGATCTCAACGTCACAGATATCAGGAGCACCAGTACCAGACTGAAGTGCAACTAACAATTTTGTATGAACCTGAGATGATTCACCTGTAGATGCAGTTAAGTTGATTGGTTTGTCAGGATTCTGTTCGTTCCAGATATCTGCCATCTGTGTATAGAAATCTACGTGCAGTTCCTGGAATGTCCACAGTTCCAATGGTGTACCACCATCAACGAACGTGTTCGTACCAACGGTACCTTCCTCATCCGCTGCAGCTGGTTCCTCTGCATCTTCTTCTGCATCAGCATCTTCCTCGGTTGCTTCTGCTGCATCACTGCTGTCAGCATCTTCACTGCTTCCGCCACAGCCTGTTAACATGGTTCCCACCATAGCTGCACAAAGCAATAAGCTGATCACTTTCTTTTTCATGCTTTTTTCCTCCATTCTTATTTTTTATACATGCCATACGGATCTGTAAAATAATCCTACGACTTTGTATATATATATAATACCAACTTGTATCACAAATGGTCAACATGTTTTTTGCTTTTTTGCATAAAAATAACTAAAAAAATAGTACTTTTTTTTCAGTTTGCACAATTTTTGACAAAAAACAAGAGATTGCTCTCATCAATTTGCTTTTTGATAACAAACAACCTCTTGCTATTTAACGAAACCTGTTTATTTATTACTTGCCTAAACGGATTACATTCCAGGATGCTTTATGCAGCATGCTTCTCAGTGTACCATTTTCCAGCTGGGACTGCTGTGTTACGGCTGGTTTTACCCTTTCCGTGCCGGCGCTGTTCACAGCCTTCAGATCATCACATTCCAGAACGATATGCTCCAGTACTTTGTAGCCTTCGAAGCTTCTCACATCTGTTTCCAGAACTACATCCTCTTCCAGATTACGGTTTACTGCAAAAATCGTTACCTCTTCTTTTTCTTCGTTGTATACTGCTACAGACTCTACGTCAGTTACTTCATCATGAGTTGCTGTTGCATGTTTGGTAGAAGACAATACCGGAAGCAGAGCTACGCCGCGTCCAAAGCAGGATGCATGCATAAATGGATAGAAAATCGTCTGTTTCCAGGAAGCACCGCCGTTTACATCTGTCATGATCGGAG
The DNA here is from genome assembly GCA_050944855.1 of Lachnospiraceae bacterium. Lineage (GTDB taxonomy): Bacteria > Bacillota > Clostridia > Lachnospirales > Lachnospiraceae > Lactonifactor. The sequence goes on from JBMNRU010000001.1 coordinate 200,172, forward strand.
CGATAACATTCACCAGCTGAGCCAGACATGCCATCTTTACTCTGTCTGCATGACGGATCAGAGTGATCAGAAGCAGACCTACAAGCAGAGCATCCTCAAAAGTATAGATGTCTTCCAGCAGTGTAGGAGCTACCTGCCATGGACGGTTTGTTGTAATATCATTCTCTTCTGCTTTGGAATGGAACCATACATTCCACTCATCAAAGCTTAAGTTAATATCCTTTTTACCGCGTTTTTTTGCTCTTACATAATCACAGGTTGCAATCACAGTGTGAATGAAATCATCCATATCATCAGAATATGCCAGGAAATCATTGCTGTCATCTGCATAATTTCCATAGTACTGATGTAAGGATACGTAATCTACATGATCATATGTATATTCCAGAGTAGTTGCCTCCCATTTCGGGAAAGTAGGCATATTTCTGTTAGAACTTCCGCAGGATACCAGCTCGATGGTAGGATCGATGAGTTTCATGGCCTTAGCCGTCTCTTCTGCCAGTCTTCCGTACTCGTCCATAGTCTTATGTCCTAACTGCCATGGACCGTCCATCTCATTTCCCAGGCACCATACTTTTACATTATAAGGATCCTTCACACCATGGCTGATACGCAGATCGCTGTATTTTGTGCCGCTTGGCATATTGCAGTATTCCAGAAGATTCAATGCGTCGGCAATGCCTCTGGTTCCCAGGTTAATAGCCATCATGACATCACTGTTTGCTTCTTTGGCCCATTTGGAAAATTCACCAAGACCTACTTCGTTTGTCTCTGTGCTTCTCCATGCCAGATCCAGACGTTTGGGACGATTTTCCTTTGGACCCACACTATCTTCCCAGAAGAAATTAGATACAAAATTTCCTCCCGGATAACGTACGATCGGTACATTTAATTCTTTCACCAGTTCCAGGACATCTTTACGGAATCCATTCTCGTCAGAAAGAGCATGACCCGGCTGATAAATACCGTCATACACACATCTTCCAAGATGTTCTACAAAAGAACCATAAATTCTTTTGTCTACCGGAGCAATTGTAAATGCTTTATCCAGTACCATTTTTGCTTTTTTTCCCATAGATTTCCTATCTCCTTTCGCTTGACATGTTACTTTTTACAACAGATATACAATTTTCATCTGCTGGATTGTCTAAATTATAACAACTTGTATCATGTCCCTGCAACTTGTTTTACCCGTGTTAAACGAAAATTTCGATCAACATTCCTGCCAGAACACTGGTTCCGTACAGCATCGCCAGAATGGTTACATTTTCTTTCATTTTATGGTTGGACCGGAATAATACCAGCACGCCCACTCCCGCACAGGACAGCAGGCCTGCATACATTCCTCCGGCGCTTAATACGCCTTCTAAATATAATTGTGTAATGGCAACAGAGGACGCGCAGTTAGGGATCAGTCCCACTAATCCCGCCAGAAACACACTGCCGAACGGAGAGGCAAAAACGCCCCTCATCAGATTTTCCACACCGTAACATTCCACAATGCCGTTAAGGATCACAGATACCAGAAGAAGGAATACTGCGATCTGAAGTGAATGTACGGCTGCGGAGTACCATATGCTTCTTTCTTCGCAATGGCAATGGGCATGCTGGCACATTGCATGAATATGCTGTCTGTCCCCCGTCTCAAACCTGCCGATCTTCACACACAGATCCACAAAAAATCCAGCTGCGACTCCAACGAGAATCTTAACCAGAAGTATTTCTCCGATCAGCCCTGCATCGACTCTTGCCGAAAGCAAAATGGGCAGCATCTCATCTGACGTAGACAGATATACTGCCAGAAGCGTGCCCAGAGTAATCACTCTTCCTGCATATAAATTGGATGCAGCAGCAGAAAAACCACACTGCGGAAACACGCCCAGAATACCGCCTAGCAAAGGTCCCATTTTCCCGGAACGCTGCAGGGCAGCCACTGTACGCTCTCCTGCCTTATGCTCCAAATACTCCATCGCCAGATAAGTAAAAAACAAAAATGGCAGTAGCTTGGCAGTTTCTATACATGAATGTTTCAAAACATGGATTACAATTTCCATTCTTTCCTCTACCTTCACTCAAACTATCTTAATAATAAATCACGCGGACACTTTTTACTCCGTCGATCTGACGCAGTTTATTAATCAGAGCCTCATCCGGAACACTGTCACAGTCAATTAATGTGTAAGCGGTATTGCCCCGGCTCTTATTTGTCATATTGGGAAGATTGATCCCTGCACCGGATAAAATAGACGTAAAGCTCATAATCATGTTTGGCTTGTTCACATTTAAAATGCAGATTCTGCAGGCACATTCTTCCGGCGGCAGAGAACAGTTCGGGTAGTTAACAGAATTGCGGATACGTCCTGTTTCAATGAAATCACGCAGTTCCTTTACTGCCATAACAGCACAATTCTCTTCAGACTCAAATGTGGAAGCGCCCAAATGCGGAGTCGCAATTACATTTTTCATCTTACAGGTCTTTGCATTGGGAAAATCTGTCATATAACGCTTTACTTTTCCTTCTTCTAATGCAGCAGCCATATCCTCGTCCTTTACCAGCAGATCCCGGGCATAATTCAAAATCACCACGCCATCTTTCATTTTAGCGATGGATTCCTTGTTGATCATTTCTTTTGTGGAATCTACCAGGGGAACATGCAGTGTGATATAATCACAGTTTTCAAAAATAGCATCTGTTGTCTCAACGACTTTTACATATCTGGACAGACGAAGTGCTCCATTTACAGAAAGGAACGGGTCATATCCATATACATGCATGCCCAGTGCGTCCGCTGCATTGGCAACTTCTATACCGATAGCACCCAGACCGATGACGCCCAGAGTCTTTCCTTTGATCTCACAGCCGGCAAACATTTTTTTGCTCTTTTCCATATTTTTGCCGATATTTTCATCATCGCTGTTTTCATATACCCAGTTGATACCTCCGCTGATATCCCGGGAAGCCATCAGCATACCGGCAATAACCAGTTCCTTTACACCGTTGGCATTTGCGCCCGGCGTATTAAACACGACAATACCTTTTTCGGTACATTCTTCGATAGGAATGTTATTGACTCCCGCACCGGCTCTGGCAACAGCCAGCAGCTGATCCGGCAATTCCATGTCATGCATATTTGCGCTGCGGACCAGGACAGCATCTGCTTCCTGTATATTATCCGTCAGCGTGTAATCATTCGTAAAATTTTTGGTTCCCACCTCGGAAATAGCATTCAAACAACATACTTTCATCATAATAATCTCCTTTTTACTTGCAGCTCCTCTGCTCACATTTTAGGAACAGTGTATCACAAAGCTTTTAAATAGGCAAAAGAATAATCTGATTTTTTGTTATTACGCTCCCACACGTCAAAAAGGCACTGTATATTGCAATACAGCACCTTTTCCTGTATTTTCTTATAATTCCAGTCCCATTTCCTTTAATTCTGCCTTTACTTCTTCATACATTGCCTGCCATTTTGGTACCGGAGTAATAGTCTGCATGTCATATGCCTCACTAAAGCAAACACCCAAATTGCTGTTTTTCTTCTGCAGTATCGGTTCGTACTTTTCCAAAAGCTTTAACACAATTTCGTTTGCCTGTTTTCTTGTCAGCTTCTGCCGTGTCACCGCTTTCCCCACTTCAGCCATGAAACGAACTTCCAGACCTGTGCCGTTTGGATAAGAACCGGCAGTTGCGCCGACACCCTCCAGATGACCGCCGCTGACCGTAGCTACAATGGCATTGGCCGCCACTTCGTAGAATAACTCCTTCGTCATAGCGCCGCTTGCAGGCCAGATATCACATACAATGATGGCCGGCGCTTCCTGGGCAAATGTCTGACATAATGCAGCCTGCAGCCACAGACAGCCGCGAGCCGTAGTTACAATTTCATGCATATGGATCGGATGACACAGATGATAATCCGCCATACAGATAATATTTGCCGCCAACATGGAAGCGATCATAAGGACCGTAGTTCCCGGCGCATCTCCGCCCATACCGCCTACGATGGTACAGGCAAGAGAAGCATTTTTCATCTTATAATCCAATGTATTTGCAGCTCTTACCAGATTTCCATTATCCATCATCAATTCATTGAACATGGAAATGAGATGAGCATCACAGGGACGCAGCGCTTTTTCATAGGTTGCCGCCAGATCACCGATCTCTGTCACAGCACTTTCTGCCGCTAACATTCCCATGCCCGGACGTCCGGCCTCCTCCAAAGCCCTGCGCAAATACTGCAGTTCTCTTCTGACCGCCAAAAGTTCCGAAGGTTCTCCATTGTGTACCGGATAGCCGTCTACCGTTACCAGAGAGCCACATGTAAGAAGATCGATCAACGGTTCCTTCACAATACTTTGCAGGATCGGATAAAATAATTCTTCCGGTGTAGGACACCCCGGATTGCCGGCCCAGATAACGGGATCACGGTCATCTTCCGCTTTTCTGGCTACAAGCGTAACAGCATCCTTGCCTTCACCCATAACCAGTTCTGTTTTCATATTGCGGATTCCTTCTTCAACCTCTTCTTCTGTGAATTTCAGAACCCTGCCTGTGGATATATTATAGATACCCGTCTCACAAAGAAATCGTTTTGCTGCCGCAAACAGATTTTTAAACAGCTGTTCATCCTCCGGAATAACCACCTGTTTATCCCAGGTAAGATCATATTCTTTTACCAGCTTTTTCATGTTTTTAGCTACATACTTTATATTCCAGTCATCGCTGGAAATCTGCTCTCCCTGTTTGCTGCGCTCACAAAGTTCCAGAAATTTACCTGCGTCCATAGTTTATCCTTTCATTCCGGCTTATTTACCGCCGATTACATTTTCAACAAAGAAATCCTGTGCCAGAGTATCTTCATCGCTCAGAACCTGACCTTCTTCAACCAGAACTTCTCCTTTATCACTTAATAACTCGCCGCCATAAACCACAACTTCACCATTTGCGATCTTCTCCTGCAGCTCTTCCACTTTTGCGATCACATCTGCCGGTACCAGATCTTCGTTGATCGGTGCAATCGCAGCACATTCACCGCCTTCGTAGTAGTTAGCAGAGATATCAATGGTACCATCTGCAGTCTTCTGCAGAATATCTTCAAAAATCGGTGCCCAGTTCCATACAAAAGATGTTAAAACGGCTCCCGGTGCGGATTCTTTCATATCAACATTATATCCAACACAAAAAGCTCCGTTTTCTTCACAGGTCTGTGGAACAGCCGGAGAAGAAGCTTCCATTCCCATATATTTAATGCCTTTGTCGATAAGGGATTTTGCATTCTGAGATTCAATGTCCAGATCATACCAGCTGTCAGCCCAGACTACCTGTACTGTAGCTTCCGGATTTGCGTATCTTGCACCTAAGGCAAAGGCGTTGATAGCTGTACGTACAGATGCTTCGTCCATACTTGCACAGAAGCCAAGTTCATTAGAGCCTTCGTTCATCAGTGCACACAGATAACCGGTAACAAAATCGCCTTCGTAACCGCGGATCTGGAATTCTACCATATTGTCATACAGATCATTATTCTGATTTGCGAACACAACTTCCGGATATTCTTCCTGCAGTTCAGAAAGTACGGTTGCATAACCGGTGGAGCATCCAAAGATAATATCTGCTCCGCCCTCAACCAGCTCTTCTACTGCAGATTCGATCAGGGCCGGATCTTCCTCAGAAATCTCTTCCATGGTCAGCAGATTGGTTTCGGTGTCAATTCCCAGGTGTTCGCATGCTGTCAGCATACCCTGGTGCATAGCCTGTGCCCAGCCGCCGTCTTCTACAACAGAGTAATGGAGTTCTCCAATGACCAGATCGCTCACATCCTTCTTTTCGCCTTCTGCAGCTTCTTCACTGTCTTCTGCTTCCTCCGCAGTCTCTTCACTGCTTTCCTCTGTGTCACCGGAACCACATCCTGCAAGCATAGCTGTTGTCATAGCAGCTGCCAGAAGAATGCTTAACCACTTCTTTTTCATTTGTCTTCCTCCTTAAACATATAAAATTTTCTTTGTTTTATGTCGACACTTTCTCTGATAGAAAATGATCGTCACCTCTTTTAGCGGCTCTCTCTGTCATATGGCTTTGCCAGAGCAGCCGGTTCATCCGTATGTTTCCTGCGGAAACTTCCCGTTGACAGGATCAGCGCGATCACGGTTGCCAGATAAGGCAGTGCACTGTAAAACTCTGTAGGAACCTGGGGCAGATAAATCTGAAGATTACTTCCCAGACAGCTGATAAAGCCGAATAAAAGTGCACCCAACATTAGTTTAACCGGATTCCATGCGGAAAATGCTACTAACGCAAACGCAATCCATCCTTTTCCCGCTGTCATACCGCTGGCCCAGAAATTTGTATTCGCCAGGGATACACAGGCGCCGCTTATTGTTATCATCATACAGCTAAAGATCACATAGCCATAACGCATGGCAAATACATTCTCACCTGCAGCATCCAATGCGGCGGGATTCTCTCCTAAAGCCCGCAGTTTTAATCCGTATCGTGTCTTATAAATATAAAACATGGACAACGGCACAATAAAATACATGGCATATACCAGCAGGTTATGCCGGAAGAAAATATCGCCGATGATGGGAATATCCGACAGCAACGGAATGGGAATCGTATTAAACTTAAGATTGGCAGCAACACCTGCTACGTCCTTGCCAAGGAATCCGCTCAGGCCGGTACCAAAGGTCAGCATAGCCATACCGCACACCGTCTGATCCGACTGCAGCGTAACCGTCAAAAACGCAAATACAAGCCCTAATATGGCACCTGTCAGCAATACTACCAGAAAAGACAGTGCCAGATTCTGTGTATTTACCGCTGCAATATAGCCGGTTACCGCACCCATCAGCATAATGCCTTCCACACCAAGATTCATGATGCCGGCCCGTTCAGAAAATGTTTCGCCAATTCCTGCATACATCACAGACACTGCATAAATAATCGCACCGCTGCAAAGGGAAATTATTAAACCTATCATTCCTTCGCCTCCTTCTGTACCACTATTTTATACCTCTGGAAGAAATCACCTGCAATAACAAAGATCATAATCGCGCCCTGGATCATCGTTGCGATCTGTGTGGGAACTCCCATTACCTGTACTGTAGCACTGCTGTTCTGCAGACCGGCAAACAAAATGGATACGATAATAACAACCAACGGATTCAAACGGCTCAGATAAGCAATTACAATTCCCGTATAACCGGCATTGTTAGGCATCCCTTCTATAATACGATGAGAAACGCCCGCATACTGCACAAACCCGGCCAGACCGGCCAGGCCTCCGCTTATAATCATAACCAGCAAAATATTTCGTTTAATATTCATCCCTGCGTATCTGGCCGAAGACAGGCTATGACGGATCACGGAAATCTGATATCCCTCTGTGGTATATTTATACGCCAGGAAAATCAGCACTGCGATCACAATGGCCAGAATAATGCCGGAACTTAATTTGGTATTGCCCAGTTCAGGCAGTTCCAGATACTTTGGCAGTCTCTCTGTCTGTCCCACATTCTGCCCTTTTGCTTTCCATGGACCCAGACACAGATAACTCATAATAATCAATGCTATGTAGTTTAACATCAAGGTTGTAATACTTTCATTTACATTCCAAAATGCCTTTGGAATGGCACACAGAAGCGCCCATACAGCGCCGCCGGCAAAACAGCACAATGCCAGAAGCACGATGCCCGGCACGCCTGAAATTTCCGGTCCGTAAAGCGCATATGCGCCGCCGCACAATACGCCCACCGCATACTGGCCTTCCGCACCGATATTATTCAGATTCATACGAAATGCAAGCGCCACACTCAGACCGCAAAACATCAGCGGCAAGCTGGCTTCTATGGACTTTCTGAGACCTCTTTGTGTGAAAAACACTTTACTCAGCATTTTCTGATATACTTCCAGCGGATGAAATCCCACCGCCGCAATAATAATACCGCAAAATGCGAGAGCCAGAGCTGTAAAAATCAGTGAAGTAAAAACAATCCGCAAGACAGACTGTTCCGCCCTTTTCTCTAAACGTATCTTACTCATATGTTTCACCTGCCATCAGCTTTCCGATCAATTCGTAAGTTGCCTCTTCCCGTTCCAGAACTGCCATCATATTGCCATCGCACATCACACCAATTCTGTCTGCCATCTGAAAAATCTCATCCAGTTCTTCCGAGATCAGCAAAACAGCTGCTCCTTTCTCACATTGTTCCAACAAAATCTGATGAATTGCCTCTGTCGCTCCAATATCCAGACCACGCACCGGATATGCCGCAATGATCAGAACCGGATCTCCATCGATTTCCCGTGCCACCAGCAGTTTCTGCTGATTGCCTCCGGACATAAGAGATACGGGGGTATCTGCTCCTGCCGTCTTAATCTCATATTGCTCAATGGCAGACTGTACAGCCTGTCCTGCCGCCTTTTTGTGAAGCAGATGATGACGGCTGTATTTGGGCCGGTCATATTGTTTCAGGATCATATTATCCTTCATATCCAGCTGAGGCACCAATCCCATATGCAGGCGGTCTTCCGGAATAAAAGCTACTTTTCCGTCAATTCTTTCTTTTACACTCTTTTGTGTAATATCTTTGCCTTCCACCATGATCCGGCCCGTCTCACATTTGCGAAGACCTGCTATTGCTTCTGCCAGTTCTTTCTGTCCGTTGCCGGCAACACCGGCAATACCAAAGATTTCTCCCCTGCGGATATCCAGAGAAACTTTTTTCACGGCTTCCAATTCTTTATCATTTTTCACCGTCAGATTTTCCACTTTCAGAACCTGCTCTTTGGTTCTTGTGGCTGAGTTCTTTTTCTGCTGCTTTAACTCACGCTCTCCTACCACTGCCCTGGTAAGACGCTCAATAGTGGCATCCTTCACCAGCATAGTATCTTCTACCTGACCGCCCTTTAATACCGTGACACGGTCTGCAAACTGCATCACCTCATTCATCTTGTGAGAAATGATAATGACACTTTTTCCGGCTTCTGCCATCTTACGCAGTACTTTGAACATTTCCTGCGCCTCCTGTGCAGTCAGTACCGCCGACGGCTCGTCCAGGATCAAAATATCAGCGCCTCTGTATAATAATTTAATAATCTCTACCCGCTGCTGTTCCCCTACGGAAAGCTGCCATACCTTCGCAGAAGGATCTACCTGCAGATGAAACTCCTCAGAACATTTCCGAATCGCTTCTTCCATTTCATTTTTCTTTAAGATCCGTTTACAATCCGGCATATATAAAAAAACGTTTTCTGCAACTGTCAACGTAGGAATCAGTCGAAAATGCTGATGCACCATACCGATTCCCATCTCTACCGCATGGCGGGGGGACTTTATCGCTACTTTTTTTTCGTTAAAAAAAATACTGCCTGCATTCGGTTTGTAAATACCGGTCAAAACATTCATCAATGTACTTTTTCCAGCTCCATTCTCCCCCAGAAGAGCATGAATCTCTCCCGGATAAAGAGACAAATCCACATTATGATTTGCTGTCACACTGCCAAATGTTTTCGTAATGCCGCTCATCCGCAGAACTGGTTCTTTCATTTATCTTTTCCTCCACATTCTGAGTTACTGTATCTGCTCCTCATCCTCCTGGGCTTCCAGGGGAATAAAGGAAAACTTTTCCACATCAAACAGTCCCATATCTGTCAGCTTTATCTCCGGAATTACCGGAAGTGCCATAAAACAAAGGGTCATAACCGGGTCCACATTTCTGCTGATACCCAGCACTTCATGTGCCTTTTCATGAATGACAGACAGCTGCTCTTCCACGTATCTGCCGTCACAGTCGCTCATAATACCCGCAATCGGCATAGGCAGCGCAGTAAGGATCTCACCGTCCAAAGCAAGAACGATACCGCCCTCCTGTCGGATCAGTTCGTTGACTGCACATTCCATATCCCGATCATTGGTACCCACAGCAATAATATTATGGGAATCATGGGCAATGGAAACAGCAATCGCGCCTTTTTGGATTCCATATCCCTTTAACAGTCCCAATGCCACATTTCCTGTGCCTTTGTGACGTTCAATGACGGCAGCTTTTGCCACATTCAAAGAAGCATCATAACAGAATTCCCCTTCTTCGTTTTGTTTTACACGAACTTTTTCTTTTTTTGTAACAATTCCGCTCTGGATACCGATCACATGCACCAGGTCGGAAGCAAGCGGCATCCGAAGCCTGTCGGCAGAAAAATTCTTGACATGAAAGCTACTCCGGACTTTAGAACAGTCCGGATGAGAAACAGGAAGAAGATATACACCGTCTTCTGCCACAAGTTTTCCTTTTATCCAGACTTTTTTTACTCCGAATTCCTGTAAATCATCAAATAATACCAGATCTGCCCGCAGCCCCGGCGCGATTCCGCCCCTGTCGTAAAGCCGATAACACTGTGCCGCATTCAAAGACCCCATCTGAATTGCCGTAATCGGATCAATGCCCTCTTCCACACAGATGCGCAAATGTCCATCAATATGCCCTTTTTCCGATATGGTCTTGGGCTGACGATCATCCGAACATAACAAACAGTAACGACTGTTAAAAGGTGTCACTCCTTTTAATAAGGTCCTCAGATCATGACAGCAGGATCCCTCTCTCATCAGTACGTACATGCCTCTTGAGAGACATGCCTGCATTCCTTCTACATCCGTACACTCATGATCTGTATGAATTCCGGCTGCCACATAGGCATTCAGGGAATGATCTGCCAGACCCGGTCCGTGTCCATCAATCATCTTCCCTGTACGATGGGCTAATAATAATTTATCCAGGCTGTCTTCGCTCTTTCCAACGACTCCCGGATAATTCATAAATTCACCCAGTCCCAGTACATTTTCACCCTGCAGGGGTGCCTCCATTGCCTGTGCATCCAACGCAGCCCCCGCATTTTCAAAGGTGGTGGAAGGAACACAGGAAGGTATCATAAACTTCACATCCAGAGCTGTGTAAGAAGCTGCCTCCTGCATATAAGAAATCCCTTCTAATCCGCATACATTCGCGATCTCATGGGGATCTGCAATCACAGTTGTGGTTCCGCACGGAACAGAAATCCGTCCGAATTCCTCGGGGGAAAGGTGAGAAGATTCAATATGAATATGTCCATCAATAAATCCCGGTGCGATGTAGGCACCTGCGGCATCTATTTCTGTTTTTCCGCTGTAGGATCCCAATCCTGCAATATACTCTCCGGATATGGCCACATCACATTCCACGATCTGATGCTGATATACATCAATCACTTTTCCATTCTTAATAACAACATCCGCCGGAATACGTCCCATGGCAGTATCCAGCAGCCGGCTTAATGTCTCTTTATCCATGATATTCTATCCTTATAACGCAAATCGACAGCATACAAACTTTTCTGTTTTATGCTGTCCACATTTCTCTGACTTTCATTCAAATTATTTCATACAACATTCAAAAAGTCAATCCATAAAACGGAGAAAATTCCGAAGCCATCGCTCCGGAATTTCTCTTTACTTTGTTGTTTTACTTCTGTATCTTTCTTTTTTTCTCTGTCTTAAATAAGACGATCAAAACACCCATAGACATCAGCATGGTAATGAGAACCCAGGTCGGAGACTCATCTCCGGTTTTTGCCCCATCTGAATTTATGACATTCCCATTGGCAAAATTGCCGTTCCGGTTGGAATTGCCATCTTTTGTCACATCCGGGATCTTCTGTAATATTACCTGTACGCGATGATCGGCGCTTACCGCTTCTAAGGTCAGTGCACCTGCGTGCAGCAGATCCGGACGCTCTACACCGTCAACAAGAACTTTCGCAACCTCATAACCCTCTGCAATCTCCCAGGTTATCGTATGATTCCGACCCGCCAACACCTCGCCGGTGGCCGTAATCGTGCCTTCTCCGCCTGTAATATCGGTCTCAACAAGATAAGCAGGACCGGGATTGCTGCCGTCTTCCGGTACAAAAATCACTTTAATTGTATGATTTGCAGTAATTTTGTCAAATGTAACCTCACCGGCTTCTGTCAGGCTGTCCGCATTCAGGCCATCCATGATCACTCCAGCCACTTTCCAGCCCTCTGCAGGCTTCCAGGATACGGTATAGCTATCCCCGGCCATCAAGGTCTTAGAACCGCTGATGCTTCCCTGACCGCTCGTAATTGTCTTAATAGAAAGATAGGTTTCCTCCGGATTACTGCTTCCGCCGTCGGGCTTCTTATCCTCTTCGGAATCTTTCTTAAACAGAACCTCTATCGTATGATCCTTCTCAATATTTCTGAAGCGATACTCACCTGCTGTCAGCAGATCATCACGGACAATGCCATCCACGATCACTGCCTCTGCCGAACTGCCGTCTTTCGCACTCCAGGAAACGGTCTTATTTTCACCTTTCTCTACCACAGCGGAAGAAGAAATCATACCATCCCCCTGCAGAGAAGTTGTAATGTGATACTTTGGAAGATCTGTCGGCGTATTGCCTCCATCTGTTCTTGCAAATTCTACATAAACACTGTGATCCGCCCCCACGCTTTCAAAAGTAATGCCGTCCGCACTGATCAGATCCTCTTTTTCCACTCCGTCAATGACTACTTTACTTACCTGATATCCTTTTGCAGGCTTCCAGGTAACTTTGGCTGTATCTCCTTTTGTCACGGAAGAACTATCGGAAACTTCACCCTGGCCGCTCTGGGAAGTCGTGATCCGATAAGAATCCTTATCGACAACTCCGCCCGTACCATGCGGATCCTCTTTGATATAGATATCAATTCTGTGATCCTTTGTTACATTCTCAAAGGTATACTCGCCTGCTGTCAGCAAATCATCACGGACAACACCATCCACATAAATGGTGCGAATCGCAGAATCTTCGCCAAAAGTCCAATAAACGGTCTGGCTGCTGCCCTCCGCTACCCCATTCATAGAAGGTGAAATGGTTCCTGCACCCTTTTCAATGCTGGTAAAAATAGTATGAGTCAAGGTGTCATCGCCGCCGTCCGGCTTTCCTCCGTCAACCGTAACTGTTTTCGAATGGCGAAGAATAACCTGGACATCCATATCATCACTTAAATTTTCAAGAACAACCTGATTTCCATCTACCAGTCCTTCTCTTGCAACGCCATTGACCCTAACAATCACAGAATCCACTTCATAGCCTGTTTCCGGCTCCCAGCTTACGGTATAAGAACTGCCGTCTGCCAAAACAGCACCCTGTGTCACGCTTCCCACACCGCCGCTTAAGGATGTGGTAACCGTATGTTTTACAGTGGTATCGTCTCCACCATCAATCTTTTCATAAACCACATGTACTACGTGGTCATCCTCTATATTCGTAAAAGATATCGGTCCAATATCCTGCACGCCTTCTCCTTTCAGAGACGACGTCCGGGTTTCCTGGCCCAGACCCAAAAGTGCATGTTCATTATTTTCTGCGGAGGCCGCATAAATTTCAGCCGCCTGAGCAGGATCGCCGCCTGCTGCTTCTCCGGCATCCGGGGATTCAATCTTGGCAACCGTATCCACATAAATCTGCTTTAACTGCCATCCGGCTGCCGGTTCATAATTCACCTCGTAGTTTTCACCCCAGAAAAGACTTGCTCCCGGAGTAATCGTGCCTTCTCCTTCTACCATAGTCTGAATTTCAAACAGATTAGGCTCCAAAACTACCACTACCTTGTGGTCACTGTCGATTTCCTTAAAATCAACTTTGGAATCGGCGGACACCTCTTCCTTTGAGGGAACCCCGTCCACATAGATTTCTTTAATCTTATATCTTTGGTTTGCCACATTCCAGTCAACCGTTATATCCGGTCTGGATGCTGCTTCCGGATTTTCCTCGGGAATGATTACTTCAACCGTCTGTCCCGGAGAAATGGTTCCGGGGCCTCCCACAAGCGAAGTCTCAATCACATAATTCTCTACCTCTGTGTCAGGATCGACCGGAGGCGTATTCGGATCTTCCTCAAATATCACTTCTACGGTATGATCCTTTTCTACAGGAGAAAATTCCGTCCTTCCTTTCTTCAGTACTTCTTCATCCGTATATTCTATGCCGTCAATAATAACCTTCGCCACATGGCTGCCGGGATCTGCCGTCCAGGTAACCGTATGAGACGTACGGTTTTCTACACTGGCACTGGCGCTTACCGTACCATTTCCCTGTTTCGATGTGGTAACTGTGGAATAGTTTTCATCTACATGAATATCCGAACCCGACTTTTTCTCAAAGACTACTTCTACCGTATGATTCTGATTGATTCCGCTCAGTGTATAACTTCCCTGCTGCTCCACATTCACCAGTTTGCCGTCAATGAGAACCTTAGTTACCGTATACTCCTCACCGGCCGACCAGGTAATTGTGGTATCCTCACCGGCCTTGGCGGAAACAGAATTGCTGACTTTACAGGTAGCATCGCCTCCGGTCCGTGTAGTAGTTACCTGATAGTATTCCTCCTCAACCGTACGCGGTTCCTTTCCAAATTCCACATAAACGGTATGATTTTTATCTATATTTTCAAAGACATACTCGTTTTTGGAAAGCAGATCATCACGAATGACACCGTCTACCGTCACATAATTCGTATACCATCCGTCTTCCGGTTCCCAGGTGACTCTTGCCGTATCTTTGTAATCGTAACTGCCGGTACCACTTAAAGTACCCCGGCCATTTTTCACAATAGAAACGTCATATGTATTAATCTTCCAGATTGCATAAACTACCGTATCATCTTTCAGCTCAGTATCTGCTGTAAATTTCTCAAAATGATCCGGATCTGCGTCAGGATCTGTAGACCAGCCCATAAAGGTATATCCCTTAGCGCTGGGATCCTCCGGCAATGCACTCTTGGCATCATTTACTGTTGACCCGATCGTATAAGGATAATCATCTTTATAGATCTGGCTGTCTTCCTCATGGTCCGGATGGTTCCAGTCATAGGAAACCTTCAATGAATGACGTACCGTCAGAGTTTTGCTGTTGGTGATATATCCCCCCTGCAAATTGCCCGTCGTATACCAGCGGTATTCCAAACGATAGGTTCCGATATCCTCTACTTCGGCATCCCGTTCCTGCAAAAGCAGCTGCTGCAACTTTTCATCTGCGGCAATGTTAAGTTCTTCATATTTGCCGGTCTCCGGATTTAACTTAGAGACTACCACAACGGCTTTTCCGCCAACTTCACTGGACAAATCGACGCCGACCATTTCAATTTTCTGTTCGTCGCCATCACCTGTAACCTGATAGCCAAAGGTAGTATCCTCTGCAGGATAAGCTGCCGATTTAATTGCGCCTGTGTCTACATCCTGAGATCTGCCTGCTGCAAAAACTACGCTGTCACGATGATCATAGGAAATATCATCTTTCTCTAGCCGTTCGTCATTTGCCACATATATCACGCGATCCACGCCAGCACTGGACGCCAGAGAAATAACGGTGGTCGGTACCAGACGCATAAAACGCTGTCCCACAATATTTTTGCCATTTTGAGGATTGGTAATCCCCGTATCCACAGATACGTCTACCCAACCGACACCGGGAGCAAAATTCGTCACTTCGTAAGTCTCCGGACTGATGGTAATAACCGGCAGTCCATTCATAACGCCGGGCAGCTGACAGGTATAACCATCTCTTACCTTCCAGGAAATAGAAAGGTTACTGTCAGGTCCATAACCGGCCAGATCATCATTAGTCAGCGGGAACAGCACACTGATATTCCGCACGGTATCATAGTCCGCAGTCCCATAATTTTCAAGTTCTTCCTGCGTCTTTCCTAAGTTGGAAGGCTGCAGAAGCGCGGTACAGACAGAAGCCGCCGAATAGGCCCTGGCAATCGCCTGATCTGTTTCATTTCCAAAGCTGTCATTTGCATTTGCAAATACAGCCAGCTGCGGATACATACCCTCCTGGTATACCCAGTTATCCTCACCAAACTCCTCTTTCATGGCATCTCCAATCATTTGACCCGTCAGATAGCCGGTAATACCGTTATAAGCGGTATGTGTTGTGGAAGAGATTGCATATTCTCCCATACCGGAGGTCTGCTTATCATAATAACAATTGCTGAATCGGCCAGCCCCGGCATTTGTACCGCCGAAACCAGCAATCGTATTATTCGGCGCCGTTGTCTGGGTCGTACCGACCTCACCAGCGCTGTAACAGTTAGTACCCCGCGCCGTACTATTACTATCACCGCCATAGAAACCGCCCATATTGGTTGCCGTATTCTGCATACCAACCATGGAGGTGCTGTAACAATTAATAAAAGTATCTGTCTGAGCCTCATTTCGACCATAAAAACCGCCTATATTGGAGGTACCTTCTACAACACCGGCGGAGAAACAATTTTCAAAGTGATTGCCCAGATGGCAGATGCCGGCAAAAACTCCTCCGTCTGAATTACAATACAGTTTTACATTGGTAAAACAGTTTTCCACCCAGCAATAGCCGGGGCAGGAAATAAATCCACCGGAGTGAGTAGTCGTAGAAATGTCGTAGCTATCAATGGAATAACTGTTAGTAACCTTACAACCGGAAACAGGACCAACAAAAGATCCCACACAGCTTGTTCCATAAACAGTAATATTCCGCACATGACACTGATCCATCTCTACATAAAACTGCTGAAAAGCAGAATCACCAGTACCATTCCAGGCGCTCATGATACCACCTGTATGAGCGGCTCCATAAACCACCGAGTCTTCTACGGATACTTGTTTCATTTTACCGCCGCCCATCCAGCCAATAACCGTACCGCTGTATTGTCCGGTAGTGCGGTTATAACAATAGCGGAAGCGGATATTCCTCATCTCAAAGCCTGACCCGTAGTTTCTGGCTGTAGAGGCAATCATGCCGCCATATTGACCATTCACATAAACGTTCATGTTATAGACCGTATAGCCATTTCCTTCAATCGTAATATTTCCCGGATCTGCAACCGGAGTCCAGGTCACATTATTACGGGCACCCAGGTCCACGTCATTCATCAATTCCATAGAACGCTTATGTGTCAGCGCCCAACGGAACTGTGCTGCCGTATAAATATCCAGCAGGCCATCGCCATCTGCATCTTCCTTTGGTTCTGTCTCGTTACCCGTCCAGACCTCTTCTGCTGGTACGTTATTGTCGGTATTCGCCGCGCGCATATCCAGAAACTCCTGATACCGTTCCTGATAAACGCGGCCCAAATACTCATTCCATGACTCCGCATGCACTACAATGCCATTGGGAATCATCGAAACCAACATTGTCATACATAAAATCAAACTAACTATCTTTCTCTTCCCTTTCATCGCATTACACTCCTATGTGCTTTATAGTTGAATTCTCTATCCTTTTTGCCCCACAAAGACAGTTCTTCTAATTTAAAATAATACAATATTTTTTACTGTTTGACAATCATTCTTTAGACACTACGAAGTGAAAATTTTCCATACCCCGCCCCTTGTTTTCAGACACAAAAAAAAGACTGATGTTCCGGCAGATGATGGTTCCGCTTTTGCAACAGTCTCTTTTTACTTACTATAATCCTATTTTCTCCAAAATATAATGTTCTATCTCCTGTTCTGTCCTTCCCAATGCGATTGCCAGCTCCTGACACAGATTTTCCCGTGCCTGACGCAGATAACGCTCATCCGAGGATGCCAGTTTCTTACCCATACGCATTCTCTGGTTTTGCTTTCTGTACAAGGTTTTAATCATTTTTGCCCAAGATCGGTAATCGCAGGAATGAAGTGCTTTTTTATAAGGATCTTCTCCCCGTTCTGTGAAATCCGTCTGTATTTGCTCCATCCGCGGAATCTCTTCTAATAATACCTTGGCCTCTGCTTCCGACATCACTTTGCGCATAGGCACCTTATCATTATCCACCGGAGAATACACTCTGCTTCCTTTTGTATTCACAGGAAGCAGGACATAATACATTCGATTTTTCTGCGCACCGGATATCTTTAACTGCGTGATATTTTCCACTTTGCAAATACCACTGTTTCCATGTACCATATAATCCCCAATTTGAAACATGCTTCCTTTCCTCGCTTTCATTACCTGCTTTCATTTTATCACTTTCTCATTTTTGTTTCTAATCAAAATTTCATCGACCCGTCACTTTTGTGAAATCTGCGCATGTATCATGAAAAATTCTTTATACACTTTTTAAGACTTGTCTTCTGTTAGAAACATCCGTATAATAAAATCTAGCTGTATAAAACACCCGTACAGGGCATACCCGACAGGCAGCCTGTAGTCATCATATAAGGAGAGAGCTTATGAAATTTATATATCCCGCAGTATTTCGAAAAACAAACGAAGGAACCTATGAAGGATTTTTTCCGGACCTGGAGTGCTGCAGCGCAAAGGGCGATACTTTAGACGAAGCCATTGAAAATGCCAACGAAGCGGCATCCCAATGGATCTCGATAGAACTGGAAGATGAAAACGGACAGCTTCCTTCCGTCACGGATTCCACAGATATGAACCTGCAGAAAGGTGATATTGTGAGAAATATTGCCGTGAATATCCGCTTCTTCGACGGATGGGATGAATAGACAATATAAGGGACGCGCAGCAAATTGCTGTTCGTCCCTTATGATTTTCTTCTCTCCCACACATAATAGCCTACACATACCAACAGCATAAACACTGCTGCCAATACTGCGGACATCCCGATCTGAAACAGCCGGGGGTTAGGCCTTCGGCTGGCATACCATGCATAGGGTATTCTCACCAGAAAAATCGCACACAGACCCTGTCCCATGACAAAGGTAGTTTTTCCTATTCCGTTAAAATAACCGGTAAAGCAATAGGCGGCAGACAGAATAAAGCACTCCATGGCCGTGGCCTTCAAAAATTCTGCAGAAGCTGCGATCACCGGCGGTTCCTTGATAAAAATGGAGGACAGCATATCTCCGTGGAAAAAGGAAAGATACGCCATGATTCCGCCCAGCAGCATTGCTGTCAGCATACCCAGCCACATAGAACTTCTGGCACGTCTTATCTGCCCTGCTCCTGTGTTCTGCGCGACAAAGACAGAAATGGAGGACATATAAGAAGTAGGGATCAGAAGGATAAACATAACCAGCCTTTCCGCAATTCCCACACCGGCAGACGCCGTTATCCCTAAAATATTTACAAATCCAATCAGTACCAGAAAGGAAATCTCATTGCACATTTCCTGCAGTGCGATGGGAGCACCCAGACGCAGCATCCTTTTGGCACTGTCTTTTTTCAGCACAAGATTCGCCCTGGTAAAGGGGAAAGGAAATCCTCTCTTTTTCATCAGATAAAGGGAAAAGACCACACTCACCGCCTGCGCCGAAATGGTAGCGATGGCTGCACCGGCCGTTCCCAAATGAAATACAAGAATCAAAAGAATATCACCGGCAATATTTACCACACAGGCAATTCCTACAAACAGCAGAGGTGCTTTGGAATCTCCCAGACCCCGAAAAATACTGCTCATCACGTTATATGCCACAGTAAATACGGTACCGGCGCCGCAGATCCGAATATAGGTCACTGTTTTAGCAAAAGCATCCGACGGCGTATTCATCATGCTGGCGATCAGCGGCGCTGCAGCCACCATAACCAGAGTAAGCACAATGCCCAATATGGCAAACATCCAGATACTGGTACCCACTGCATCTGCCGCCGCTGTATCATTTTTCTCTCCCAGCTTCTGTCCCAGCCAGATCGTCGTTCCCATAGATAATCCGGTAATCATTCCGGTAACGATCAATATGGTCTGGCTTCCGATGGACACCGCCGACACATCCGCCGGGGTCCCAAAAGTACCAACCGCCCACAAATCCACGGCACCGTAGAGAGCCTGCAAGAACAGGGCCAGCAATACGGGAATGGCAAATTTCAGCAAGGAAGGCAGGATCGGACCTGTTAAAATTGCATTTTCTGTTCTGTCCATAACTTATCTCTCAATCTCCCCAAAATTAGTCAATGCAAGAAAAAAGCAGGCAAGCCTGCTTTTTTCCTTGCATTTATGTAGCAGCTGTTTAATCACAGGCTGCACGGAATTCTGTCCAGTTTTTATTATATACTTCCTCTGCTTCGGCACTGACATTTTGAATAATCTCACCCTTCGTTACCGTATCCGGCACAACCAGTTCCGGATTTACCAGTTCATCTGCTGCTTTTGTCGTACAGTAATATCCAATATAGTTAAAACATTCCGCAGATACTTCCGGTTCCAGGATATAATTCAGAAACTGATGTGCAGCTTCACTGTTTGGTGCATTCACCGGAACAAATGCTGCCATAATTCCAAATCCCAGTCCTTCTTCCGGATATACTACTTTCAGATCCGGATTTTCTGCCAACACCTGTGTCACCTGAGATGTATACAAAAATCCAATATTCGCCTCTCCGTTTAACAGCGCATTCTGTGTGTTGTCGTCCTGGATCATACGTACATTCGACGCCAGTTCGATCAGTTTCTTTCCCGCTTCTTCGATTACAGACACATCTTCCTCATTCATGGATTTTCCCATAGACAGTAAGGTGATCCCGTTAATTACACGGTAGTTGGCTGTCAAAGCGATCTGGTCTTCGAATTCCGGATTCCACAGATCTGCATAACTGGTAATCTCTGTCTGAATTTCTTCCGGATTATATACAATTAATGGAATACCTGCACCATAAGGAACGGTATATTCATCTTCCGGATCATAAAACTGTCCCTGATATAAAGGATTAATATTGCTCACATGATCCAGCTGGGACTTATCCAGCTTCTGTGCCAGTTCCTGCTGCACTGCCTGTTCAATAATATAGTCATCCGCAATGACTACATCATAATCCCCGCCCTCGGCCTGGGATAATTTTTCCAGCATCGTTTCATCTGTATCAAAATTAGAATAAACAATTTTGATGCCGGTCTTTTCCTCAAACCCATCCAATACTTCCTGCGGGAACATGCCTTCCCAGGTAAACAATACCAGTTCTTTTCCATCATCTTCTTTTGTCTGCCCACAGCCCGTCACCAAAGACATGCCCAAAGCAGCTGCCAGCAGAACGGAAATCATTTTCATTCTCTTTTTCATAACCTTCTCCCTTTCATCATATAAATACCTATTTTGCTTTATTTTTTCTGGAAATTGCAGATGTCAGCAATACTACAGTGGTAACTACCACCAAGATCACCGTACAAAGTGCATTAATTTCCGGTGTAACACCTGTCTTCATCTGGGTATATACTTTAATCGGCATGGTACTCATCCGGGGACCTGTCACAAAAATGCTGATTACCACGTCATCAAAAGACATGGCAAATGCCAGGAGACTCCCGGACACCACTGCCGGAGCAATAAGCGGCAGCACAATATCAAAAAAGCTGCGGACAGGCGACGCCCCCAGATCCCGGGCCGCCTCTTCCAGCGATTTATCAATCCCCACCAGCCGCGCCTTTACCATTGTAAAAATGTAAGGTATACAGAAAGTAGTATGTGCAATTACCAGGGTTGTCATACCAAAGGGCAGATTCAAAAACGAAAAGAATGCCAGAAATACCATACCCAGAATAATCTCCGGTATCATAATGGGCAGCGTGGAAATATATTCCACCATTCCTTTACTCTTAAAGTCCGCACGAGCCATACCTACGGCTCCCAGCGTGCCGATCACGGCTGACACCAGACAACTCAGCACACCTAATAAAATACTGTTTTTTAAGGCTTCCATCAAATTTCTGTCCCGAAGGAGCTCCTCATACCATCGCAGAGAAAATCCGGTCCAGGACGCGTTTAGTTTCGATTCATTAAAAGAATACAAAACTAAAAATACCAGCGGCAGGTACATCACGATCATGACCACTGCCAGATATAGATTGGGAAATATATGTTTACGTTTCAAAAGAATCCCTCCAGATCTTTCACATGCGTTAATCTTCGGTACAGATACATCATAAGACTGGTGAAAATCGTCAGCATCACAGCCAGTGCTGCTGCAAACGGCCAGTTGCTGCCTCTTGTCATCTGATCCTGGATCAGACTTCCCACCAGAACGATCTTATTGCCGCCCAAAATATCAGCGATAAAGAACAGGCCCATAGAAGGAATAAAGGTTAGCACCACACCGGAAAGCAGGCCCGGCAAAGTCATGGGAAAGGTCACAGTCCAAAATGCCTTCTGAGGAGATGCCCCCAGATCTTTTGCCGCTTCTACCAGCGACCAATCCATTTTTTCTACGCTGGAATACACTGCAAGAATCATAAAAGGCAGCAACGCGTACACCATACCAATTACCACTGCCGGAAAAGAATACAGAATTTTCAGCGGTTCCCGTATCAACCCCAGTTTCATTAAAAATGTATTCAAAACGCCCTTCGTCTGCAGCATAATGATCCATCCGTAAAGACGGATCAAAGAACTGGTCCAGAAGGGGATCATAATCAGCAGCATCATCCGGCGCTTCCCATTGGCGGTTAACTTCCCCATAAAATAGCCAAAAGGATAGCCGATCAGGATGATCAAACACGTACTGGTCAATGCTAACTGAAACGACTGTACAAAACATTTCAGATACACCGGATCTGCGATTTTCATGTAGTTTTCCAAGGTAAACTTCCAGTCCACCCCATATCCGTTCTGATTGGTGGCAAAGCTGATCGCCACCATATAAAGCAATGGACCGGCCACAAAAAGCAAGGTAAATATATACATGGGAGCTACTGTGAAAAACAGTCCGGAACGCTTTTTCTTTTTCATACCCTTACTCCTCATCTACAATGACCGCATGAACAGGATCCCAGAACACAGAAACGGCCTCATCGATCACCACATCTGCATCGATCCCATAACGGCTGGCTATCAGCGTATCCCCTGTTTCCGGCAGATACACTGCCATACGCAGCTGACCGCCTGCAAAGGACTTTTCCCTGATAATACCGGAAAGAACATTCTTTCTTTCCTCTGCCGGCAAGATCAGAATATTCTCGCTTCGCACAGCTAAGGTTACCTGTTTTTGCGGTTCATAAAAATCTGCTCCTGCCACAGAAATCTCATGTTCCCCTATTTTTACATGAACCAGCTGCTTATAGTCAGACCGCTCCGGTACATTTTCAGCCGGAGTACAAGACGACACGGTTCCCTTTAAAATATTGGCATTTCCCACAAAGGTTGCAACATAGCTTGTTTTCGGATGATGATATACCTCATCGGGAGTTCCGATCTGCTCCAGGACGCCTTTATTCATGACAGCAATGCGGTCAGACATGTTAATTGCCTCTTCCTGATCGTGGGTAATATAGATAAAAGTAAGTCCCAGCTTCTCCTGCAGCTTCTTCAGCTCAATCTGCATGGCACGGCGCAGCTGCAGATCCAGCGCTCCCAAAGGTTCATCCAAAAGCAAAATTTTCGGATTATTAATAATCGCTCTGGCAATCGCCACCCGCTGCTTCTGTCCTCCGGAAAGCTCGGAAGGTTTTCTTTTTTCATATCCGGAAAGCTGCACCAATTCCAAAACTTCACGGGTTTTTTCCTTAATCTGCTGCTTAGGCATCTTTTTCAGCCGCAGGCCATATCCTACATTTCCGGCCACATCCATATGGGGAAACAGCGCATAATTCTGAAATACTGTATTCACATCTCTCTTATCGGGGGCAAGATCGGTCACGTCCTGTCCCTCCAAAAGAATCTGTCCCTCTTCCGGAGTATCTAATCCTGCGATCAGACGGAGCATGGTGGTTTTCCCACAGCCGGATGCACCCAAAATGGTGATAAATTCGCCCTGGTGAACGGCCAGATTCACGCCCTTTAACACCCCTGTCTCATCAAAAGATTTCGTTATATTTTTTAGTTCTAACACTACCTGCTTCATTCTTTCACCTTCAGATTCCCTATAGAATCTCCTTCTCTATAAAAAGCCGCAATTCAGACTAAAATTACCTATTTTTACAAAAAAACATTCTACCATATTTAGACATAAATGAAAAGTACTTTATGGTCTGCAGTTTCCGCAGGGAGAGTATCCTTTGGCCTTAAGTTCCTCTGCGGTTGCCTTCACTTCCTCCCTGTTTTCTGCTTTTATAGAGGAAACACTGGGACAATCCGGCAAATGGTATTTCCCGGTATTGCGGTTTATAATATAGGTCTGTGAAACGGCTTCTTCTGTTTCGCTGCCCAAACTGCCCAAAGTATTCCAGCGGATCGTGCTTCCATCAGAGACCGCCACTAATGTACCCTGCTGATCGGTCCGATAGATGATCACATCATCGTCATCCAGCGCAGAGAGCACTTCCCAGTGCGGATGCCCATAACTGTTGCCTTCGCCGCAGGAAATGACCGCATACTGCGGATCCACTGCTTCCAGAAACTCCTGGGTAAATGCCATAGCACTTCCATGATGATTCATCTTATATACATTTGCTTCCAGATCTTCTCCTGCCTGCAGCATATCCTCCATACTGTCTATTTCCGCATCTGCGGTAAACAGGAAACGGTTTTCTCCATATTCCAGCATCAATACGATCGAATTATTATTCGCATCCGGATAATGATCCCGGGGCGCCAGTATGGTAAAAGAAGCATCCCCCAGCGCATAGGAATCCCCCGGTACCGGGTGCGACCAGTCCAGATTCTGCTGTTTCACTTCCTCTATTACTTCATCATATGTCATCGTATCCTTTTCGTAATCCGGATATAAAAACAGACCCGTATCAAAATGCTGCATCACCACATCCAGTCCTCCGATATGATCGGCATCCGGATGCGTAGCCACAATATAATCCAGAAATTCTACACCCTGGCTGATCAGATAATCCCGCACCAGCTCTCCTTTATT
The DNA here is from genome assembly GCA_050944855.1 of Lachnospiraceae bacterium. Classification (GTDB taxonomy): domain Bacteria; phylum Bacillota; class Clostridia; order Lachnospirales; family Lachnospiraceae; genus Lactonifactor. The sequence continues at coordinate 224,935 of JBMNRU010000001.1, forward strand.
ATTATTTCCCCCGTCAATCAGCATAGCGTGTCCGTCCAGCAGGATCAAAGAGGCATCCCCCTGGCCCACATCAATATAATGAACCTCCAGTTCACTGCCGTCGTCCAGGTTCTGTACCTGGGCCGTATCAGTCTCTTCTGCCTGGGAAGAGATGTCTTGCTGACATCCGCACAGCAGGAAAACGACAATCGTTAATAAAAAACCTTTTATTTTTTTCATAATCCTGTTCCTTTTCTATAGAGTAAAAAAGACCAGAAACACAAAAACGCGCTTCTGATCTTTCTTTAAGCTGAAAATGGGACTTGAACCCACGACCCCTTCATTACGAGTGAAGTGCTCTACCGACTGAGCTATTTCAGCCTGTTCGGGCATCCTTAGCCCGACACAACAAATAGTTTATATTACTCCGCACAAAATGTCAAGGCATTTACGCGGTATAATAACTCAAAAAGCCACTGTACTCCGTATGACCGCTTTCAAAAGAATCTCCGTCTACCGTAATCTGAATCAGATCTGCTCCATAGGTGGCCAAAAAAGAATTCACTACGCTGCCCATAGTAAAGGTCTCTCCGGTGCTTCCCATTCCCTGGAGACAGGATACAAACTCTGAGGAAAGATCCAGATAAAGTACCTTCTTTCCATCCTCTTCTTTTTCTTCAAAAGAATTTACCTGTATTCCTTCCGACGGAAGCGTTCCTTCCAGCACCAGCTGTTCGATCACTGCTTCTGCAGTCACTTCCTCCGTATCCACTATCATCATTTCATAACCATCGGCATCTGCATTCGCAGAGTATAACACAATTGTCCCGGTGACGGCAGGAGCATCCTTCTCTTCCTCCTCAGTCTCCTCAGAAGCAGCCTCACTTTCCTCCGAAGCTTCCTCCTGTCCGCTGTTTCCGCAGCCGGGTACTGTCAGAGCCAGAACACCGGCCAGCAGTACTGCCATCCACAATTTTCTTTTACGCATATTGTTACCTCCTCTAAAACCAGTCATGCCCTCTGCCTTACTGGTTCACATGTACCTCCAGCTGCTGATATGGAATCTGAATTCCATGTGTATCAAACTGCAGTTTGATCGCTTCATTCAACCGCCATTTCGTATCCCAGAATTTTTCTGTTTTCACCCAGGCCCGCAGCCCGATAATAACCGCATGGTCTCCCAGTTCATCTACAAAAATCTTCACATCCTGATCGGATAAAATATCGGAATCCTCATCCAACAGCTTTTGGATCAATTCCTTTGCCTTCTGAATATCTGCATCATAGGAAATACCTACTTTGATCTCTACCATACGCTTATCCTGGGCAGTAAGATTTACAATGCTGGTATTGGTCAGACTGCCGTTTGGTATGGTAATCCTCCGATTGTCTACTGTCGTCAGAGTCGTATAGAACATTTCAATTTTGGCTACCGTACCTTCCTGTTTCCCCGTATTTTCAATAATATAATCGCCAATCTGAAATGGCTTCAGAAACAGAATGAGCAATCCGCCTGCAAGATTGGACAGTCCACCCTGCAGGGCAAGACTGATTCCCACACCGGCAGATGCCAGCAAGGCAGCAATCGAAGACTCTTTCACACCCAGTTGAATCGCGATCATAAAAATCAAAAAAATATACAAACTGGTTTTTGCAAAAGAAACCATAAACTGAATTACGCTTAATTCAATTTTGGTATGTTCTAAGGACCGCCGTAAAATTTTGCACAGTTTGCCGATTACCTTCGTTCCAATAAAATAGACAAGGATTGCCAGAACCACATGAATCAGGAATCGCAGCGCGGAATTAGGATCCCACTGAATTTTCTCCATTAAGCTGTTTATCAAATCTGTACCCATAGTCTTTCCTTTTGTCATAAAAGTTAATGTCCGTTCAGCCCGCGCCATTCGCAAAACCGCGCCTACAGCGCTCTCCGCTGCTGACACAGCTCATTTTTGCTCATATACGGGCGCTCACCTCACGCTTTACAGAATGTGCTCATTCATGCAAGCATGATTCGTCCATTCTGTGAAGCATGGCTGAACTTTTATCCAAAAAACAAACTATTTTTCATCAAATAACAGCTGCTCCGCAACTATTACCGCGTCTTCAACACAGCCGTCACAGCTTCTCAAAGGCTGTTTTGTAACCAGACCCTTTAATTCACCGCAGACAACACTTCCATTCATTTCCTTAAACTTTTCTACGATCTCTTTGGCCTTTGCTTCGGTCTCACGTTTCGTTGTAGGATTGTCACATCCGATGCTATTTTTCAGTCCGGTTAAGGCAACGGCTCCGGACACTGCACCGCAGACACATTCCATCGTGCCCATACCTCCGCCAAATCCTTCCATAATGCGGAAAAGATCGTTTTCCTCCACATCCAGCACATCGCAAAATGCACAGACTACCGCCTGGGCACAATTATATCCGTTTTTTTTCTTTTCCAACGCCTTTTCTACTCTGTTCTTCATAAAAACAACCTCCTTCATTCTTTGCTATCCCCATCCAAACATACCGTAATTCAGGCTTTAAAAGGCGGATAGGCTTTGCTGGATATCGTATGCAAAAACAAACCGCTCCTGGGTTTCGGCTCAAACCAGGTAGATTTCGGCGGCATCAGTCTCCCGGCATCTGCCACAGCAAATAATTCTTCAATAGAAGTCGGATGCATGGCAAAAGCCACTGCACAATCCTCGTGCACCCGGCGTTCCAGTTCCTGAATACCCCGGACACCTCCTACAAATCCAATCCGCTTATCCGTTTTCAGATCCCAAATTCCCAAAATCGGGCCGATCAGATGTTCCTGAAGCAGTGCCACATCCAGACTGTCTACCGGATCATCCGGCACCAGTTCTTTTTTAATACTAAGAAGATACCATGTTTCATCCAAAAACATAGCAACAGTGCCCTTTTCTTTTGGATGTCTGTCTTCTGCCTTCAGTTCCTTTACATCAAAAGACTTCTCAACCTGACGTAAAAATTCGTCCTTTGTCAGACCGTTTAAATCCTTCACAACACGATTATAATCCAATATCTGCAGCTGATCATGAGGGAAAAGAACTGACAGAAAATAGTTAAACGCTTCCTCTCCCGTATATCCCGGACATTCCTTCCGGCGTTTCAGACCCGCTTTTACTGCAGAAGCAGCACGATGATGACCATCTGCAATGTAAAGATCCGGAACCTCCCAGAAAATTTCCTGAATTGCTTCTTTCTTTTCCTGTTCCCCAATGACCCAGACGCGGTGACGTACCCCATCCGGCGCTGTAAAATCATACTCCGGCGCTTCCTGTTTCTTTTCTTCTACGATCTGATCGATCCGTTTATCTGCACGGTAGGTCAGAAAAATAGGTCCGGTCTGCATATCGCACACATCCACATGACGAATACGGTCCATCTCTTTATCTTTTCTTGTGGTTTCATGCTTTTTGATAACCTGATCCTGATAATCATCAATAGAGGCACAGGCTACGATTCCCGTCTGACTATGTGTCTTTGTACACAATTCATAGATATAATAACAGGACTCCGGATCCTGAATAAACTGTCCCTCCTGAATCATACCCCATAAGATGTCTCTGGCCCTTTCATAGACACAGTCATCATAAGTGCCAACATTCATGGGGAATCCCGTCTCTGCTCTGTCAATCCGAAGAAAAGACAAGGGCTCTTTCTCTATTTCTCTGCAGGCTTCTTCTCTGTTATATACATCATACGGAAGCGCTGCAATATGACTCGCCAGGTCACGTCTCGGGCGAAATCCCGGAAAAGGTAAAATAGTTGCCATAATTTATCTCCTCATATACCAATCCTGCAAGTTTCTAACAACTGCCAGAAGTTTCTTGTATTCTTTCTTATTGTCCCTCACGGAGCAGAAAATCTTACGTCCGTTTTTTATCCGCCGGATACTCCGGCACAGCTCCAACAACAAAGCAATGGGCCGATTTTGTCCTTTTTTCATACTGATAACCTCTAGAACAAAAACCAGAAAAAGGGTGTTACATGCCGCAACCCCCTCTTATCTTTCTTATTTGAGAACACGTACTTTGAAAACTCCATTAATCGCTTCCAGAGCCTTTACTACTTCATCAGAAATCGGTGTAGCTATATCAATCATCGTATAAGCATAATCGCCTTTACTCTTATTGGTCATATTGGTAATATTAATACCCGCGTCGCCCAGTAATTTTGAAAACTGGCTGATCATATGCACAATATTTCTGTGATTAATGGTAAGTCTGCATACATCTACACAGGTTCCCGCATGGCAATTTGGATAATTCACAGAGTTCTTGATATTACCGTTTTCCAGATAATCTCTTAACTCTTTTACTGCCATGATCGCACAGTTATCTTCGGATTCTTCTGTAGAAGCTCCCAGATGCGGTGTTACCAGCACACCCGGTACCTGTGCTACCGTAGGATTTACAAAGTCTGTCACATATTTTTTTACTTTCCCCTGTTCCAGTGCACGGATCAGATTTTTTTCATCCACCAGAAGATCCCGGGCAAAGTTTAAAATCACAACGCCGTCTTTCATCATGTCAATGGCATTGGCATCAATCATATTTTTTGTATCATCATTCAAAGGAACGTGAATGGTAATATAATCACATTCTCTGTAAATGGTTTCCAATTCATTAATATGGTGAATATTTCTGGATAAATTCCAGGCCGCATCTACAGAAATATAAGGGTCATAACCGTACACTTCCATTCCCAGATGTGTCGCTGCATTGGCTACCAGAACACCAATGGCTCCCAGGCCGATAATTCCCAGTTTCTTTCCGCTGATCTCACAGCCGGCAAACTTCTTTTTCTGTTTTTCCGCCAGTTTACTGATATCGTTCGTAACTTTCTGCTCTTCAATCCATTCAATGCCGCCCACAATATCTCTGGATGCCAGCAGCATACCGGCGATCACCATCTCTTTTACACCATTGGCATTAGCACCCGGCGTATTAAATACAACAATTCCTTTTTCCGCACATTTGTCCAACGGAATATTGTTTACTCCTGCTCCCGCTCTTGCCACTGCCAGAACAGACTCCGGAAGCTCCAGATCATGCATCGATGCACTTCTTACCAGAATCACATCCGCATCATCCATTCTTCCTGTCTGCACATAGCTTGCGGAAAAACGATCCAAGCCCACCTGCGCAATGGCATTCAGGCAATGATATTTATACATTACAGGTTCTCCTCTTCAAATTTTTTCATAAATTCTACCAGCTTTTCAACGCCCTCTATTGGCATTGCGTTATAAATGCTGGCACGCATACCGCCTACGCTGCGGTGACCTTTCAGATTCACAAATCCTGCTGCCGTTGCTTCTGCGATAAACTTCGCATCCAGCTCGTCCTTACCCGTTACAAACGGTACATTCATCAGAGAACGGTCTTTCGGCACGACAGTACCATGGAACAACTTGCTTTCATCCAGGAAATCATACAAAATTTTTGCTTTCTTTTCATTATATTCTTTCATAGCTCCCAAACCGCCTTTTTTCTTCAGCCATTTGAAAACCTTTCCACATACATAAATGCAGTAACAGTTCGGTGTATTATACATAGAACCGGCATCTGCATGTGTTTTATAACGCATCATCGTAGGAGTACCCGGCAGCACATCCTCTGTGATAAGATCTTCACGGACAATGGCAATTACCATGCCGGCCGGTCCGATATTTTTCTGTACGCCGCCGTAAACGATCGCATACCGGCTGACATCAATCGGTTCTGACAAAAAGCAGGAAGAAACGTCGGATACCAGATCCTTGCCTTTTGTATTTGGAAGTTCTTTGAACTTTGTTCCGTAAATGGTATTGTTCTCACAAATATACACATAATCCGCATCTTCGCTGATCGGCAGGTCGGAACAGTCCGGAATATAAGAAAAAGTTTTGTCCTCCGATGTGGCGATCTTATTGACTTTTCCGTACTTCTGTGCTTCCTGATAAGCCTTTTTCGCCCACTGGCCGGTCACTATGTAATCTGCAACTTTGTTTTTCATAAGATTCATAGGGATCATAGCAAACTGCAGATTGGCACCGCCCTGTAAAAACAACACTTTATAATTATCCGGAATCTGCATCAGATCACGCAGATCCTGCTCAGCTTCATTAATAATGGATTCAAAAGCTTTCGAGCGATGACTCATCTCCATAACAGACATCCCTGTCCCATTATAGTCCATCATCTCACTTGCTATCTCCTGTAATACTTCTTCCGGCAACACTGCAGGTCCTGCCGAGAAATTATAAACTCTACTCACTTTTTCATTCCTCCTCAATCTCATTATGTCTCATTTTAAACAATGGTTAGGGCTACATCCATCACTGGACCCAGCCCATCATGTACATTCTAATATCGTGATATATTTTTGTCAACGACAATTATCTGCATTATTCTACATCTTTTTTCTCTAAATCGTCCTCGTCAAATACATCAGTAATGCTTGCGCCTGCCGGTACCATTGGAAATACCTTATCATCACAGTCGATCACACAATCGATCACTACCGTACGATTCATCTCCAATGCTTTCTTCAGCGCCGGCTCAAACTCTTCTTTTTGCGTTACCCGAATGCCTGCGGCGCCCATACCTTCTGCAATCTTCACAAAATCCACATCGTCCTCCAAAATGGTTTGGGAATAATGCTTATCATAAAACAGGGTCTGCCACTGTCTTACCATGCCCAGTACATGGTTGTTCACTACAATCTGAACCAGCGGAAGCTTATTCCGTGCTGCTGTTGCGATTTCATTCATATTCATACGGAAACATCCGTCACCGGAAATATTGATCACCCGCTTATCCGGACGGGCAAAACAGGCACCGATCGCTGCTCCAACGCCATAGCCCATCGTGCCAAGACCGCCGGAGGTCAGAAGGGTTCTGGGGTCTTTGTATTTATAATACTGCGCCGCCCACATCTGATGCTGTCCTACATCGGTAACAATAATGGCATCCCCTTTCGTTACCTCATAAATCTTTTCGACAATATAAGGGCCGCTTAATCCCTCCGGATTGTATTTCAATGGATATTTCTCTTTCAATGCCATGATTTCAGCAACCCACTCCGGATGTTCCTTTTCTTCCACCATCTTATTCAGTCTGCCCAGAACATATTTCACATCCCCGAGAATGCTGGCGTCTACTTTAATATTCTTATTAATTTCCGCCCCATCAATATCTATCTGCAGAATCTTTGCATTTTTTGCAAAGGTTTGGGTATTTCCGGTCACACGGTCACTGAAACGGGCTCCGATGGTGATCAGTAAATCACATCTGCTTACACCCAGATTTGCTGTTTTGGTTCCATGCATTCCCAGCATACCGGTGTATAATGGATCTTCTCCGGAAAAAGCACCTTTTCCCATAAGAGAATCCGTAACCGGTGCCTGAATCTTGTGAGCCAGTTCCCGTACTCTTTCTGCCGCACCTGCACTGATGGCACCTCCGCCGACAAAGATAAACGGTCTTTTAGCCGCCTGGATCATCTCTGCAGCGGTCTCCAGTTCTTCCTCTTTAAACAGCGGTGTGAAGTAAAATACTTCTTCCGGATTCAAATATTCATACTCTGTAACATTAGCAGTTACGTCCTTCGGCACATCCACCAGCACAGGGCCGGGTCTGCCTGATCTTGCAATTTGAAATGCACGGCGAATGGTATCTGCAAGCTTTGTTACATCCTTTACAATAAAACTATGCTTTGTAATCGGCATAACTACACCGGCGATATCCACCTCCTGAAAACTATCCTTCCCCAGAAGCGGTACCCCTACATTTGCAGTGATGGCAACCATAGGGATGGAATCCATATATGCCGTAGCGATTCCGGTTACCAGATTAGTTGCTCCCGGTCCGGATGTTGCCATGCAGACACCTACTTTTCCGGTTGCTCTGGCATAGCCGTCTGCCGCGTGGGCCGCTCCCTGCTCATGAGAAGTCAGTACATGATGAATATCATCCTTGTATTTATATAATGCATCATAAACATTCAAAATGGCACCGCCCGGATAACCAAATACCGTATCCACGCCCTGTTCTTTTAAACATTCAATAATGATTTCTGCTCCTGTCAATTGCATCTGTTTGTTTTCCCCCTTAGTGTTTTGGTATCTCAAGAATCGCGCCTCTGTTTCCACTGGTTACCATGGACGCATAGCGGGAAAGATACCCGGTTGTTACTTTTGGTTCTCTCGGCTGCCATTTTTCTCTTCTGGCTGCCATCTCTTCATCAGATACATCCAATTCCAGCTTCATTTCCGGAATATTGATCTTAATGATATCGCCTTCCTCTACCAGTGCGATAGGACCTCCTACTGCAGCCTCCGGTGATACATGTCCGATCGAAGCGCCGCGGGAGGCACCGCTGAAGCGTCCGTCTGTGATCAGTGCAACACTGGATCCCAGACCCATGCCGGCGATTGCCGAAGTCGGATTTAACATTTCTCTCATGCCCGGACCGCCTTTGGGTCCCTCATAACGGATAACCACTACATCACCCTCATGGATTTCTCCTGATTTGATTGCTGTAATGGCATCTTCTTCACAGTCAAATACTCTGGCCGGTCCTTCATGCACCATCATCTCTTCTACAACTGCAGAACGTTTTACCACGCCGCCGTCCGGAGCCAGATTTCCTTTTAATACTGCCAGACCTCCTGTGGTGCTGTATGGATTATCTACAGGACGGATGACTTGCGGATTCAAATTCTGCGCACCGTCGATGATCTCGCCTACTGTTTTACCGCTGACTGTAATACAATCACGGTTCAATAATCCCAATTTATCAATTTCTTTCATAACGGCAGGAATTCCGCCGGCTTCATTCAAATCTTCCATATATGTGGGACCGGCTGGCGCCAGATGGCACAGGTTCGGTGTCTTTTCACTGATGCCGTTTGCAAAAGAAATATCAAAATCCATGCCGATCTCATGGGCAATGGCAGGAAGATGCAGCATACTGTTGGTGGAGCATCCCAGTGCCATATCCATAGTCAGTGCATTCATGATGGACTCTTTTGTCATAATATCTCTCGGACGGATGTTCTTTCTGTACATCTCCATGACCTGCATGCCTGCTTTTTTAGCCAGACGAATCCTCTCGGAATAGACAGCCGGAATGGTTCCGTTTCCGGGAAGTCCCATACCCAGCACTTCCGTCAGACAGTTCATACTGTTGGCCGTATACATACCGGAACAGGAACCGCAGGTCGGACATGCCTTCATCTCATATTCTTTCACATCTTCTTCCGTCATGGTGCCTGCACTATAAGAGCCAACGGCTTCAAACATACTGGAAAGACTGGTTTTGTGTCCATGTACATGACCGGCCATCATAGGACCGCCGCTCACAAACACGGTAGGAACATTCACTCTGGCTGCTGCCATTAACAGTCCCGGAACATTTTTATCACAGTTCGGTACCATGACCAATGCATCAAACTGATGTGCAATTGCCATAGCTTCCGTGGAATCCGCGATCAGATCACGGGTCACCAGAGAGTATTTCATACCGATATGTCCCATAGCAATTCCATCGCATACGGCGATAGCCGGAAATACGATAGGGGTACCGCCTGCCATGGCAACACCCTGCTTCACTGCATTTACAATTTTATCCAGATTCATATGACCCGGTACAATTTCATTATAGGAACTGACAATACCTACTAAAGGACGATCCATTTCTTCCGGTGTCAGTCCCAACGCATTAAATAAGGAACGGTGAGGAGCCTGCTGCATCCCCTTGGTTACTGCATCACTTTTCATATTCTTTACCTCTTTTATCTTACTCTACGATTCTGTTCTTGCTGCTGCTATGCGATTGCCTCTGCGATCAGATCACCCATAGCAGTACATCCAACCTGCTTCATACCCTCTGCCATAATATCTCCGGTACGGTAACCTGCCTTTAATACTTTCTGTACCGCTGCCTCTACTGCGTCAGCTTCCCGGTCCAGATCCAGAGAATAACGAAGCATCATGGCTGCTGAAAGAATGGTGGCAACCGGATTGGCAATATCCTTGCCTGCAATATCGGGAGCAGAACCATGGCTTGGCTCATACAGGCCGAACTTTGTATCATTCAGGCTTGCGGAAGAGAGCATTCCGATGGAACCTGTGATCATGCTTGCTTCATCGGATAAAATATCGCCAAACATATTTTCGGTAAGAATGACATCAAACTGTCCCGGGTTATGTACCAGCTGCATTGCACAATTGTCAACCAGCATATGTTCCAGCGTTACATCCGGATACTCTGCTGCCACTTCTTCTACTACTTTTCTCCACAGACGGGAAGAATCCAGCACATTGGCTTTATCTACACTGGTCACTTTCTTTCTTCTCTTTCTGGCAACATCAAAAGCGCGGACAGCAATACGGCGGATCTCATGCTCGTCATAGGTTAACGTATCTGTGGCTTTTCTCACACCGTTTTCTTCTACAGTTTTCCGCTCGCCAAAATACAAACCGCCTGTCAGCTCGCGCATGATCAGCAGATCAAATCCATCGCCGATCACTTCTTCTTTCAGAGGACAGGCACCTCTCAATTCATTATACAAATAAGCGGGCCGCAGATTCGCAAACAAATTCAATGCCTTGCGGATTCCCAGCAATCCTGCTTCCGGGCGTTTGGACGGCTCCAGCTGATACCACGGAGACGTCTTCGCATCCCCGCCGATGGATCCCATGAGAACGGCATCACAGGATTTTGCTTTTTCAATCGTTTCGTCTGTCAGCGGCACCCCGTGTACATCAATGGAAGCTCCGCCTAAGAGAAGCTCTTCATAGGAGAAAGAATGTCCATATACTTCACATACTTTGTCTAATACTTTTCTTGCCTCTTTCACGATCTCAGGACCGATACCGTCACCTGAGATCAATGCAATCTTGTAATCCATAATAATCTCCCTTTCTATTTAATTCAGACGCAGGATATCCTTTGCCCGAGAAATGACTTTGACTAATATAATAATCCATTTCTATTTACATTTCAAGGCATTTTAGCAGGAAGAACAGGGTTTCCCGGCGAATTTATCCCCGTTTTTTCCCCTTTGATTATCTGCGGGAATGGCTATCATTTCCCCGGGTTATATTAACCACGATTCCACCATGCGGCATGCTAGTATGGCGGAATTGTGATTACAAATAAAAAAGGATAGACGTACCGAAATGGTATCTCTATCCTTTTCAATCTTTACGCTTTTTATTCCGCAATTCCTGCAGATGCTTTTTCTACGTCAGCGATAGCTGCTTTTCTCATCGGAATACGGCAGTTTTTGTTGTTTCCGAATTCTACGATTACATCTTCCTCTGTAATATCCAGGACAACTCCGTAAAAACCGCTGGTTGTAACAACACTGTCCCCAATCTCCATAGAGTTTAACATAGCTTTGATTCTCTGCTGTTCTTTTTTCTGAGGTCTCATAAGCATAAAATAAATCAACACCACAAAAATAACAAGCGGCAGTAACATGCCTACCCAATCGGTAGCGGTAGCATTTGTAGCTGTAGCCAATAACATTTACAATTCCTCCTAACTTTCTCTCCGATCCTATCTTCAAATTAAATAAGATCATTTTGTCTAAGACATTAGAACTATAATACACAAAAAAAAGATAATGGGCAAGGGCTTTCTGAAAATTTATCACAATTTTCGTAACAATGCAGCATACGGTAAACCACAGAAAAGTTACGCATTATTCTTTTCCTGCTCCATACCGGCAATCTTCTTCTCTTTATATTCTTTGTAGCAGCCCTTTTCGATTGCCTCCCGGATCTCCGTCATCATCGTATTATAGAAATAAAGGTTATGCAGCACGCAAAGACGCATCCCCAGCATTTCCTTTGCCTTCAGCAAATGGCGGATATACGCCCTGCTGTAGCGCCGGCAGGCCGGGCACTGGCATCCCTCTTCGATGGGGCGGGAATCCAGCTCATATTTTGCATTAAACAGATTTAATTTTCCCTGATTCGTATAAACATGTCCATGACGGCCGTTTCTGCTGGGATATACACAATCAAAGAAATCTACGCCCCGGTCTACCGCCTCCAGAATATTGGCAGGGGTTCCCACTCCCATAAGATAGGTAGGTTTATTGCGGGGCAGATGCGGTACCGTCACATCCAGGATATGATACATCTCTTCATGGGACTCTCCCACCGCCAGACCGCCGACTGCGTAGCCGTCCAGATCCATCTGGGCTATCGTATCGGCATGGGCAATACGAATATCATCATAAATGGCTCCCTGATTAATACCAAATAACAGCTGGTGCGGATTAATGGTATCCTCCAGCTGGTTCAGGCGATGCATTTCTGCTTTGCAACGGCCCAGCCAGCGCGTGGTACGATCCACGGAATTCTGTACATATTCCCTGTCCGCCACACTGGAAGGACACTCATCAAATGCCATCGCGATCGTAGAAGCCAGATTCGACTGAATCTGCATGCTCTCTTCCGGGCCCATAAAGATTTTTCTTCCGTCCACATGGGAATGGAAATAAACCCCTTCCTCTTTGATCTTCCGAAGGCCGGCCAGAGAAAACACCTGAAATCCGCCGGAATCAGTCAGGATCGGCCGATCCCAGTTCATAAACTTATGGAGGCCGCCCAGCTGCTTCACAATCTTATCTCCCGGCCGTACATGCAGGTGATAGGTATTGGATAATTCCACCTGTGTTCCGATTTCATATAGATCATCGGCAGCTACCGCACCTTTGATCGCTGCCGCAGTTCCCACATTCATAAAAACCGGTGTCTGTATCTCGCCGTGCACGGTTTCTAACACTGCACGTTTTGCTTTTCCGTCTTCTTTTAAGATTTTATACATAAATCAACTTCCTTTTTATTCGTGTCTTTTTCTTAGCCATCCTAACATGATTTTGCTGCTTTTTCAACCAGGTTTCTGCGATCCGCTTAAACATTTTTGGCATTTTTTTAACAATATCTTTATTGTCTTTTATCCGGTCTGGTTTTATAATACAATACAATACAATAGGAAATTCTATAACCACTAAGGATGATCGGTGCAGTACTTTCTTCTCAGATCAGAACATATAATAGCACCGTCCAAAGAGCAATAAGGAGAAATATACATGAAATATACCTTGGGTATTGATATCGGTTCTACTACCGTAAAAATCGCCATTCTGGATGAGTCCGGCAAGCTTCTGTTTGCAGACTATCAAAGACATTATGCTAACATCCAGGATACCCTTGCCGACTTGCTTGACAAAGGATATAAAGAATTGGGAGATATCAGCGCGGCCCCTGTCATTACAGGATCCGGCGGACTGACTCTGGCAAATCATCTGCAGGTACCTTTTGTACAGGAAGTCATCGCTGTATCCACCGCTCTCCAGCATTATGCGCCGCAAACAGACGTGGCCATCGAACTGGGAGGGGAAGACGCCAAAATCATATATTTTGAAGGCGGCAATATTGAACAGCGTATGAACGGCATCTGCGCCGGAGGTACCGGTTCTTTTATTGACCAGATGGCTGCACTGCTTCAGACAGATGCCTATGGATTAAATACATATGCAAAAGAATATACTTCTCTCTATCCCATCGCCGCACGCTGCGGAGTCTTTGCAAAATCAGATATACAGCCGCTGATCAACGAAGGCGCTACGAAAGAAAACCTTTCTGCCTCTATTTTCCAGGCAGTGGTAAACCAGACCATCAGCGGACTGGCCTGCGGAAAGCCCATTCGGGGACACGTTGCTTTCCTGGGAGGACCGCTGCATTTCTTATCTGAATTAAAAGCTGCTTTTATCCGTACATTAAAACTGGATGAGGAACACACCATTGTTCCGGAACATTCCCATTTATTTGCAGCCATCGGTTCTGCTATGAATGTAAAAGAAGGCGCCGAGGAAGTATCGATCCTGGCCATGCGTGATCGTCTGGCACATTCCATCAAAATGGATTTTGAAGTTGCCCGTATGGAACCCTTATTTGCTTCGGAAGAAGAATATAGGGATTTTCATGAGCGGCAGGATCGTTATCAGGTAGGCACGGCACCTTTGGCCGACTACAAAGGCCCCTGTTATCTGGGCATTGATGCCGGTTCCACTACCACAAAGGCTGCCCTGGTAGGCGAAGACGGTTCTTTGCTTTATTCTTTTTACAGCAGCAACAACGGAAATCCACTGGCCACCTCTGTCCGGGCAATTCAGGAAATCTATTCTCTGCTGCCCGATGAGGCACATATTGTCTACTCCTGCTCCACCGGATACGGAGAAGCTCTGATCAAGGCCGCTCTTATGCTGGATGAAGGGGAAGTAGAAACCATATCCCACTATTATGCCGCCGCATTCTTTGATCCGGAAGTAGACTGTATCCTGGATATCGGCGGACAGGATATGAAATGTATCAAGATCGTGGATCAGACCGTTGACAGCGTACAGTTAAATGAGGCCTGTTCCTCCGGATGCGGTTCTTTTATCGAAACCTTCGCCAATTCTTTGAATTACAGTGTGCAGGATTTTGCAAAAGAAGCGCTGTTTGCACAGCATCCCATTGATCTGGGTACCCGCTGTACAGTATTTATGAATTCTAAGGTAAAGCAGGCGCAGAAAGAAGGCGCTTCTGTAGCGGACATTTCTGCCGGTCTTGCCTATTCGGTTATAAAAAATGCATTATATAAAGTAATCAAGGTTTCCGACGCCACAGAATTGGGAAAACATATTGTTGTACAGGGCGGTACGTTCTACAACGACGCTGTTCTGCGAAGCTTTGAAAAGATTGCAGACTGTCAGGCGATCCGTCCGAATATCGCCGGCATCATGGGTGCTTTCGGTGCGGCCCTGATCGCCAAAGAACGCTACCAGCCGGAAAAGACAACTTCTATGCTGTCCATTGATGAGATCAATCATCTGCAGTACACCACAGCCATGGCCAACTGTAACGGATGTACCAATCACTGCCGCCTTACGATCAATAAATTTGGCGGCGGACGTCAGTTCGTCTCAGGAAACCGCTGTGAGCGAGGCATCGGAAAAGAAAAAAATAAAGAACACATTCCCAATCTGTATGAATATAAATACGACTTGCTGTTTTCAAGGGAATCTTTAAGCCCAGAAGAAGCCATCCGCGGTGAAGTAGGTATTCCAAGAGTCTTAAACTTCTATGAAAATTATCCGTTCTGGCATACCTTCTTTACGGAATTAAAATACCGGGTGGTATTATCACCGGGTTCCAGCAGGAAGATTTATGAAATGGGAATTGAATCCATCCCCAGCGAATCTGAATGTTACCCGGCCAAAATGGCCCACGGACATATTTCCTGGCTGATCAAGCAGGGAGTGAAGTTTATTTTCTATCCTTGTATTCCCTATGAAAGAAAAGAGTTTGACGATTCTGTCAATCACTACAACTGCCCTATCGTAACTTCTTACGCCGAAAACATAAAAAACAACGTAGAAGAACTGAAAACAGAGCAGATTGTATTCAAAAATCCTTTTATGGCCTTTACCAGCGAAGAAATCCTCACTGCCCGTCTGGTGGAAGAATTCCCGGACATCCCAAAGACAGAGGTGCTCTCTGCTGCACACAAGGCCTGGAAGGAACAGGAACACGCCAGAGAAGCCATCCGCCGCAAAGGGGAAGAAACCATTCAATATATGAAGGAAACCGGACGCCGGGGCATTGTCCTGGCAGGACGCCCCTATCATATTGACCCGGAAATTCATCACGGTATTCCGGATATGATCAATTCCTACGGGCTGGCAGTTCTGACAGAGGATTCCATCTCTCATCTGGCTCCTCTGGAACGGCCTCTGCGTGTCAACGATCAATGGATGTACCATACACGGCTGTACGCAGCTGCCAACTATGTAAAAACACAGGATAATCTGGATCTGGTACAGCTGAATTCTTTCGGCTGCGGTCTGGACGCCGTTACCACCGATGAAGTATACGAAATTCTTTCCGGCAGTGGTAAGATTTATACCTGTTTAAAGATTGACGAAGTAAATAATCTGGGAGCGGCCCGTATCCGTATCCGTTCTCTTCTGGCGGCCATCCGCGTAAAAGAAAAGCAGAATCTGAAACGGACCATCGTGCCTTCTTCCATTGACAGACCGATATTCACTCCGGAAATGCATAAAAAATATACGATTTTATGCCCACAGATGTCACCGATCCATTTTTCCATCCTGGAACCTGCATTTGACACCTGCGGATATAATCTGAAGGTGCTGCCCAACGATAACAAAGGAGCGGTGGATGTAGGCTTAAAATATGTAAATAACGATGCCTGCTATCCCTCTTTAATGGTTGTGGGACAGATCATGCAGGCACTGCTGTCCGGAAAATATGATCTGAACAAAACAGCAGTCATTATGACACAGACAGGCGGCGGATGCCGTGCATCCAATTATATCGGTTTCATCCGAAGAGCACTGGCAAAAGCCGATATGAGTCAGATTCCGGTCATCTCCCTGAATTTAAGCGGGCTGGAAAGCAACCCGGGCTTCAAGATCACACCAAAGCTTTGCATCCGGCTTTGTTACGGTGCTGTCTTTGGAGATATCTTAATGAAATGTTTATATCGTATGCGCCCATACGAAGCTTCAGAGGGTTCGGCTAACGCGTTACATAAAAAATGGGAAAAACGCTGTCAGGAATTTGTCTCCAGAAAGCACACGTCCTTCCATACCTTTAAAAAAATGTGCCGGCAGATCATTCGGGAATTTGATCAGCTGCCTATCACAGACGAAGTAAAACCGCGGGTAGGCATTGTAGGTGAAATTCTGGTAAAATTCCTTCCGGCCGCCAATAACTATCTGGCAGAATTACTGGAAAAAGAAGGCGCGGAAGCTGTATGTCCCGATCTGATCGATTTCATGTGCTACTGCTTCTACAACACCAAGTACAAGCACCGCTATCTGGGATTCAAAAAATCCGGAGCCCTGCTTGGTGCACTTGGAATCAAAGCCATTGATTTTGTCCGCGGAGCAGCCAACAAAGAATTTGAAAAAAGCAAACACTTTACACCGGCAGCTGACATTGCCAACCTGGCAAAAATGGCAGAACCCATTGTATCCATGGGAAATCAGACAGGTGAAGGCTGGTTCCTTACCGGCGAAATGATGGAACTGATCCACAGCAACGCACCCAATATTGTATGTATACAGCCGTTTGCCTGCCTCCCTAACCACATTGTGGGAAAAGGTGTCATCAAAGCCATCCGAAAGCAATATCCGAAAGCCAACATTGTGGCCATTGACTACGACCCGGGAGCCAGTGAAGTAAATCAGCTGAACCGTATCAAACTGATGCTGTCCACCGCACAGAAAAACTTAATAAAGCAATAAATAAAATTCTAAAAAAGAAACGCCTTCCCGCGAAGACGTTTCTTTTTTATATCTCATATTCTGATTACCACAAATGAATTTTCGTTCCGATCCGGATAAATACTCCTCCCATGGGGAATTTTCGCATCTGCTCTTTTGTGACTCCCGTAAACTTAATAAACAGTATCATATAGCTTAAGATGGCCACGCCGACAGCAATGGCAAGACACACAATATTCACCGGCACCAGCAGATGCAGGCCATAATAACAGATCCATGCGATGCCTCCCATAAAAGCGGCTGCGCCAAAAGGCTTCAGATACGCATCCTTCCACTGCAGACTGTAATCCAGATACTTTCTCACCGCTAATTGATTTACAATACACATAGTAAAGGAATAGGCCACTGTGGATAACAGTACTGCATAGATTCCAAGAGGGGTAAACCAGGTAAGCACTACCAGCACAAGGATATTGACAACCAGAGACAGCAGTGCATTGCGCACCGGAATCTTCTGCTGCCCGATTCCCTGGAGCACACCATTCGTAATGGTAGACAGTGCATAAAAGATGACCGATATCGCTCCCATGATCAGCATGATGGCTGCTTCCGGGGGAGAACCTGCAAACAGCAATTCCATAATCGGAAATGCCAGCACCGCCAGACCCACAGCTGCCGGAATCGCAATAAACATGGTCATATGAATAGCCTCATCAATCTTTGCCCTGGCACCTCTGATATTTCCAACTGCATAGTCACCGGTAACTGCCGGCATCATGGCAGTAGAAGAAGCATTGGCAAGAGCCACCGGAATATTTAAAAGGACCATAGCCTGTCCGGTAAAGAGTCCGTACATACTTGCAATTTCTTTTGCATCCGCACCCTTTGCCAGCATCAAAGGAGAAAACACAGACTGGTCAATATAACCGCTCACATTATAAATAAAGGTACTGAAGATAACCGGGGTCAGCATGTGAAAAATCACTCTGGCAATATCCCCATAGGTTTCTTCCTTTACGGAGTCATCCTTCCTCAGTTTTTTCTTGATCACCCTACGGTTCACATAGAACACAAACAGCATAAAAAGGATACCGGAAAGAACACCCACGCCGGTACCTAAAGTGCCTCCTGCGGCACCGTATATCGCTCTCTCATCTTCATTTCCGGCAAAGCTCTGAATGAGAATGACACCTGCTGCCACGCTGACAAACGCGTTAAAAATCTGTTCCAGGATCTGTGAGATTGCCGTAGGCATCATATTATTATTTGCCTGAAAATATCCCCTAAGAACACCCAGAATACCTGCCAGCACAATCGTAGGCGCCAGTACCCGCAGCGCCAGCACCGCATCTTCCGCTCCCTGAGGCAACAGTTGTTTTGCAAACACAAAAGCTACCAAAGAAGCCAGACCGCCTGCTGCACACACATAAACAAATGCGCCTTTGAATACTTTCTGAGCATTTCTGTATTCTTTTTTTACCAAACGCTCCGACATCAATTTGGAGACTGCTACCGGTATACTATATCCGGAGATCAGCAGTAAAATATTATATACCGTATATGCGTAACCATAATACCCATAACCCAGTTCCCCTATGGTAGCTTTCATTGGGGTTCGGTATAATAGCCCGATAATACGCACAAGCAAGCCTGCCACCATTAAAAAAGAGGCCTGCTTTAAAAATGAACTTTTCTTTTTCATTGCCACGTAACCTTTTCTATCTATTTTCAATCTGCCAGTCTATGGGTGTCTGTCCGTGACTGCTCAAAAAATCATTCACCTGACTGAATGGACGGCTTCCGAAAAATCCCCGATATGCGGAAAGAGGACTGGGATGAGGCGCCTTCAATATCAGATGGTTGGGATTATTCAGTTTGCTCCCCTTCATCTGCGCCGGTCTTCCCCACAGAATAAATGCAATGGGGCGATCCTGTTCATTGAGCACCCGAATGGCTGCATCCGTAAACTGCTCCCAGCCAATGCCCTGATGGGAATTTGCCTGATGGGCACGTACTGTTAATACCGTATTTAAAAGCAAAACGCCCTGTCTTGCCCATTTTTCCAAATATCCGTGATTGGGGATATAGCATCCCAGATCATCCTGCAGTTCTTTATAAATATTGACAAGGGACGGAGGAATCTCTACCCCTGGCTTTACCGAAAAACAAAGGCCATGCGCCTGTCCGTCATTGTGATAGGGATCTTGTCCGATAATCACCACTTTTACCTGCTCCAAAGGGGTCATATGAAAGGCATTAAAGATATCATCCGCTTCCGGAAATATCTCTCGGGTTGCATATTCCTCTCCGACTTTTTGGTACAGCGGCCTGTAATATGGTTTTGAAAATTCTGGTTTTAAAGCTTCCAGCCATGCTCCTGAAAGTGGCGGCATATCGTATTCCTCCTTTGTATTCTTCTTCCAGTAGTGTAACAGATTACATAGGAAAATGCAAAGACTGTCTCTTATTTACTCTCCAATTCAAACCAGAACTCTACCCCATTCTCATAATTCTTCACACCGCATTTCTGATGCATAGAATCCATAATCGCCTTAACAATGGAAAGACCGATCCCACTGCCCCCGTATTCTCTGGTTCTGGCCTTATCCACTTTATAAAATTTCGTCCAAATATGCGAAATAGAATCTTCCGGGATCGGATCGCCTGTATTAAACACGGTCGTTCTGACCAAGCCGTTTTCCTGCTGATGGCAGCATATCTCAATTCGTTTCTCATAATCTACGTGATTTAACGCATTAGATACATAATTCGTAATTACCTCTTCAATCTTAAATTCATCGCCCCATACATACATCGGTTTCTGCTGAGAAAAAATGATTTCCGCTTCCTTCTGCTCCGCCAGCAGCATGGAAGACTGCACCACACCCTGGATCAATTCCGCCAGGTCAAAGCGTTCCATGACCACCTGATCATTTCCAAACTCCAGCTGATTCAGCGTAAGCAGCTTCTTCACCATCTGATTCATCTTACCCGCTTCATCTATAATGACATCGCAGTAAAAATCCCGGCTCTCCGCATCATCATTGATACATTCTTTCAACCCTTCTGCATACCCCTGAATCAAAGCAAGCGGTGTCTTTAATTCATGAGAAACATTCGAAAGGAATTCTTTTCTCATCTCATCGATCTGCGTCTTCTTCTCAATATCTTTTTGCAGTTCATTATTGGCCGATTTTAATTCAGAAATCGTATGCTCCAGTTCATAGGACATGCGATTAAAATTCTCGCCCAGCACACCGATCTCATCCAGTCCTCCGGCTGTATATTTTGCCTCAAAATCCAGATTAGCCATTCTCTGAGAGATTTCTGTCAGCTGTGTGATCGGCCGTGTAATCCTTTTTGAGAAAAACCATATGACGATACCTGTGAGAATGATCATAGAAAGTCCCACATATACAAAAAACATATTAGAAATCGAAACGCTCTCCCGGATACTGCCCAGCGGCGTCCGCATAATAAAGTAATTGTCGTTGGAAAGTACACCCCACATTTCCAGATAATCCGTATTCAAAAAGCTATCTCTGGTCTTTTGCAAAACATACTGATCATTCTGTTCCAGTATGGTAGACGGCGAACGATCCATACGTTCTACATAGCCAAAAAGGCGGGAATTTAATATTTCACCGTCCCGGCTTAAGCCCACGATAATCTGATTCTGGGTATCACTCACAACCCAGGATATATTTTGCTCCGAGCATAACCGTTTGAAATCATCACTGATGGTAACCTTACTGTTTCCGGTATCCAGCTGATTCAGTTCCTCATATACTTCCCCTAAAGAATCCGTTTTTCTGGCCACGTAGTACTTTTCCAGCAAACTGGTATTGAGCAGCCCGATAATCAGTAAAGTCACCAGCATCAAACCGATAAAAATCACAAACAGCCTGCGCCTTAATGATCGTTTCATAAACTACACCTCAAACTTATATCCCATCCCCCAGATGGTCTTAATATATTCTCCCTTATTCCCCATTTTACTCCGCAGTTTCTTTACATGGGTATCGATGGTACGGGCATCTCCGAAATAATCATAATTCCATACATGATTCAGAATCTTTTCCCTGGACAGAGCAATCCCCTGATTCTCCACAAAATATACCAACAGTTCAAATTCCTTATAGCTTAACTCGATCCGTTTGCCGTCAATCGTCACCTGATGGGCCGCTTTATCGACCTCGATACTGCCTGCACGAAGTACATCTTCACTCATCCGCTGATTGGTTCTTCTGAGAATCGCCTCTACCCTTGCCACCAAAATCTTAGGACTGAAAGGTTTGGAAATATATTCATCTACTCCCAGATCAAATCCCAGCAATTCATCCTGTTCATCTCCTTTTGCTGTCAGCATAATAATAGGTATCTTAGATTCCTTGCGGATTTCCCGGCATACTTCCCAGCCATCCATTTTAGGCATCATCACATCCAGAATAATAAGCGCAATATCCTTTACCTCATAAAAGACATCCAGCGCTTCTTCTCCGTTCCCGGCCTCCAGCACTTCAAACTCCTTCTTCACCAGAAAATCCTTTACCAGCTTTCTCATCCTGCTTTCATCATCAACCACTAATATCTTACATTTATCCATAAAACATCCTCCATCCGCACGATTCTATATCTATACTATAGCCTGTAATTATGATAAATCTGTGAATATCCAAAAGACATGCCACTATTTTACTGCATTTTTTTCATCCTTCCAACCCTTTTTCTTGCCCGTACGCCATATCCTGTGTATAATATAAATCAGAAAATAGCCAAAAACGGAGGTTCCCATATGGAATATACACAAACTGTCGAGGCCAAATGTCCTCATGACGCCTCTAAAGTGACACATACTATCATTTTTAAGAAAGCTACCTGTACCCGAGTAGACGATATTATACAGCATTTCCACTGCAGCCGTGATTCCAAATGTGTCATGTGCCAGCAGAACTATCTGTAAAATCACCCTCTGGCAACCAGAAAGGAACGTTGCCAAAACAAGAGAAAGGAGAAACTCATGCGAACTAACTTGCACCGACTCCAACAGGATATGGAAACAATTGCTCAGTATTCCAGTACCGCCAAAGGAGGCACCACACGTTTTACTTTTACGAAAGAACACGAACTGGCCAAAAACTATATCACTGCCCAAATGAAAGCGGCCGGACTTACGGTTCGACAGGATGCCGCAGGCACCCTGATCGGCCGCAGAGAAGGCTTAGAACCCGGCGCTGCCGCTGTCATGACCGGCAGCCATTTTGATACGGTACGCTGCGGCGGCAATTTCGATGGTGTTGCCGGTGTTGTAGCCGGTCTGGAAGCAGCCCGTGTCATGCAGGAACAGCAAATTGTAACCCGCCGTCCTCTGGAGTTCATTGCCATGGTAGAGGAAGAAGGCGGCCGTTTCGGAGCTGCCTTGTTCGCAAGCCGTGCTATGGCCGGTGAGGTCACAGAACAAGAACTGCAATCGCTGAAGGACAGCGATGGAATTTCTATCTGGGATGCTATGAAAAATTTTGGTATGGATCCCACCGCAGTGAAAGAAGCTGTCCGCAAACCGGAAAACCTTCACGCCTTTATAGAAATGCACATCGAACAGGGTCCTATTCTGGAAGCCTCCAAAAAAGACCTTGGCATTGTAGATGTCATTGTGGCAAATCGTACCCTAGAACTCACCGTCATCGGTCATGCCAACCATGCAGGTACTACACCTATGCATATGCGTACGGATGCTTTTGTTGCAGCCGCACAAATTGCAGAAGCTGCCATGAAAGAGGCAATTGCTGTAGGAGAAGGCACGGTAGCTACCATGGGCCAGATGTCTGTCCTGCCCGGTTCCACGAATATCATCCCCGGGAAGGTAGTTTTTACTTTAGATATCCGCAGTCCTAAGGACGAACTGTTAGATGAGATACAACAAAAAATACAAAATCATATGAAATCACTGGAGGAAAAAGGGCAGATTCTAAAGGGAACCCTTCGTCCTCTTCCCGGAGCAGCTGCAACCAAACTGGATTCTCACGTGATGCATCTTCTGGAAGAAAGTGCAGACAAACTGGGATTCTCCAGACAACGCATCCTGTCCGGTGCAGGCCACGATGCCATGGTGATCGCCAACCTGACCCCAACCGGCATGCTGTTTGTGCCAAGTAAAAACGGCCGCAGTCACTGTCCGGAAGAATGGACCGATTATGAACAGCTGCAAAAGGGCTGCGAAACACTTCTGGAAACACTCATTGCACTGGCCAATGAAAAGGAATAATCATGACAAAAAGACATCTGAAACGAAAATGCACTTTTCTGTTTCAGATGTCTTCTTTTTATTCTGTCTTGTTTATCACTTTTCTAAACTGAACGGTAAATAATATGGTTGTAAAACTAACGGCTATTACATCAGCCACCGGTTCCGCCAGATATACTCCATAAGTCTGATTCGACACCAGATGCGGCATGAGATAGATCAGCGGCAGCAGCAGCACAAACTTCCTTACCACTGCAACCACAATGGAACTTACCGCTTTTCCCAGAGAAACAAAAGTCATCTGACAGGAAGTCTGGATTCCGAACAGAAACATACCTCCGCAATAAATACGAAGAACGTTCTGTGCAAACGCGATCAGATTCCCATCTGTTGTAAAAATTCCTGCAAATACCCCCGGAATCAGCATCACACCTGCCCAAAGCGCTATAGAATACACCAGACAGCTTTTTACCAGCAGGAAAAACGTTTTCTTTACTCTGTCTATTTTCTGTGCACCGTAATTATAGCTCAGGATCGGCTGCGCCCCCTGTGCGATCCCCTGCATGGGAAGCATCGCAAACTGCATCACGGTAGTGCAGATCGTCATGGCACCTACGGCAACATCCCCTCCGTATTTTAATAAAGAGGAATTGAAACATACAGAAATCACACTTTCACTGCTCTGCATAATAAAAGTTGCCGTTCCCAACGCCACACAGGGCAGTACGATCTTCGGTCCCGCCAGCAGATTCTTTTTCCTTAACCGGAAAAGAGTGTTCTTTCCCAGCAGATAAGAAACACACCAGATACAGGAAATTCCCTGAGAGATAATCGTTGCCAGGGCTGCTCCCCGGACTCCCATCCCAAGGACAAAGATAAAAAGCGGATCCAGAACAATATTGCAGACTGCACCGATCAAAACAGTCAGCATACCGATCTTCGTTCTTCCCTGTGCAGTAATAAATGCGTTCATGCCTAAAGTCAACTGTACAAACAGCGTGCCAATGGCATAGATATTCATATAGGAAACCGCATATTCAATGGTATTTTCGCTGGCTCCAAAGGCCAGTAACAGATCCCGGTTAAAGATCAGCAAAATGGCGGTCAGAACTGCGGATATCAGAATCTGAAGAGTAAAACATCCTCCCAGCGTTTTTTCTGCTGAATCCATATCACCCTTTCCCATAAAAATAGATGCCCGCGGAGCGCCTCCCGTTCCCACCAGGGCAGCAAAGGCAGACACGATCATAATAAGGGGCAGGCACACACCGACGCCGGTGAGCGCCAGACTGCCGTCCTCTGGCATATGTCCGATATAAATACGATCCACAATATTATACAGCATATTAATAAGCTGGGCTACCACAGAGGGAAGGGCCAGCTTAAACAGTAAACTTCCAATTGGCTGGGTTCCGAGAAATTCTTCGTCCTTATCCATTCACATTCACTTTCTTTCATCCAATGATCAAACTCAAATATTTCAAAAAACAATTTTATACTTGCTGCCCTATTTTGTCAACCAACAGAAAGATAGACGATGACTGCAAAAAATCCCCTTGTTTTGGCTCATAGAACCAAAACAAGGGGAATACATACGATTTAAAACTACAAACATAGTAATCAAATTAAAGATTTGCAAGTCCTGCAAGAAGAGTCGTTACCTCTTCCGTTGAAAAAGCAGATACCGTACAAATAGCCATATAACCCTCTACTTTCTTGACTACAAGTGTCTCATAGAAAGGAACCTCTTCTACGCTTAATTCCAAATTAATACAGTCCATAGTGGTTCCGGCAATATCCACCGTACCGCTTTCTATACTGGTGATAGACATTCCTTCTATTCCTTCAAAAGCAGTCTTCAGTCCGCTCTGGCTCAGTTCAAGATAAGATTTCTCATCCAAAAGAGTGCCATAAACACCGCTCAGGTTCTCATAGTTCACACTGACATTATTACCATTGGCATCTACGCAATACATATCATACACAACCGAATCTGCTGCTTCGATTCCCAGCATATCCTCAGAAAGACCATACACCGTTGCAATCTCGGAATCCTCATAAAAACGATAACCGTCCGGAGCCGTAAATGTCCAGCCGCCAAATTCACTGGTGTATACATTGTCTTCGATCACACCTCTGGAAAATTCAGCCGCCGCTTCTTCTGCTGTAGGTATTTCTTCCTCAGGTTCTTCTACCTCTGCATCTTCTTCGTCTGCTTCTTCCTCTTCCACAGCTTCCTCTGCCGGTTCTTCCGGTGCTTCTTCACTTGAGCCGCAGGCAGTCAAACTAAATGTCATGCTCACTGCCAGCAGCAATGCCAGTAACTTCATCTTTTTCATTTTTGTATCCTCCCTTATATAGTAGATAGCATACCCCTGTGATATACTATCTGGAAACATTATAAAATACCCCATATAAGGTTGTCAATATACCCCTGCATATTGG
This sequence comes from Lachnospiraceae bacterium, assembly GCA_050944855.1. Lineage (GTDB taxonomy): Bacteria > Bacillota > Clostridia > Lachnospirales > Lachnospiraceae > Lactonifactor. The sequence continues at coordinate 250,920 of JBMNRU010000001.1, forward strand.
GAAACCCACTGTTTCAGCTCTTTGTCAGAAACGCGGTTTAATATTTTTCCGCTTTCCCATTTTGCAGAAGGCGAACAAAGAGGCTTCAGGACTTCAAGAGTTTTTCCCATGCCGCTGCCGCCGCTGGTCGCGAAGGGAACTATGGTCTTTCCTGAAAAATCATAACTTTCCAAGAAGGTGTTGATAATGGTTGGCGCTACATACCACCAGATCGGAAATCCTACAAACACCGTATCATAATCGTCCATATTGGAAAGGCGTTCTGCAATTTCCGGACGAGAATCGGGATCATTCATCTCAATCGTGCTTCGGCTTTTTTTATTAGTCCAGTCAAGGTCGGCGCGGGTATAGGGAACAGCAGGCCTGATCTCAAACAAATCTGCATTTGCCTCCTTTGCCAGTTTTTCTGCGATATTCTTTGTGATGCCGCTTGCTGAAAAGTATGTTACTAATGTTTTCATATTATTTTCCCTCCAGTTTGTTATATTCTTCATCGCTTACAGGTTCACACCACTCATTGGAAGTGTCTTCACCCGGAACTTCTACGGCTATATGGGAGAACCAGCTGTCCGACTTAGCTCCATGCCAGTGCTTTACTTTGGCAGGAATGGTGATAACAGTACCGGGAGTCAGACTCACAGCTTCCTTTCCCTCTTCCTGATACCAGCCTTCTCCGGCTGTGCAGATCAAAAGCTGGCCGCCGCCGCTTTTTGCATGATGTATGTGCCAGTTATTGCGGCAGCCCGGCTCAAACGTTACATTTGCAAGAAAAACAGCCGATGCACCTGGTTCTGTCAATGGTTTCAGATAAGACTGACCTTTAAAATACTTGGCAAAGGCGTCATTGGGACCACCTATTCCAAAAACATCCTGTTGTTCCAATTCTTTTTTGTCCATCATTTTCATTATATTTTCCTCCTTACATTTTTCTGACTATGTTTTTGCATTTCATATCGAAGATAATCCAACCGGTCTAACTGTTTTTCCTTAAAATGTATTTCGTCAAGGGTTCCGTTTCTTTTTTCATTCAACATTTTCAGCCGTTCTTTTTCGGTGGACTCTCCTTCTAAACAAAGACGCATATATTTTTTTATCTCATCATTGGTAAATCCAATATCGTGAAGTGTCATAATGGTACTCAGTCTGTCGATATCGGTTTCATCGTAATGCCAGGAACCCATTATTTTTTTCACTTCATCGCATAATCCCCAGCGCTCATATTCCCGCAAAACAGAAACGGGAATTTTATATCGTTCGCTTGCTTCTTGGATCGTCATCTCAAACCTCTTTTCTCATCCGAAATAAAAATAAAGATGCTCCGTTTTGGAACACCTTTATTATAAATCCAATCATTTAAAATATCTAATACTTATCACTCATGGTCAGATATGCCTTTTAAGTATTGTCTTATGAAATCGATGAAAGTGGAAGTTGTGACAGAAAAAATCTGTTCCTTTTTCCACGCCAGTGCAGTGGAAATCTCTAAGGGGGGAAATACCGGAATAAACCGCAAATTATCATACGTACAATTTAATTTGATACTGAACATCACCCCTATATTTTCTTTTGCCAATACCGCTTCGTTATATGGAAGATTTGCCGTTGCAATAATTTCCACCTTATCTTTATAATCACCAAGCCACTTTCCAATTCGGCTCTGATTAAAATCGCCTGCCGCAGTTATCACAGGAATTCCCACCAAATCTTCCGCCCTAATACTTTCCTTTTCAAAAAGCGGTGAACCCTCCGGAACAAACACACCCCACTGCTCTTTCATCGGCATATTGATAAAATTATACTTACATATATCAATGGGTTCTGACATTAATCCAATGTCCAGAAAACCTCTCTCAATATAATCACGGATATTCTGTGCATTTCCGCTGTATATTTTATATGTTACATTGGGATACCGGAGACGGAACTCTGCGATAATTTTTGCTAAATATTCCGTGGAACGAAATTCCCCGCTGCCAATGGAAATTGTGCCGGAAAGGGCCTCATCCTTCTGCATGAAATCCTGTTTTGTTTTCTCTGCCAGAGATAAAATTTCCTGTGCGCGCCGTTTTAATATCATACCATCCTCAGTTAAAACGATATTATGATTGCTACGGACAAACAGCTTCACACCCAGCTCTTGTTCCAGATCCGCAATCTGCCTGGACAGGGTCGGCTGCGTCACATGAAGCATCTTAGCTGCCTTGGTAAAATTTTCTTCTCTTGCAATTGCCAAAAAATAGTGCAGTACACGCAGTTCCATGGAATCACCTCATCATCCAGTATAACATCCGGCTCCTTACGATTCAACTGCTATGCTTCTTTTTACAGAAACAGAGAAACAAACTCATTCCTATTACGGACAAAATCTTCCCTGCAGTCAATCCCGGCGCATGATACACGATCTCAATGGTATGCTCTCCTTTTTCAATGGGAAATCCAAGAAATGCCATATTTACCTTTCTATACGCGATCTCCTCCCCGTCCCTTCGCACTTCAAACCCGGCATCATACGGAATTGATGTGATCACATATCCCTCTTCATAAACCTCTATGTTTCCGGCTATCCGATTTCCTTTTGTTCTTTCCGGATCCGGCTGAAATTCTGACTGACACAGCTTCTCTCCCGCACTGTCTGCTGTACCAAGAAAGCACTCCAGTTCAGAAATCTCATAATCTCCTTTTCCAAAGGAGAGCTCCAGAACGTTTTTACCTTCTTCCGGTAAAACCGCATACGTAAATTGCCGGTTGTCATTATAATAAATATGATCGGCAGCACTCAGTTTGTTGCGCACACCATTTACATCTACCGATACATCCTGCCCGTTTCGATTGTTTTTTACTCTGAAACGCAGAAACAGAATGTCTCCTTCTTTTGCCTGACCTGAAACAAGTGCCGGCGTATCTATGGTATGTTTTGCCCGAATATGAAATCCGTCTGCTGTTTTTAGAATTTCCTCTCCTGCATCCTTTTGTTTTTCTATGGACAATTCCTGTTTTTTCACAGAACTTTCCATTTCTGCCAAAACGGACTCTTTTTCTTTTGCTGTTCCGCCGCCGTTTCTCTCTCCCTCCTCGGTAACAGCATAATCCAGAAAGGCCATCTGATTATAGGGAAATCCTAATTCTTGATAAGTTTTCTCTTCTATCAGCCGGTTCGTCGCATAAATCATCGGCAAAACGTTATCATTTCTGTAAACGCTTATATTTCCATAATTCCGATCACATTCATATCCCGCCACAGGTTTCTCTGAAATGATATATTTCACTCCCATAAAACACTGAAACACCGGATTTTTAGAAACCGGCCGCATCAAAATATTACGAAGCGGAACCTCAAGATGAAATACATGCCTGCAAAAATCCTGATAGCCCGCATGACAGAAGGATGAATACACAGAAGAACTATACTGCTCCATATCCCATATCCGATTCTGGTTTGCTTCGTTTTCCCGGCCCGTCCCTAATTGCTCCGTCCTGTAAAAACCAGTTTCCTCTTTTTCCAGTTGCGAAATTATAGTTCCTGTTGTTTCTTCCGTCACTTTCTCATAAAATGTCTTTTCCAACATCCGGTCTGCCTGTGTGTGATACACTACACCGAATACGGTCAGACAGAAAAGCGCCGGCGTAATGAGAAATGCCACTTTTCGCATTTTCAAAAAAATCATAAAACAACACAGCATCATCAGAACATCCACCAACAGCATATTCCATTCTGGTATCATCTGCCCCTTCCGGATCTCCATCACAATGAAAAGGGCAGTCAGAAGATAGGGAATGACCCCTGCTGCCCAGGATATCTCTTTTTGCTTCTGTTTCTTTAGATAAACTGCCGTCATATAGCACAGAAGGGGAAGAAAGGGTATAAACACCTTATCCCGGATATACAACCCTCCGTTTAAAAGCCAGGCAAACACCGGAACCAGTAAAATAACCAACGTGCTGCCATAAAAAATCCGGTCTGCCCGCTTTTTATATGTCATTCCCGTAAGCAACGCCGCAAATGCAAGGGTGGTAAGCCCCGTTCCATAAGGGGAATAAAAAAAACGCTCCAGTGAGAATTCGGGAAGCAGCAATTCTTTCAGGCTCTGGGATACACCCCCGCCTCTTCCCTGCCCCAGCAGTACCATTGCGGTGGGCACCAGCAATATCCCACTCATTAAGATTGCCGTCAGTATCGGCATTAAAAATCGAATCCCGTCCTGCAGAAATCGAACAACCGTCACCTTTTTTCTGCTTTCATCACAAATTTGAAAATATTGATGCACACCGTACAAAATTAATACCAGTATTCCCCCGATACTGAAGTAAAAACTGGTCATAATCATAAGAAAAGTACCGATGGCAACCATTTTCCCATGGATCTGAAAAAATGAATCCGGATTTTCGGGCTTTCTTTTCTGTGTGATCCCCATAAGCGCCAGCAGCAGATAAGGCATATAATTAACGAACATGATCTGACTGTATGACTGAAAAATCATAGGGCCTGCCAGAAGAAACATAACCGCACATCCCGCACTGACCTCCTTTGCAAAGCCCTGCTGTATGAGCCATCCATACATCATAAGAACGGCAGCAGTCAAACTTATGATCTGCACTGCCATCAAATAGTCCGACATTTTCACAAACGGAAGAAGATAGGAAAAAAATACCACCGGGCTGTACAAACCATAATAAGAAAAATGATAAATATTCTGCCCACCGCCAATATTCGCCGCAAACTCCGGAAACAGCTGCCCGGTATCATAGAACTGCTTCCGGAAGTATTCCAAAAAAGCGCTATGCTGACTCAGCCAGTCCATCTTTGCCCCGAATACTCCCTGTCTGATACAAAACAGCCAGCAGAAGAAAAATGTAAGAAATGCCAGGAAAAGGTAAGGCAAAATCTTTCTCCATTTATGAATAAACTGCCCCATTCTTTTCCCCCTCCTCAATCTCCTTTTGTTCCTCTTCCTCACTGGAATCCTTTAGAATATAAATCGGTCTGTGTTTGGTCTCAAGGTATGTCTTGGATAAATACTCTCCTACGATCCCTATACAAAAAAGCTGTATTCCGCTGACCAGAAGAATGATACATACCAACGACGGCCAGCCGGATACGGGATCGCCCCAGATACAGGTCCTCACTATAATAAAGAGAATCATAAAAAACGACAGCAGACAAAATACTACGCCCATCACTGCCGCCAGAGATAAAGGCGCTACTGAAAATCCAGTGATCCCTTCCATCGAATAAACAAACAGTTTCTTAAGGGACCATTTCGTTGTCCCGGCAGAACGTTCTACATTCTGAAACTCCAACCATCTGGTCGAAAATCCTACCCACTCGAAAATTCCTTTGGAAAAACGGTTATATTCGCTCATTTCCAGAACTGCATCTACCATTTTCCGTTTCATCAGACGGTAATCCCTGGCTCCGTTTACAATCTCCGTATCGGAAATGCGATTGATAAACTTATAGAAACTCTCAGAAAGAAAGGAACGGATCCGCGGCTCTCCTGTTCTGGTAGAACGTTTCGTAGCCACACTGTCATAGGTTCTCTCCTGTAAGATCCGGTACATCTCCGGCAAAAGTCCGGGAGGATCCTGCAAATCCACATCCATAATTGCCACATAATCCCCTCCAGCGTTCTGAAGTCCCGCATAGATTGCCGCCTCTTTTCCAAAATTTCTGGAAAAGGAAAGGTAATGACATCTTGTATCCTTCTCATGAAATTCCTTTAAAATCACAAGGGTACGATCAGAAGATCCATCATCCACAAATAATAATTCAAACTCTTCCGTCTTCATCTGCTCCATAATCCTGCACATTTCTCTATAATATACCGGAAGTGCTTCCTCCTCATTAAAGCATGGAACTACAACCGTAATTTTACTCATATTCTGCTGCCTCCTCTGTTTCTAGCTTTCCCTTTCTTTCTCATACCTTACCCTTTCCATCTTAAGAAATAGCAAAAATAAATCTTAATCTTTCTTAAGAAGCGCTGATTTTTCTTTTCCATTTGCTATAATAAGAATGTACTTTTCATCGAAAAGCTTCCTATCTTTTCTGTAAAGGAGACAAACGTTTATGGAACCTTCAAAAATTTTAGTGATAGATGATAACCCGGAAATACGGGAAATTATACATATTCTTTTAGAAGGAGAAGGCTTTTGTGTAAAAGAAGCTGAAAATGGCATTTCTGCCCTCAATCAGCTAAAACTTTCAAAATTTGACTTAATCATTCTGGATATTATGATGCCGGGGATGAACGGGTATCAGACATGTCTAAAGATCCGGGAAGACAGCAATGCACCGATCTTATTCCTAAGCGCCAGAACAAAAGAAAGCGATAAGACTCTGGGATTTTCCAGCGGCGGAGATGATTATCTGGCAAAGCCCTTCTCTTACAATGAGCTGATTCAACGAGCCAAAGCCCTGATTCGACGTTATCAGATCTATCAGGGAAAGGGACACCTGGCTTTGCCGCCCAAACGTCTGACCTGCCGCCACCTGGAAATAGATGAAGAAAAGGGGATTGTATCGGCAAACGGCGTGCTGCTGGAACTTACCGACACGGAATACGCCCTTCTTGTCCTGCTTGTAAAAAACCACGGCCAGATCTTCTCGGCACAGCGGCTTTATGAATCCGTATGGAATGAGCCATACTATTACGGCGCCAATAATACGGTCATGGTACACATACGGAACCTGCGCCGAAAAGTAGAAAAAGATCCAAAAAATCCAGAGCTGATCAAAAACATCTGGGGAAAGGGGTACCGCTGTGATTGAACGAATGAAAAACTGGAAAATCCGGACGCAATTTATCACTGTACTCCTCCTTTCCCTATTATTGATCTTTGCCCTGTATACATTTCTCTGGACATACAAATGGAAAATTTATGAAAAAATGGCAGACATGAATCTTGTACTTTCTGATTCCTATGATGATGAATTCTGGACAGGCTGTACAAAAGAAGCTCTCAAATATAATCTCCCGGAAAAAGAAGAAGAAAAAGAAACAGCCGATCTGTTAAAACCATTTTTCAGCCGGTTTGACGCATATACCGGGATCTACCTCTATGATCTGGAGAGCGGATACTACCTGGCAGGCCAATATCCTGAAATTCTGGAAGACACTTCTCTTTCCACCTTATTCGGAGTCGGATACCGTCTAACAGACGGTATTGGTGAATTTAAGTACAATTTTCCTATACAGTTCAAAAACAGATACGCCAATGTTATTGTCGTGACCTATCACCGTTCCTTTTTTGTGGCTCAATACCTGGTTGCCATCCTTATTCTTTGCGCCTTTGTGTTCATTTTTTTACTTCTGTTCTTCATCAGCCGCAAATTAAAGCATATTCTGATCTTGAAGGATGAAGTATTACTCATGTCCTCCGGCAACCTGACACATCCTGTCCCGGATTTTGGAAAAGACGAGATTGGAATATTGGCACAGGAACTCAATAAACTACGCATAACTTTAAATGAAAACATTCTGAGGGAACAGGAAAGCCGCAGGGCAAATCAGGATCTGATCACCGCTATATCCCATGATCTCAGAACGCCTCTGACGATTCTCAATGGATATCTGGAAGTTCTGCATTTAAACCGAATACCGCAAAAGCGAGAGGAGTATTTGCAGCGCTGTCTGAAAAAAACGGCGGATATCAAAGAGATGACAGATCGTATGTTTGAATATGCTTTGATCTGTGAAGAAACCGAGCCTTTCCAGCCTGCCTGGATTTCCACGGATTTCATCCGCCAGTGTCTTGCAGAAAACTGCGACTTTATCCGGCTTACAGGCTTTACTCCTAAACTGCATTTTTTCAATGATATCGGCGTGCTCAAAAGTGACAAAACCATGCTGAAACGTATTTTTAACAATTTATTTTCCAACATTATAAAATACGGAGATAAAAAGAGCCCGGTTGCCATAGAAGGGCAGATAGCCCAACAAAACCTTACGGTTATTATTGTAAATTCTATCAAGCAGGATGCCCGGCAGGCATCCGGTAATCATATCGGATTGAAAAATGTAGAAAAAATGATGATACAATTAGATGGAAACCTAAAAATCGAAAAGCAAGATCAAAGTTTTATGGCAAAACTGACGTTTCCCCTGAAATAAATGTTAAACCTTGACAGATTAAGTGTATATGTTATAATAATAAAACTGTGAAAGAAATTTCACGCTCCTTCGGATTACTTTCCAACATGACGGAGGAGAACAATTTACTTCGTCTGTAACACTAGTTTGTATAAAAAGCACATTTTGGTCTGGGCTTGTACTGGTTTCGACGGGGGTTTTGAAGTTGCGGAAGCCATTCGCAGACTCCGGCACTGCGTCATCAAGCTGGAACTTAAATTTAAACGCAGACGAAAACGTAGCGTTAGCTGCCTAATTGCAGCTCGTCAGCCCCGATGCACTCACACGTTGGGAATCTGGCGTCGACTATGTGAGAAACGACGCATACAAAGCTTTGCGTATGTGGGCGTAATATGAAGCTACTGAAGTAGTAAGCCTGTCATTAGGCGTGCTATAGAGGGAATGTCAGTATAATGACTGTAATGGGAGATGCTGCAAGGGATAAGCTTTCGGACAGGGGTTCGATTCCCCTCAGGTCCACTAAAAAATTCAGTCCGTTCGATGTGGGTTCGGGATATATTGAATTTGGAGAATCTGAAATAGAGACTTTTCCTCCACCAACATGGGCAGAGGAAAAGTCTCTATTTGTAATTTATATGCCACATAAATTTGATTTTAAGTCAAAAATGAGGAATCTCATACAGATTATATTTCCTCTTCCTCTTCTTTCCTATTGCGAATTTCAGACATATACCCCGCTGTAATAACACCGGAGGGCAGCGCAATAATCGCAATTCCCAAAATGGACGATAACATTGTGACCAATCTTCCAATCACAGTTACCGGATATATGTCCCCGTATCCAACCGTCGTAAGAGATACCGTTGCCCAATAGACTGCGTCAAAAAAAGTATGGAAGGAATCCGGTTCCACATTATAGATAATGAGCGCAGAAATTAAAATATAAGCAACCGCCAATGAAACAACTGCGCTTAAAATCTGCTTTTGCTTTCTAAACACATTGCCAATAATCTCAAAACTCTTTGAATATCTTACAAATTTAAATATGCGCAGCACTTTGAATGTACGCAGCAGTCTAAATAGCCTGAACAGTTTAAAACTATTATTCAGCATGGTTAAAGATGGCAGAATTGACAAAAAATCGATGATTGCCATGGGCGTAAACGGATAAAGGAAGAAGGAACTGATTGATTTTTTTAGCTTCAAATCCGCGGTCATAAGACGCAGGATATAGTCAATGATAAAAATGGAAACACTAATATATTCAAACCATTCAAATAAAGTATTTGATGTTTTGAAAGCGAGTGGAAGAATGCTCACAAGGATCAACCCCATCATGATAAAATCATAAACCTTGCTTAACTTATTACCATTCTCCGATGGTTCTATAATATCAAAAATAAATTTCCGCATATGATATCTCCCAAACGACTAAAATAACTACGCAACCCAATCTACAATTATTGTACTGAAAGATGGTATAATAGTCAATGTTCCGACTCAAACAGAAAAAGGCGAAAAAAAGAGAGAAGCCTAAAACTTCCCTCTTTCTGTCACTTGATTTCTTATACCGGATATGCCTTATTCTCAGTATCTGCTACTGTAGCATCCATTTTCGTCTGCTGTGCTTCTCTGTATTTGAAAAACTCTGTAGCTACCTGTGGGAATAACGCATAGGTTAATACGTCTTCATCCTGCTGTGAGTACTGTGCCATCTCACTTCTTAACGTATCCAACTCATTTGGAATCAGATCAGCCGGACGGCATGTGAGCGGTTCCTTATCTCCAATACACTTTTTCTGTACTTCCGGGTTAAATGGCTTTACAGTCTGTCCGTACTCACCGGAAAGAATGGCTTTTGTCTCTTTGGTAACCATTTTATACCGTTCACCCATTAAAACATTGAATACGGCCTGTGTACCAACGATCTGAGAAGAAGGTGTAACCAGAGGACACTCACCTAAATCTTTACGTACCCTCGGCACTTCTTCTAATACTTCATAGTACTTGTCTTCTGCATGCTGTTCTTTCAGCTGAGAAGTCAGGTTAGAAAGCATACCGCCCGGTACCTGATACAGCAAAGTCTTAATGTTAACGCCCAGGTTCTTCGGATTCAGCAGACCTGTTTCCAGTGCCTCATCACGGATCGGACGGAAGTAATCAGCGATTTCAGCCAGCAGATTCTGGTCAAATCCGGTATCATACGGTGTACCCTTGAAAGTTTCTACCATAACCTCTGTTGCAGGCTGGGAAGTACCCAGGGCAAATGGAGACATAGCGGTATCAATCACATCTACTCCTGCTTCTACTGCTTTCAAATATGTCATAGAAGCCACGCCGGAAGTATAATGTGTATGCAGCTGAATCGGCAGATCCACTGCTTCTTTTAAGGCTCCGATCAGTTCTGTTGCCTGATATGGCAGTAATAAACCGGCCATATCTTTGATACAGATAGAATTTGCACCCATATCCTCGATACGTTTTGCAATATCTACCCAATACTCAATAGTGTACGCATCTCCCAAAGTATAGGAAAGCGCTACCTGTGCTTCTGCATGTTCCTTATTTGCAGCGGTAACTGCAGTCTGCAGATTGCGCAGGTCATTTAAACAGTCAAAAATACGAATGATGTCAATTCCGTTTGCAACAGATTTCTGTACGAAATACTCTACCACATCATCTGCATAAGGACGGTATCCCAAGATATTCTGTCCGCGGAATAACATCTGCAGTTTTGTATGTTTAAATCCGTCACGGAATTTACGAAGTCTCTCCCATGGATCTTCTTTTAAGAAACGAAGGGATGCGTCAAAGGTAGCTCCACCCCAACATTCTACGGAATGATAACCTACTTTATCCATTTTCTCTACGATTGGCAGCATCTGCTCTGTTGTCATTCTGGTGGCAATCAGGGACTGATGTGCGTCACGCAAGATCGTCTCAGTGATTTTAATTGGTCTTTTTTCGATTTCAGACATAATCTTACCTCCATTAGTACTTGTTTTATACACCGAAGATTGCCATGAATGTACCGGCTGCTACTGCAGTACCGATAACACCGGCTACGTTTGGACCCATGGCATGCATCAACAGGAAGTTAGTCGGATCGGCTTCCGCGCCTACCTTCTGCGATACACGTGCTGCCATAGGAACGGCTGACACACCGGCAGAACCGATCAACGGGTTGATCTTGCCTCCGGTCAGTTTACACATAATCTTTCCGAGAATTACACCGCCGGCCGTACCGAATGCAAACGCGATCAGACCCAGTGCAACAATTTTTAAAGTATCCAGATTCAGGAATGCTTCAGCGCTGGTAGATGCACCTACGGAAGTACCCAGTAAGATAACTACAATATACATTAATGCGTTGGATGCTGTTTCCATTAACTGTTTTACAACACCGCTTTCACGGAACAGGTTACCTAACATCAGCATACCTACAAGCGGAGCTGTCGTAGGAAGAATCATACAAACTACGATTGTGATAATAATCGGGAATAAGATTTTTTCCAATTTGGATACAGGACGAAGCTGTTCCATTTTGATTTTTCTTTCTTCCTCGGTTGTCAATAATTTCATGATCGGCGGCTGAATGATCGGAACCAGAGACATATAAGAATATGCCGCCACCGCAATTGGTCCCATCAGTGTTGTCTGTCCTAATTTACCTGCAAGGAAAATAGAGGTCGGGCCGTCGGCACCACCGATAATAGAGATCGCTGCGGCAGCTTTTCCATTGAATCCCATAAAAATTGCCAGGAAATAAGCGGCATAGATACCCAGCTGAGCTGCGGCACCTAAAAGGAAACTTTTGGGGTTGGCGATCAGCGGACCAAAATCGGTCATGGCGCCAACGCCCAAAAAGATCAGTGAAGGAAGAACACTCCACTCATCCAGAATATAGAAAATATGCAGAAGTCCAGCCACGCCGGTGGAAGACTCTTCCGCACTGGCAAAAATATCCGGATAAATATTAACCAAAAGCATACCGAAGGCGATCGGCACTAACAATAACGGCTCAAATCCATGACGAATTGCCAGATATAGGAATACGCACGCAACTACAATCATGACATAGTTTCCCCATGTCAGATTCAAGAACGCAGTCTGTCCCAGCAGGTTGAACAAAGTTTCTGTAATGTAAGACATTTCATTACCTCCTATCTATTCGTTCAACAGTTGTTATTCTAGTTCATAGTTGCTAAAGAGTCCCCATTTTCAACTGCATCGCCAACAGATACATCAATACTTGCAATTGTTCCGTCCTGCGGAGCAACAACCGGAATCTCCATTTTCATTGCTTCTAAGATAACGATCGTGTCACCGCTTTTAACTGCCTGTCCTACACTTGCTTCTACTTTAAATACTTTACCCGGTACGGACGCTGTTACGGCTACTGCCCCTGCATTTCCAGCCGGTTTTGCTGCCGGAGCCGGAGCTGCTTTCGGAGCTGCCTTTGGTGCTGCTGCCGGTGCAGACGGCGCCGCACTTCCTGTACCTTCTTCTACTGTTACGTTGTATACGGTTCCGTTAACGGTAATTGTATAATTTTTCATCTCAATTATTCCTCCTGTGATTGTCCCTATACCGGACATACTTATTTCCAACTTCTTCTTTTTGCTTTTTTAATAGAACGAACAACAAAACTGTCTGTGGATGTATTTTCTGCCGCAGCGATAGCTGCTGCAATAACCGCAACCAGTTCGGTATCATCCGCCAGTTCCTCTTCTTCTACAACAGGCGCTGCCTTTGGTGCTGCTGCCGGCTGCGGAGCTGTTTTCTTCTTCCCGTCAACCTGCGGGATAAATCGGAACAGAGAAATCAAAAAGCTTAAAAAGATCAATACCAAAAATACAATGCCGATACCCATCAGTGTATTCATGCCTGCTCTCTGCATCGTTACACTCATTGGATAGCTTACATCAACTGAAATACTTGTAGGCGTATAGTATTTATCATAAATCACAGTAAAATCAGCATCATAAATACTAAACTCTGCCGGCACAACCACAACAATTTCCTTGCCATCGTATTCTACGGTGGCGTCTGCCGTTGTCACAAATGCACCCACTTCTTCTCTTGCCAAATCCCATGCTTCCATTGCCATCACTTCGAACTCTGTCTGAGATTCTTTAAATGCAGCAATTTCTTCATCAGAAAGATTCACAATTGTCGCGACTAAAGACTCCGTAGACGATACAATCTGAGATTCGATCTGCGGATCCAGGGCAGGAGCCTCTTCACTGCTGCCGCATGCTGTCAAAGCAAGCATACAGGAAAGTGCAAGAAGCACACCCAATAACTTTTTCCATATCTGCTTCATACGTGTCACCTCACTTAGACTGTACCATGCTTTTTGCTGGGACGGTCTTCTCTTTTTGTGAATAACATTTCAAAAGCACCAATCACATATTTTCTTGTATCTTCTGCTTCGATAATCGTATCTACATATCCTCTTCTTGCAGCAGACACAGCGCTGGACTGCAAAGCTGCATACTCGGCTGCTTTTTCATTTAACGTAACGGCATCTGCACCATCGTACATAATCTTAGCTGCCAGTTTCGCATCCATCATACCGATCTGTGCCGTTGGCCATGCAAATACCATATCCGCACCGGTTGCCTTACTGTTCATAACCAGATAAGCACTTCCGAATGCTTCCCCGATCACAACATTTACTTTCGGCACACTTGCATTTGTGTACGTATAAGTAAGTTTAGCCGCAGCTTTTGCAATATTTGCTTCTGAACATTTTGTTGCTTTAAAACCATTCGCATTTGTTAAGGTAAGAACCGGAATATTAAAGGCATCACAGAAATTCACAAATTCAGCAGCCTTTTTGCATCCTCTTGCAGACAGACCACTGTCATAGGTTTCCGTCTTTTCTCCCTGTTCATTATATACTTCTCTTCTGTTCGCTACACAACCTACCGTAGTTCCGTTCAAACGGATAAAACCGGTCACCATCTCTTTTGCATAACCAGCCTTCGTCTCAAAGAAAAGATTCTGATCTGCAATCTGAGAAAGAGCAATTGAGGTATCGCCAACACAATTTGCCAAATCCGTACATACGCGGTTCAGGTCATCGGTACATTCTTCATAAGACATATCATCTTCATTATTTGCCGGAAGCATACATACTAATGCTCTCATCTGGGCCAGGATGTCAGCTTCGCTTCCAACAACATCTACTAAACCAGCTTCTTCACTCTGGAACTTTGCACTGGAGGTATCACATTTAGAAATCTCATTTCCTGCAAGTGCGTTCGGAGAATTTACAAATAATTTTGCTTTTTTCTCTTCCATAAACGTAAAATCGGTCAATGCAGGCACCATGGCCAGACCGCCGCCGCAAGTTCCAAAAATACCTGTAATCTGAGGAATCACACCGGATGCCATCGTCTGCTTCATATAAATTTCCCCAAAAGCATGCAATGCATCCGTAGCTTCCTGCAATCTTAAACCTGCACAATCAATCAAACCGATCACAGGCGCACCTGTTTTCATAGCCAGATCATACAGAGAAACAATTTTTTTCGCATGCATTTCACCGATCGTACCATTTAGTACAGATGCGTCCTGACTGTATACGTATACGAGATTGCCATCGATCACGCCGTAGCCAGTAATAACACCATCTGCCGGTGCTGCCTTTTCAGATAAGTTAAAATCTGTGTTTCTTGCTGTCACTAAGCCACCGATTTCAACAAAACTGTTTTCGTCAAGCAAAGAAGCGATTCTTTGACTTGCAACGCTTTGTGCTGTATTACTCATTATTCAGCCCTCCATCTTTGTATTAATTTGAAAACAATTTCTGCCGAGTCTAATTGTAACCCGTTTACAGAATATTTTCAACTCTATTTTGCCCAAAAACCAAAAGTTTGTCATATTCTTAACATTTTAAGGAATATTCTTATCTCACTCTGTACAGTATGACAAAAACGCCGCGGCAGCAGCCTTTTTATAAAATAAAAATACATTGGCAAAACAGATATTCACACCTATTTTACCAATGTCTGCAACATTCCATTCTCTTTATTGCCTAGAATTCCTGTATAAATCTATGCCTAACTTTGCCCCACAGTTTTGCCTGGACGTAATCATAGGCTTTGTCATATACCAAAAGTCCTATCTGACCAGCCCCAATCAGGAGTATCTTTGTCATCACAAACAATTCTCCTGCGAAAATTAATTTGGGAAACAGGAAAACGATCGGAAGGTATATCAGATTAAAAATTACGTATTTTGCTGTCCAGAAAATGCCCATGCGTCCTGCATATCCTCCGGACATACGTCCCAGCGCTCTCCACAGAATCTCCGTCATAAGAATATAAAATCCCATAACACTGTAAGAGAATACATAGAACTTATTCGGTGCCAGAAGCACTCCCAGCAGCACGCCTGCTATATAAAAGGCCGCTCCTGTCTTCACTCCCATTTCACGGATCATAATCCCGACAAAATAAGAAGCCGCGGCAAGCAGAAACAACGTATTTGTCTCAATCACACTGCCGAGATACATAAACACAACCGTGATTGCCAACAGCATTCCGCTGAAAGCCATTTTTTTCGCATTTACATGCATGAACAAAGATCGCCTCCCATACATTCACAAAGGGAATCCGCACACCATAAATCACAGCACATATTTCCTGTACCGCAGGAAGAAGAACCCTGCCCATATCCGCCACCATACGGACGGCTCTGATAACGCTGGCTGTTCCACTCTAATTGATTAAAAAGCTGACGATACTGTACATTATTCGGTTCCATATTCACAGCGGTTGCCGCATGCTCTCTGGCTACTGCCAGGTTTCCAAGGCTGGCATTTGCCGCCGCACTCAAATAGTACCACTGAGAAGAACGGTTGGACATACGATTCAGGGTATAAACCGCATCCTGAAAACGCCGGCTGTTGATCATCGCGTATACTTCCTGAAGCTGCGGGTCCTGCCCTCCGTTATACGTATTCTGATAATTCTGCTGACCTGCGCGGTAATCCCGACTCCATCCGCCGCCCTGTTCGCGTTCGCGCATGATCGTATCATACGCTTCCTGCACTTCTTTGAATTTTTCCTCCGCCAGATCTGCCAGCGGATTATTTACATTCACATCAGGGTGGTACTTCCGGGAAAGATTACGATATGCCTTTTTTATTTCATCATCTGAGGCACTGGGCGAAACTCCCAGTACATCATAAGGATTTTTTGTCATAATGCGATTCCTCTTTCTTTTCTAATTGTTCCTTTTTTTTACGATAACGATTCCATACTCCATCATATAATATATTTCGTAATATGTCCACATCCAAAATGCATGGCAATTGTTCAAAATACGCTGTACATTCCGCAATCATCATGCACAGGATCTGCTGCACCTTCTCTTCATAGTTCTCATTTTTTGCCAGTTCTGTCAAAGGATTATAGCAGTTCTTTTTCTGATCCTCTTCCAAATCATCATAAGCGTCCATAATATAAATGTATTTTCCCAGAAAATAACCTATTTTCTGCAGACGATCCGCCCACATATCCTCCTGATACACTAAAATCTCCGCCATCAGACGCCCAAAACAGTTAGCCGGCTGATCAATAGTGGTATCTCCGGCTGTTTCCAGTTCTGCCAGTGCTTTTAATTCTGAACGAATATGCTCTGACTGCCGTGGATATCTTTGGATAATTTTTTTGACCCTTCGCTTTAAAGCCAGCATACCGGCCAATCCCTTTATCTTTTTCTCATCTTTCCAGTCATCTTCCATATGAAAATAACACAACAGCAAATTCATATCTGCACAGTACTTGGTTATATCATTATACAGCATCGTCTGCTGCTTCATCGGATGTACTTTGCAGCGATGCTTTAAGATCGCTGTATCACTTTCATATAATGATGTCAGAAGAATCACCACAAATGTCATATCATAGGACAACGTCAGCTGACCCATACTTCCGTACTGTTCTTTTAATGCCTGACATAATCCGCAGTAATAGGCCTTGTACCGCCGATAATCCTTCATCTTTAATTCCGGCTCAAAAATGGTTACATATCCAAACATAATCTATCCTTTACTTTTATCGCCTGTTCTGTTTTGTATCTGTCCCCGTCATTATATAATAAATGCACTCTAAAAACAAATTTCTTTGTTATGTTAGCATATTTTTTCTCTGTCATCCACTTCTTATCCCGCAAATATTCTAAGGCGGACACTGCCAGACAGCAATTGACATTTATTTCCTGGTATTTTAAAATATAGGTAATCTATTTTTACTAGCAAAGGAGTTCATTATGAACCAAAGAAAACCTTTGTCATCCGGCAAAGAAACAAAACAAAAGAACCGAAAGCCGGAATATAATTTAGAATATCGCAGACAAAAACAGGCACGCATGAAAAAATTCCGTGTGGCATCGATCATAGCTGCAGCGGGGGCCATCCTGATTCTTTTATCGGTCATCGTTTCCACTGTAAAAAAGGAACTCGCATTCCGATTTACCAAAGACGGCGAATCCATTTTATATGATACGGGTGATTCCGCAGGTTCCACAGGGGCAACACAGGCTGACATTCTCTCTGCCGGTGATGTGATCCTGCACGCTCCGATTTTCGAATCAAACCATTATCATAAGGATCACACCTACGATTTCAGTCCGATCTTTCAATACATAAAAAAAGACTATGAGGCTTCTGATTTTACCGTAGTCAATCTGGAATCCACCCTTGCTTATGACAATTACAGCAGTTATCCGCTCTTTCGTGTTCCGTCGGAAATAGCACCTGCTTTAAAAGAAAATGGTGTGGACATGTGTCTTTTAGCAAACAATCACCTCTATGACAACAAGGAAGACGGCATCTCCATGACTATGGAGACCCTGGATCAACATTCTCTTTTATGTACCGGCATACGCCGGGAGGAAGCAGAGCCTGCTTACCTGATTCAGAATGTAAACAGCATCAAAATCGGCATCTTAAATTATGCTGCCGAGACTGGTGCCTCCAGTGAAAAAAAATTAATCAATGACATTCCCGTCAGTGAAGAAACGGCGCCTTTAATCAACAGCTTTAACTATAATGAACTGGAAGCTTTTTACGCTTCCGTCCAGAAAAACCTGGAAAAAATGAAATTCATGGATGTTGCATTTACCATCGTTTATCTCCACTGGGGAGATGAGTATTCTCTGACCGAAAATGAATATCAGAGAACCATCGCTCAAAAATTGTGTGACATGGGTATTAACGCTGTTATCGGCAGCCATCCTCATGTAGTACAGCCGGTAGATGTACTCACCAGTAAAGAAGGCGACCATCAGATGTTGTGCGTATACTCTGTGGGAAATCATTTTTCCAACCAACGCCGGGATTTGATGAATGCCATGCCAAAAGGCCATACAGAAGATGGACTCATGGTAAATTTAACCATCGAGAGATCCGAGGAAGGTACCGTTTCAATTACTAATGTTGATTTCATTCCCACGTGGGTCTACCGTTCAGAAGACGGCGATAACTTTGAATACTTCATTCTTCCGGCGGACACTTCTAAAAAAATGGCAAAAGGACTAAAAAAATTAAACTGTTCTGAAGAAATGAAAGCTTCTTGCAAACGTACCAATGAAATCATCAAAGAAGGTACTGAGAAAATAGCGCATGCTCTTCCGATACAATAATGAATAAAATATCTATCCACAGTTTTGCAGAAACCAAAAAGCATCGGCCGCTTTTCATCGGCAAATGCTTTTTTTCATCTCTTCTATGGTCTTCCCTGTAAGAGGATGCCGTTTCCATGGCGCAATCTGCGCCATGGGAATAAGAACAAAATCTCTCAAATGCATTTCTATATGAGGAATATGGAGATCCGGTGTATCTTTTACTAAATCATCATACAAAAGAATATCCAGATCCAAAGTCCGCGGCCCCCAATGAATTTCTCTTACACGGTTTGCTCCTCGTTCTATTTCATGAAGCACTTCCAATAATTCCTCCGGATTCAGCATCGTCCGCAGCTCCAGCACCCCATTGAGAAAATCATCCTGCTCTACTCTGCCATAAGGCGCTGTCACCAGATAATCGGAAATTTTCTTTACCTGACAGTCCTCCCTTTCATCCAAGCGCTTTACTGCCATATCCAGATATCCTTTTTTATCTCCCATATTAGAGCCGAGAGCAATATATGCGATGTGCCATCCTCTACTGATTTGTACAGAAACTGTGTCCAACGGGAGCCCGATGGGCGCCCATGGTTTTTGTATTTCCACTTCCACCTGTTCCACCAGAGGAAACTTAAGCAGCAATGCCTGGACAAGATGCTCCGCAATACTTTCCAACAGCTTCCAAGTATGTTTTGTGACAAACTCCTGTATAAAGTGACTGACCTCTCCATAATTTACAGAAAAATCCAAATTATCCGTAAGTCCCGCTTTTCTGGTACTGGTATAGAGAACCGCAGAAATCACAAATTTTTGCCCAAGAACATTTTCCTCCGGGTAGACTCCGTGATTTGCAAAAACTTCCAGGCGATGTACTGTAATTTTATCCATCATACCTCCTAACGGCCCAAAATAGCCTCGGTCATCTGAATGACACGTTTATTTTCTTTAATATCATGCACACGCACAAACGCACATCCCTTCATCACTCCGATTACTGTTGTAGCAAGGGTTCCTTCTACTCGCTGATTTGCTGGAAGATCCAGCGTCAGACCAATAAAAGATTTGCGGGAAGTTCCAAGAAGCACCGGATACCCTAAAGAGCGCAGCACATCCACATGATGAACGGCTTCCAGATTCATCTCGTAGGTCTTTCCAAAACCAACCCCCGGATCCAGCATGATCTTGTCCTCTGCTACACCTGCTTCTTTCGCAATTCTAACACATTCTTCCATGTCCTGTACCATATCTTCCAGAAAATTCTGATACACCGCCTCATGACGATTGTGCATCAGACAGCAGGCCGCACCATACTGTGCAGTCAGTTCCGCTACTCTGGAATCATGTTTGAAACCCCAGATATCATTGACCAGATCGGCTCCTGCTTTCAGAGATGCTTCCACAACCTTAGCTTTATATGTATCAATTGATACCGGAATCTCAAAACGGTCCTTGACCGCTTCAATTACCGGTACCACGCGATTCATCTCTTCTTCTTCCGTGATTACTGTATGCCCCGGACGGGTGGATTCTCCTCCGATATCTATGATATCGGCTCCCTCCTGGATCATCTCCTCCGCATGACGAAGCGCTGCATCCATCTGGGTGTATTTTCCTCCATCTGAAAAGGAATCCGGCGTCACGTTTAAGATTCCCATAATATATGTTTTATTTTTTACGTCAAATTCTCTTCCACCAATTTCCATGCTTCTCTCCTGTTCTCTGCCTTAATATGCTATTCGTAAATTCTTTTTTTCTGCCGGCCAGTTACATTCAGCCTGTACCGGACATACAAAACAATTCCGGGAACTTTTGTCTGCCCGGTAAAGATAGGATGTAAGGCTGTCTCCGCTGACAGCACTCTCTTTCTTCCTATGGCCTAAAATAGCATTTTGTACAGTCTGTATTTCCTCCGCTGTAAAGCCACAGTCATTCAGGATCTCTTTGGCAATGCGAGCACTCGCAATATCGTGGGGGGTTTCGCTGATGATCTGCTCATATCGTCCAATATCATGAAGCAGTGCTGCTGCATAGATAATATCTTTTTTTATGGCGATCCCATCTTCCAGGCTGTAAATATACATCAGCCTTGCCACATCCAGAAAATGCTCCATCGTATGGCGGCAAAAAACCCGGTCTTTTTCCGCAATTTGAAGTTTTTCCCGCAATTCCCGAAACAGAGGATGCACCTGTATCTCATGGACACGATCCATACCTCTCATTTCTGTCTCCTTATGATTCATTCATTCCACATCCTTTTCAGCAGGCCATTGTCTAATCAGCGATTTACCATCTGCAAAAATGTCTGCTGCAGAGAATAATCCTCTGCAAATACACCTCGTACAATTGTTGTTACTGTTTTACTTCCCGGTTTCTGTACGCCCCGCATGGTCATACACATATGTTCTGCTTCAAGCATCACCATGACACCCTTTGGATTCAAATATTTTTCCAAAGCATCTGCAATCTGAGCCGTCATATTCTCTTGAATCTGCGGTCGTCTGGCAAAGACCTCCACCGTACGTGCCAGCTTACTTAAACCTGCCACTTTACCGTCTGGAATATACGCCACATGTGCTTTTCCGTAAAATGGAAGCAGATGGTGCTCACAGACGGAATAAAAGGTGATGTCCTTTTCCAGTACCATATTATTATTTGTCGCTTGGAATTGTTTGTTCAGATGGGTGGCCGCGTCCTCATAAAGACCGCCGTAAATCTGCTCACACATACGTGCAATACGATCCGGAGTTTCCAGAAGGCCTTCTCTTTTTATATCCTCACCAATACCTTCCAACATCAACCGAACACCCTGTTTGATTTTTTCATGATCCATCATGCCCGATACCTCCTTTAAACTATTTCGGGATGCGGGCATTTCTGTTCACGAAGAGAAATGCGTAGAAATTTATGTACACAAAAAAACATCCCGATGTGAATGAGCATCTGGAATAAATAATAATTCGTATATCCCTTCACAATCAAGATGTCTGTCATCTGTATGTTGCAACGGGTGCGAATTCCATATCGTAAGACGAGCTTTTCGTTTCTGCGGCAACTCCCCATCCACCGAACACTTGACGCATGGAATTCTATTTTGCATATTATTTATCTGTAATTATTATACTACGATTATCTATATAGTTCAACTAATATTCTCTATTTCCTACCCGCACAGGCACTTCCCCGGCAGACTCCATTTCCTGTATCATTCCACATAAGAATGACTCATAATATAAAACTCTTCCTGTGTCACAGTGTGTATTCGCGCTTTCGGAGTCAGAGTATCATCATAAGCTGCGGCATCCTCCGGCCGCACATTCATCACCGGACTATCCCTGTAATACCATTTCCGGCCGTCCAGCGCGCCTGAGGTAAGCTCTTTTACTAACATCGCTGCCGGAAATTTGTCATTCTCCACACAGATATTATATTTCTTGCAGCTTACAAATCCGCTGGATACATAATTTGACGGCATTCCGAAAATAACCACTGTATCATATCCCATTGCTGCTGCCTTTTCAAAAGAATGCTGAATCAGCAGTTTACCATAACCCTTACGCTGATATTCCGATTTTACACAAAGCGGTCCAAACGTCAGAATATCTTTTACATTTCCGTCCACATCTGTCAGTGTAGCTTTTGTATACATAATGTATCCAATCACTTCCCCAGCAAGCTCCAGCACAAAATCCAGCTCGCGGATAAAATCTTCATGCTCCCGCATAATGTGAACTAAATAATGTTCCATACAACCGGGTACATACAGATTATAAAACGCATCCCGTGTTATAGTTTCCACGACTGCATAATCTTTTTCCTCTTCATTACGAATATTGATCATCCCTGTCTCCCTTCATCACATTCCATAGAAACCTTTTTCACTTAGGCTTGACCACTTCAAATACATCTCTTTATAATTACATCCGCAACATTAAAAATATCAATCATACTATATATTCACTCCTTCTATTGGACATAAAAATTTTTCCGCTGTGAAACTTGTAAAGTCTCCTTTACTGCTTAAAATTGCTTGATTTTTACTTGCTCTGGGTTCATTTCCTTCATATACTTCTTTGAAATCTCTTAATTTCCTATAAATCAAGTGAGTCGCAGACCTAATAATTTCCTCAAATTTAGCAATCTCATCTTCGGAAAAGTGGTAAATATCTTCCCACTTATATTTCGGCAGCCAGCATGTTGCCCTGCAAAATCCATATTTTTCATCTGGCCTTTCCATATATACTTTTACAGTTCCATCTTCTTGCATATCAGAATAGACAATCTCTGTTTCATCATTTAAAGTCATAAGTGGATACATCATAGGTATTTCCTCCTCGGAAATAATTCTTCTTTTGAAGATATCAAGTTCTACATAACAGATATAAGCAAGGTTTTTGCTTCATACTGTTATTATACTCATAATCTTTTTAATAAACAATCTTAACTTCTTCATCCGCTCAAATTAACGGTTAAAAGAGCAAGGGATAACAGACTTTTCCTGTCTGCTATTCCTTGCTCTTCTTAATATGATTCAAAGATAAAAAACATCATTTATGATACGGTTCTCCATTTATAATCCGATAACTCCGGTATATCTGTTCTAATACTATTACCCGCATCAATTGATGCGGAAACGTCATCTTGGAAAAACTCAGTGCAAAATCAGACTTTTTAAGCACTTCTTTTCCAAGTCCTATAGAACCGCCGATAATAAATATGATATGACTGTTCCCCTGTACTCCAAGATTCGCAATCTTATCTGCAAACTGTTCCGAGGTGATCTGTTTTCCTTCTATCTCTAATGTAATGACATAGGCGTCCTCTTTGATATATCGGAGAATTCTCTCTCCTTCTTTGGCTCGGATTGCATCTTCTGCAACAGAGCTCGCATGCTCCGGCGTTTTTTCATCTGCCACTTCCACGATCTCCAATCGGCAATACTTGCTTAACCGTTTTGTATATTCAGCAATTGCATCTTTTATGTACTTCTCTTTTATTTTTCCAACCGTAATAATCGTAATTTTCATTCTACAGTAAAACTGCCTTTCGCATTTTATATCACGACAACCTAATGTGATGTCTTACGGGTTCTGTCTTTGAAAATGCTGTTCCCGCAGCGTCAGAAACAATTCTGCATCGGTTGCGTTCACATAGGGTGCTACATAAAATATTTCTAAAAGGCCAAAAGTTACTGCGGAAAGCAGATGCCATCCAATAAAAGAAAGATCCAGAATAAAAGCATTCATCTTCTGACCCTGCATCATCTCTCTGCTGATTCCAAACGCATCCTCCCTGCTCATCTGCGGACAGTCTGCCAACAGATAGGGAACCATGCGATACTCGTATGCCTTCACAATCCCCGGTATAACCAGCAGCAAACCCCATAAAAAGATAAATACACCTCTGCAAAATAAGGTGAATACAATCTTTCCGTAATGTCCACTCTGAAAAGCAAACAATATTTTCCCGGCGCCCGGCCTCTCATAAGCATTTTCAATAAAGAAACGACATCCGCCCACCTCCAGCGGACAGAACACAAAAATGCCAAGCAGCAAAATCGCCAACATGACTCCGCCCAGAACCATTGCTGCAATACGATCAAACAATACCGATGCCCAACTTCTCTCATGATGATATTCCATATTTCTGTCAAGGTCATGTCCCACATAATCCTGCTCTATATGATCAGAGATCACATAATCATCATGGTCTTCTGACCTCGCGCTGCCTGCTGAGCCTCCTGTAAAAAGCATTAAAATAAGAGAAATCAATACACATCTCCAATAATTCTGTTTAAAGGCTGTTTTTGCCCTGTCTTTCAATTCTGCCCGATTCCACATCTCTATTCCTCCATATCATTAAAATACGATGTTCAATAGCCGCCTTATTATGATTAGAAAGCAGACTCTCAGATCATGTCTGCTTTCTTAAACTCTAGTAATTATAAAAGGCATAGGTTTCACTTGCCACATTACTAGCTTTTCCGTTTTCATCTACAATAATTACAGAAAAAATATGTTCCCCCTCCGGCATGGTGACAGGTCTTGTATACTGTCTGCTGGATGTGGTCGGCGTCTCATCAAAAGCATAATATGCAATACATCCCTGGGGAATATTCACTACCTGAATCTTTGTCTCTTCCCGATATTCTCCGGAACTTGGCGATATCACAGGGGTATCCGGAGCCTTTAAAACGATCGTATATTTCATCGTGATAATATCGCTGTGCATCCCTTTTTCATTTACCGCCATAACCTGTAGGGTATGCTCTCCTTCACCCAGCTCAATTCCATCCGCGGTGTACACTTCACTGGTTTCACTGGGCTCCTTCCCATTTAAAGTATAGTAAATCATATCCTTTTCATCTTCCGGATACAAAAATACGGTCTGCTTTTCTGTATATTCTCCCTTTTCCAAAGAAACGGCAGGGGCCTGAACCAGATAATCCTCAAATCTTTCCAGAACTTTCTCCTCTTCACAATTATCTAATAATTCTTTGATAGCCGCATGATCTCCCTGCTTATCATATAAAACGATCAACTGATTATAAGCTTCCATATTATCCGGATCATTCTTGATAATCGTCTTTAAAATCGGAAGGGCAGTATCTTCCTCTCCCTGTCCTAAATAAAGCTTTGCTAATAAAAGTGTGGCATCCGGATTATCCGGCTCCAGATCAAGGGCACGCTCTACATAATCAAAAGCTTTCTCGTACTGTTTATTCGTATAGGCACTCTCCGCCTGATCCATCTGATAGTCAAACGACTGATACGTCATATGGTTTACCAGAAAAATCAACACCAACAGAATAACGATTCCGGAAATACAAAGAGTGACCCACAATTTCGTTTTTTTCTTTTCCTGCAGCTTTTTCCTGCGTTCTTCTTCGCGTGTCCGTTTCTCTTCCTGCTCCTTTGTTTTCTGCTTCGCTGCTTTTTCTTCTTCTGCCCGCTGTTGTATCATTATGGTTTCCAATGTATCATAATTCGGCACCCACTGTACTTCTTGTCCGCACGTTGGACAATACAATTCTCCCTTAGGCAGCTCAGCGCCACAATTTGTGCATTTCATGAAAACACCTCTTTCTCTCACAAATACTCCTCAATATAGTGTTCAAATTCATCCATTGACATCAGCACTTTTCTGGGCTTCGTCCCTTCTTCTTCACCCACAACGCCAGCCTCGCAAAGCTGATCCATGATACGTGCCGCACGATTAAAACCAATCTTAAATACTCTTTGAAGCATACCTATGGATGCTTTATCTTTTTCAATAATAAATTTACCGGCATCTGCAAAATAAGCATCACGATCCGATGCAGATCCACTGTTCCCGCCGTTAGACACAGACTGTGCCTGCTTAATCTTTTCTTCAATATCTGCATCATAGTTTACAGCAGAATTGTTCTCTGACAGAAACTTCACAACTTCTGCCACTTCTTTATCGGATACAAAAGCTCCCTGTATACGGGCCGGCTTCTGGTATCCCTGCGGATAAAAGAGCATATCCCCTTTTCCCAACAGCTTTTCCGCTCCATTCATATCCAGAATGGTTCTGGAATCTACCCCTGAGGATACGGAGAAAGCAATTCGGGATGGCATGTTAGCCTTAATTACACCGGTAATGACATTCACAGACGGCCTTTGTGTAGCGATGATAAGATGTATTCCTGCCGCGCGGGCCAACTGCGCCAACCGGCAGATGGCATCTTCCACTTCCCCCGGAGCTACCATCATCAAATCTGCAAGTTCATCTACAATAATTACGATCTGCGGCAATTTCTGCGGTTTATCCTCATCTTCCACATCTTCGATCGCTTTTACTTTCGCATTATAACCCTTCAGATCCCGAACTCCATATTCCGCAAATTTATTATAACGCTCTGTCATCTCCGCAACTGCCCAGTTCAATGCACCGGCTGCCTTTTTCGGATCGGTAACCACCGGAATAAACAAATGGGGAATGCCATTATAAACACTTAACTCTACCACTTTAGGATCAATCATGATCAATTTTACGTCGTCCGGAGATGCTTTATAGATCAGGCTCATGATCAATGTATTGATACATACCGATTTACCGGAACCGGTGGCACCGGCAATCAATAAATGAGGCATTTTGGCAATATCGGATATCACAGGCTGCCCGCTGATATCTTTACCCACTGCAAAAGCCAGGTTCGATTCGAATTTCTCAAAGGCATCACTGGAAAGCAGATCCCGAAGAGCTACCGCGCTGGTTTTCGTATTGGGAACTTCAATGCCGATTGCCGCCTTTCCGGGGATCGGCGCCTCAATACGAATGTCCGTGGCTGCCAGATTTAATTTAATATCATCTGCCAGATTTACAATTCTGCTGACCTTTACCCCTTGCTCCGGATGCAGCTCATATCGTGTTACCGTAGGGCCGCAGCTTACATTGCTGATACTCACATTCACGCCGAAAGTATGTAATGTCTCCTGTAATTTATGAGCGGTTTCACGCAAATGGGCATCGGAATCGCCTTTTACTTTGGCATCGCCTTTTTTCAGCAGACTAAGCGGTGGAAACTGATACTCCCTCTTTTCTTCCGCTGCTGCATGAGTCGCCATTTCATCTTTAATATCAGCAATGCCGCTTTCTACTTCTTCCTGTGAGGAGCTTCGTCTCCTGACAGGCACTTCCTCCAATGACATATCTTCCTTTGCATCCGGCTCAAACCGTACAATAGGAATCTCTGTCTCTTCATCCAGATCTTCCTCTAAAAGATCCATCCGTTTTCTATCTTCTTCTGTTTCTGATTGCTCCAAAACAGGCGTTTCCTCGGATTTAACAGGATCTTCGTTTACTGTGACAACGTGATCGACCTCAGCCCGGGATACCCGTTTCTGCCGGCGTCCCTGCTCTCTGGTACTTTCTTCCTTCCGCTGTGCATGTCCTTGTTTTGCCCTGGTATAGGCACGGCTGCTTCCTTTCTTCACGAATCCGAAGAAAGACCTCTGCGTGATCAAAATAAAAGAAATAATAATCCCCACACTTACAATCACATAAGTTCCAAGCACACCAAACGCCACGCTGCACCCATTGCAGATCAGGCCTCCCAGAATACCACCGCCGGTTTTATACTCGGAAGATATTTGGTAATAATCGATGATTGTGGTTCCACTCATATATCCTTCTGTCAACAGCTGCATAAGCGCAGTTGCAAAAATGAAAAATAATACACTTCCGGCAATCTTTTTATAAGCCAGACGATTATGCGCATTAGACATTCCAAATGCAATTCCAAGGAACAGAAAAATAGGGAAAATATATGCCGGAATTCCAAACAGGCCAAAGAAAAATGCACTGATCGCATTCCCCACTACACCGCCAATTCCAAAATTACTCAAAAGCAAAATAACAGAAAGAGCCAGGATAATCAGCAAAAAGATCTCCCATCCGAATCCGGATTCCTGTTTTTGTGTATTTTTCTTACTATTTTTTCCTCTTGTCTGCTTTTTGGACGCTGTCCTCTTCGCAGGAGTCCTTTTCGAAGCTGCCATATAATCCCCTCCTTATAAAATGTAATAGCATCCTATGGCAATACTGCCCATGAAGAAACAATATACTGCAAACATACGGAACTTCTTTTTCTGTACCAGAACTAACATCGTTTTAATGCAGAAATATCCAACAATACCGGCAATTGCCGTGCCTAACAGGTAAACAGCAAACAGCCCCCCTGTCACTCCGGATCCCGGTATATCTTTTAACTCCAGTATAGCAGCCCCGGCAACGGCCGGAACTGACATTAAAAAAGAATATTTCACTGCAAATCTACGGTTAAAGCCACACAACAGACATGCCACGATGGTCATGCCGGAACGTGACACACCGGGAAATACTGCTAATCCCTGGGCAATACCGATCATAACCGCATCTCTGTAAGGCACATCCTTTGGAATCATACTGCCGGCCTGTACATAATCAATCACAAGAAGCATCACTCCTGTGAGCAGAAGTCCCACTCCCGGCGCCAGAGAATTGGAAGACGCCTGCGCGACCAGATCTTCCAGCAAAAGCCCGATCACCGCTGTGGGAATCGTTGATATAATAATCAAAAAGACCAATTTACGGTAATTATTATGTATAATTTTTTTATATCGTCTGGCATCCACTGCTGTCTTATTATGAAAGTATATTTTTGTATTTCCCCATACATCCTTCACCATTTTCAGACATTCTGCAATCAGACGAAATATGTCGGATCGAAATGCAACGCAGATGGCGGCTAAAGTCCCCACATGCAGCATAACATCATAGAGAATCCCGGTATCGGTTTCCACATTGAATATACTTTGAAAAATAGCAAGGTGCCCAGAACTGCTTACAGGAAGAAATTCTGTCACACCTTGTATCAATCCCATAAATAATATCTGCAAAACGCTCATCTTATGTTAACCTCTTTAAACGCACACACTCTCTTCTGTACGAATCATCATTATACCATAAAAGCAAGATGAGCACAATTATTTACTGTTTTTTCTTTTCATCCACCATCTGATACAATTTAGAAAGTGCCTGAGAAATGCCTCCAACTTCATTAATCAGACCCTCTTTTACCGCTTCTTCTCCATTTAACATGGTACCCACATCCTTCACCAGCTGGGAGGTGTCCAGCATCAGTTCTTCAATTCTCTCCTGTGTCATGTGGGAATGGGAAGCAATAAATCCTGTAATTCGATCCTGGATCTTCTCAATATTTTTGTACGACTGCATCACTCCGATAAACATGCCATTGGTACGCACAGGATGAATGACCATAGTTGCACTCGGCACAATAAAAGAATAATCCGCTGATACTGCCATCGGTACGCCTATGGAATGTCCTCCTCCCAGAACCAGCGATACAGTGGGCTTACTCAACGAAGCGATCATTTCTGCAATCGCAAGACCTGCTTCCACATCTCCGCCCACTGTGTTTAACAAAATCAGCAGACCGTCCACATCCTTATTGTCTTCAATCATAGCTAATTTGGGAAGAACATGCTCGTATTTTGTAGTTTTACTGACGCCGGAAAGAGATTCATGCCCCTCCACTTCTCCAATAACGGTCAGCAAATGGATTCTTTCATTCCGTCCGTTTTCTTCCAGCGTTACCTGTCCAAATTCCTCAATCTGCTCATTACTTTTCGTTTCTGTTTCCAGTTTTTCGTTTTTATCATTCATATATAAAGGCTCTCCTTTTCTCATCTATTTCTAGTATGAAAAAAGGAAGCCAAAAATATACTTCGGCTTCCCATTCCTTTTATTCTTTTCTTATTCTTCATCCCAGTTATGATATACAGCCTGCACATCATCATCTTCTTCAAGCAGATCCAATGTTTTCTGCAGACTCTTAATATCCTTCTCATCTGTCAGTTTTACGTAAGTCTGCGGAATCATCGTCACTTCAGCTTCTGCCATAAGGATTCCTTCCTTTTCCAGCGCTTCTCTGACAGCAGAAAAGTCATCCGGATCTGTAAGAATTTCATAACAGTCTTCTTCGTCCGCAAAATCTTCCGCTCCACAGTCTAACGCCAGCATCATCAGATCATCCGCATCCATCTCACACTCTTCTTTATCAATGATAATCTGACCTTTTTTATCAAACATAAAAGATACACAGCCCTGTGTGCCTACATTACCATTTCCTTTGGTAAATGCACTTCTAACATTTCCGGCTGTACGGTTCTTATTGTCCGTCAGGGTATCTACAATAATAGCGATACCGCTCGGTCCGTATCCTTCGTATGTATTATATTCATAATTGTCTGCACTGGAATCACCGGCAGCTTTTTTAATACCTCTTTCAATCGTATCATTAGGCATATTATTGGCTTTTGCCTTAGCAATAACATCACGAAGCTTGCTGTTATTTGCCGGATCGGATCCGCCTTCTTTTACAGCTACTGCGATTTCACGGCCGATGATCGTAAAGATTTTCCCCTTCGCCGCATCATTTTTTTCCTTTTTGTGTTTTATGTTTGCAAATTTGGAATGTCCTGACATAATCCTTCTCCTTCTTTTTCCAGTATTTTTTCCACTCTGACTTTCTGTATTGTATTATTCTCAATGGAAAGAATCAAAAAACAATATCCACAGGCCTCTACCTGTGCATCTGCCGATGTGGGAATATGACCCAACCGATAGGTCAAAAATCCATTCAGCGTCTCAAATTCCTCATCATCAAAATTTATATTCAGTATTTCGCCAACCTGTTCCAGAGGTGTAAACCCATCCATAAGAAGTGTGTCGTCATACTGTTCCTGGATGAAATCATCATCTTCATCGTACTCATCCAGAATATTTCCCACAATTTCTTCCAGAATATCTTCCATGGTCAGAAGACCGCTTGTCTGTCCGTATTCGTCCACTACAATGGCCATATGCATTTTTTTCATCTGCATTGCCTTGAAAATATCATCAATACCTCTCGTCTCCGGTATGAAAGATACCGTTCTTACCAGTCCGGGAATATCTTTTATCGGAACATTTTCATTATGCTGCAAAATCATCTGCTGCATAACATCCTTCAGGTGTATAATTCCCCGTATATTGTCAATATCTTCCATATATACCGGGTAACGGGAGTTATTTTCTTCCAGCATAATATGTATTGCTTCATCCAGTGTCAGCTCTTCATCCAATGCCGCAATATTTTTTCTGTGTGTCATAATATCCTTGGCATCTTTGTCCGAGAATTCAATGATATTCTGGATCATTTCCGCTTCGCTCTCTTCGATGACGCCCTGTTCATGAGCCTCATCTACCATGGAAATAATCTCTTCTTCTGTCACGTCATCTCCCAGACGGAGAGGATCAATTCCATTCATCCTGATAATGACATGGGTCAGCTTACTGACAAGATACGTCAGGGGACGGAACAGCTTCATAAGAATGTAAACGAGACGCGCATAACGATATACATACTTTTCCGGCCGACAGCTGCATAATACTTTTGCTGACTGAATACCAAAAGCCTGAAGCATCACCACTGCAAGGATCAAAAGCAAAACTACGGCTCCCAGATACAGAATCTGCCCTTTTATATCCGTATACAGAGAAATTCCAATCTGTGCCAGCCACACATTCATGAAATAGAAAATCCTGCTCACGCCATATGCTCCTACCAGCACAGCCAACAGCGTAGAGATTACATGCACAGAAGAAATATACACATCCGGCTTCTTGACGATCTGCATGATAAATACAGATTTCTGATCACCCTCCTGCGCCTTTTTTTCTAATTCCTGTCCGTTTAACTTCTGGATTGCCGCTCCAAAACCATATAAAACTCTGGTAATCAGTATAAAAATAATAAAAACTACGCACGCCCATAACGGGCTGCTACTGCCATCCTCCATATTTACTCCTTATTTCTTATTACACCTATTTCTCCAATACAAAAATATACCATTTCACATCCCGTTCGTCAAGCATTGCCGCTTATGTAAGCAGATCCAAACTGACCCGCAGCGCCTGGTTTACCTTTTCTAATATCTCGTGATCCAAATGACAGACTTTATCCTTTAACCTTCTTTTGTCTATCGTGCGAAGCTGTTCCAGCAAAATAACCGAATCCTTTACAATGGCATAAGAAGCCGCATCAATCTCAATATGCGTGGGCAGCTTTGCTTTATTCATCTTAGAGGTAATCGCCGCACAGATGACTGTGGGGCTGTGCTTGTTGCCAATATCATTCTGAATGATCAGCACCGGTCGGATTCCGCCCTGCTCGCTTCCAACCACCGGTCTCAAATCTGCATAATAGATATCGCCTCTTTTTATAACCACATTCTTTCACACTCCGATTTCTAATCTAAACCAGTTTAGATTCATACTATACCGCATGCCCGCTTAAAGCGCATGTATCACGGTATGCCTTTGGGTATAGTATTACCGGCAGTATAACGACTTATACATGTAAGATATCCGTGGTATGTACTACTTTTCCGTCTTTCAGATATACGCGTGGAACACGCTCCGTGATAAGACAGGCAAATTCATAATTAAATCTGCCTGAAACAGCACCCAATTCTTCCATGGTAATGCATTCGTCTCCATCGCGTCCCAGCAGAGTCACTTCATCCAGCTCACGAGCCTGGGGAATCTGAGATACATCTACCATCATCTGATCCATGCAGACTCTTCCCAGAATAGGCGCCTTCTTTCCGTGAATCAATACGTATCCCTTATTCGATAAGCCTCTGCAATAACCATCTGCATAACCAACCGGAATCGTGGCTACCATGGTATCTGCTGTCGTCGTATATGTTCCACCATAACTGATAGAAACTCCCGCCTCTACTTTTTTAATATATGTAATATGACTCTTAAGACCCATAACCGGCTTAATGGATACCAAATCTTTTTCCACCTCATCCGACGGATACAGGCCATATAAAGTAATGCCGGCTCTGACAATATCCATATTTGCTTCTTTTAAGCGCATAATTCCGGCACTGTTAGAACAATGTTTAAACTTTGGATCCACTCCTGCATCCTGCATCATTCTCAGAAACTTCTGATACCGCTGAATCTGCACAAAAGCAGGCTCTTTGCTGGTTTCATCCGCTCTGGCAAAATGCGTAAATAATCCCTCAATTTCCACATTGGGAAACTTGGCGATCTCACAGATATCTTTGATGCTGTCTGCATGATCCTTAAAACCGATACGGGTCATACCGGTATCCACTGCCAAATGCATATGTACTGTCTTTCCTGCTGCCTGTGCGGCTTCGGAAAGCTGCTTTGCCATATCCATTTTAAATACTGCGGGACGTAATTCCTGTTCCACAATAACAGGATAATCCTCCGGGAAAGTATAGCCCAGGATAAGGATTGGCTTTTTGATACCGTTGCTTCTTAAAATAACTGCCTCTTCCACTGCAGCCACTGCAAACCCCCACAAATAGGGAAGCGGCTCTAAAAAGCGGCTCAGAACCACTGAGCCATGTCCGTAAGCGTTGGCCTTTACTACAGCAATCATCTGTGTGTCTTCTGCAATATTATGCTTCATGTTCTCCATATTATATGCCACTGCGTCCAGATCAACCGTTGCATATACACGACTGTATTTATTCATTTTCGATTCCCCTGTTGTACCTTTCTTCTTGTTCTTTTAAAATTTCACTCAATGCCGCCGCAATATCCCCGGCCAGCATGGAAGCGCTTCCTTTGCGCTTTGCCGCACGTTCACCCGCCAGGCCGTGAAGCAGTACGCCCAGCTTGGCAGCCTGATAGGCCTCTGTATTCTGTGCCAGCAGACCTCCGATGATACCGGAGAGAACATCACCGCTTCCTGCAGATGCCATGCCGTGTGTTCCCGTCGTATTAATAGACAGAGTCCCGGCCGAATCCGCAAGTATTGTCACTGCATCCTTACAGACACAGATACAATGATGTACAAAAGCAAACTCTTTTGCAACATCCGATAGTTCTGCTTTTAATTCATCCACAGAATGTCCTGTCAGTCTTGCCATTTCTCCTAAATGAGGCGTAATGATCGCCGGTATTTCTCTGTTCTTTAGCATCTCCGGCATCTTTGCAAGAAAATACAAAGCATCCCCATCCAGCACCAAAGGGCCCTTCCACTTAGACAGCACCTGACAGAACAGCTTTTTTGCCTGTTCTGTACGTCCGAGTCCCGGTCCCAATACCACTACATCTGCCCAGGAAAAATGTTCTTCCAATGAAACAAATTGTTCATCCTTTTCATTATAGCACGCAATCATAGCTTCTGGAAGTAAACTCTGCAATGGAATCCGGTTTATTTCCAGCGTATAAAACTTCACCATCCCAACACCCATACAAAAAGAAGCCAGCGCCGACAGATAGGCCGCTCCTGCCATGCCCGTACTCCCTGCCACTGTCAGTACCTTTCCAAACGTCCCCTTATTGCCGAACGGACAGCGTTTTGGCAATGCCGACAGATCTTCCGGCAGCAAATGCTGCATGTTGGCCTGACACTGCGGAGATACCACAATTCCCACATCTTTTACATAGCATTTTCCTGCATATGCTCTACCCGGATACAAAAACAGTCCCCGTTTGGGAAATTGGAAAGTAACCGTAACATCCGCCTTCACGGCACAGCCTAATACCGCTCCGTTCGAACCATCGATGCCGGAAGGAATATCTACCGCCGCAACAAGCCCGGAACTTCTGTTGATCTGACAAATGACTTCTTTATATCGCCCTTCTACCGGCCTGCTCAGTCCCACTCCAAAGATTCCGTCTACTATAGTAGTATATTCATCCCAATTGGGGTTATTAACAAAACTTGTACCAAAACTTTTTGCTATGGCAATCTGCTGCTTCATTTCCTCGGTATTATGCTTTTCATTTCCTACCAGATACACATCTGCATTGATATGTTCCAGATACATCATACGGGCAATCGCAACCGCATCCGCACCATTATTTCCGCTTCCGCATACAAACAATATTTTACCTAAATATTGTCTATATTCCGTCATCAAAACTTCTTTTACAGCCAATGCAGCCCGTTCCATCAATACCATGGAGGGCATTCCCATTTCCCGAATGGTATAAAGGTCACATGCTTTCATCTGTTTGCTGGTAACAACAACTTCCACCTGCTCCACCACCTTCTTTGGAAAACATCTTATTATGCAAAAAGACCGCTGCCAAATGGCAACAGCCCCTTATTTATGATCACTGCTATGTTCATTCTCATATTTACTTAACTTATACGATAAACGCATCAAGCTATCCGACAAATGGACATTTTCTACCATAACATCTTCCGGTAAAAGAAGATCCAGATGAGCAAAATTCCAAATCGCTTTCACTCCATTCGCCACCAGAATATCCGCCATCTCTTTTGCATTAGACTTTGGCAATGTCAATGCTGCTATCTGTATATCATTATTTTTTAAAAATTCAGGCAGTTCATCTACCATACGAATCTGAATTCCCCTCACCGATACACCGCGCAAAACCGGATTCACATCAAAAATACCAACTACCTTAAAACCACGCTTTTCAAACTGTACATAATTTGCAAGTGCCTGACCCAAGTTACCGGCTCCTACAATAAGCATATGATGCATTTTATCTAAACCAAGAATCTTACCGATCTCTGTATACAGATACTGTACATTATATCCATATCCCTGCTGACCAAATCCACCAAAATTATTAAGATCCTGGCGAATCTGCGATGCGGTTACGCGCATCTTCTTACTTAGATCATTAGAAGAAATACGCTCGACTCCCTCTTCCAGCAATTCACCTAAATATCGGTAATAACGAGGCAGTCTGCTGATCACCGCTTTCGAAATACTCTTTGCGTCCAAAAACTTATCCTCCTAGTTATTCATACTTAACATTATATATAAATGTTAAAATACTGTCAATTGCTTTTCCGATTGGACTGGACAAAATACAAGAAAAAGGGTTGTAAACTTTACTTGGGGGTAAAGTAAAAATTGAATAGGCATAGAGATTCAATTCCTATATAATTAAGTTACCACACAAAATATATAGAAAGGATGGAACCCTATGCC
>JBMNRU010000002.1:0-198033 GCA_050944855.1 Lachnospiraceae bacterium
AATAACCTGTAACGGAGCAAAGATGGAGAGCCGTGTGCATTGAGAAATGCAAGCACGGTTCGGGGAGAGGACTGCACAAACCTACCTTAGAAATAAGGAAAGGCGGTGCTTTCCTACTCTACTATGTCGGAAACAATCAGATGTACCATGCCGGAAATCCAATCGGTTATACCGATTTGAACTCTGCCTATTGGCAACAGCACATCATTTGTGCCGGAAGAATCAAACAATAGAAAGGACTTGAAATATGTTTAAGAAGAAAGAAAAAACAGAGAAAGCACCTAAGAATAAGAAAGTGCGTACCATGAAAGTCGGGACACATAAAAAATCTGTCCTGCTGTTGTGGGCGGTGCTTCTGGCAAGCACCAGTTTTGGTGTGTATAAGAACTTTACCGCCATTGACACCCACACGGTACATGAAAAAGAAATCATTCAGCTAAGATTGAACGATACCAACGGTATTGAGAATTTTGTCAAGAACTTTGCGAAAGCCTATTATTCATGGGATACCAGCAAGGAAGCCATTGAAGCAAGGACAGCGGAAATCAGTAAATACCTTACCAAAGAATTGCAGGACTTGAACGCCGATACCATCAGAACGGATATCCCAACCAGTGCGACCGTTACAAATGTGCTGGTCTGGAATGTAAAGCAGTCTGGAACGGACGATTTTACCGTTGCCTACGAAGTAGATCAGCAGGTAAAAGAGGGAGAACAGACACAGGCAGTCACAGAAAACTACACCGTGACCGTTCATGTGGATAAGGACGGTGCAATGGTCATTACCCAGAATCCAACCCTTGCTCCGGCAATGCAGAAATCAAAGTATGAACCGAAAGTACAGGAAACCGATGTCAGTGTCAGTTCCGACACAGTTAAGGATGCTACCGCTTTCTTGGAAACATTCTTCAAACTGTACCCTACCGCTACGGAGAAAGAACTTGCCTACTATGTCAAAGACGGTGTGCTTGCTCCTGTATCCGGCGATTATGTATTTTCAGAACTGGAAAATCCTGTCTTTACCAAAGATGGCGATAACCTCAAGGTCAGTGTGTCTGTGAAATATCTGGATAACAAGTCGAAAATGACGCAAATCTCACAGTATGAACTTGTGTTACATAAGGACGATAACTGGAAGATTATAGGATAAGAATAAAATCTATGCTTAAAAGTGTAAGCACGGTTCAACTTGGTTGATATTTTGCAGTAATCTTATTAGTACATTATAATTGCCTTATGAGAGAAAAGTAGTGTGTAAAACAATTCGTTATTGTATTTTATGAAAAAATTAAATTTATACTATCTTTTTATTGCTCTCAATCGTTATACATTATAGAACGGGATAAATATTTTGAACTTCTAATAATGAGAAAGGGGGATTTTGTGTATAATGATTTTCTACTAATTAGAAAAATGAAGCAAGGTGATGATAATGCTTTTGATTTGTTTGTCCACAAGTATTATCAAGAAATTTTAAGCTACTGTTATCATCATTGTTTCGATCAAACATATGCGGAAGATTTAACGCAGGAAACTTTTATACGTTTTTTCACAAAATTGTCCGACTATCATTATAAAGGGAAAACACTGAATTATTTATATACGATAGCAGGTAATCTTTGTAAAGATTATTTAAAGAGGACAAAAGAAACACTTCTGGAAGAAAATGAATTTGAGGAAGAAAATCAAACGGAACAAATTTTGAATAGAGTTTTGATAGAACAGATTTTAGAACAACTTCCAGATGATTCAAGAGAAGTGCTTACACTTTATTATTTTCAAGAACTAAAACTGACAGAAATTTCTGATACATTGCAAATTGGACTTCCACTGGTAAAGTATCGTTTGCAAAAAGCAAGGAAACAGTTAAGGGAACTTCTCGGAAAGGAGGAATTAGATGAATAAGAAAGAAAAGATAAAAAAATATAGGGAAAGCGTACAAGTGGAAGCCAACGAAGAAAAAATACAGGAAACAATTTATAAATCTAAAAATGCCTTTTTTATGGCAGAGCAAGAACGAATGCTTTCTTACCATGACTTTTTGTGGACACAGCTTCGTGTGATACAAAAAAGATGGTGGGTTCTTCAATTTATGATTTTAGTTGCATTATGGATTGCTTTAAGTTCTATCCATGATGAAATATATCTAAAAAGAAGTATGGGTGTAGTAGCCACACTATTTGTAATCCTTATTATTCCCGAACTATGGAAAAACAGGTCATGTGAATGTATGGAAATAGAAGCTACTTCCTATTATTCATTAAAACAAGTATATGCCACACGTATGCTGTTATTTGGTGTTACAGATATTTTTTTGATAACTGTATTTTTAGGAGTCGTTTCAGCAGGTTTACATTATGAATTGTCAGAATTAGTAGTTCAATTTCTTTTTCCGCTTTGTGTAACTGCCTGTATCTGTTTCGGAATTTTATGCAGTAAACACTCTTTCAGTGAAACGGTTGCGATTGTTCTGTGTGTGATATGGAGTGCAGTATGGCTTTTTATTGTTTTAAATGAAAATGTATATATCATGGTTACGGTTCCCATCTGGTCAGCACTGCTGGGTGCAACAATACTTTTTATTGCTTTTGCTATATATCGTGTTTTAAAGAATTGTAATCAATATTTGGAGGTGTCATTTGATGAAATTAGAGCTTGATGGTTTAACAAAAGAATTTGGAGATTTTACGGCTGTCAATCATATAAACCTCACTATGACAAATGGTGTGTATGGTCTTTTAGGTGTAAACGGAGCAGGAAAAACAACTTTAATGAGAATGTTGTGTACTCTTTTAAAGCCAACAAGCGGAACGATATGCTGTAATGGAAAAGATATTTTTAGTATGGACAGCGAATATCGTAAGCTGTTGGGGTATTTACCGCAGGATTTTGGATTTTATCCTGAATTTACAGTGGAGGATTATTTACTTTATATTGGAGCGCTAAAAGGAATACGCCCTATTGTTGCAAAAAAGCGAGTAAAAGAATTGATTGCTAAGGTTGGTCTTTCAAAAGTAGCTCATAAAAAAATGAAAAAATTGTCTGGTGGTATGAAGCGCAGAGCCGGAATTGCACAGGCTATGTTGAATAATCCTAAGATTTTAATACTTGATGAACCAACAGCAGGACTTGACCCAAATGAAAGAATTAGGTTTCGCAATTTGATTAGTGAGCTTTCAGAAGACAGGCTGGTGTTATTATCGACACATATCGTTTCGGATATTGAGTATATTGCGAATGAAATCTGGTTGATGAAAGACGGAGAAATTCTGCATAAAGGAAGCATTGATGAATTGATAAATTCTATGACAGAAGCGGTATGGGAATGCCTTGTACCGAAAAATAAGGTGTCTGATTTCATGGAAAAATATAAAATTTCCAATATGAAATCAGAAATAAATCAAGTTATGCTACGAATTATTTCTCACAAAAAACCGGTTGGGAATGCAGTGCGTGTAGAAGCGTCACTGGAAGATGTATTTTTATATTATTTTGGAGAGAAAGCAGGTGATGAAAATGCTACGCTATGAAATCAAAAAAGTGTTTTCTAAATCAAAAAATAGAATTGCTGTTATCGTATTATTCGTAATACTGGTGATAACAAGTATTTTAACGATTAACAAGGTGGAATTTGTTGATGAAAACGGAAATTCTTCTGTTGGAATTTCGGCTTCAAGAGATTTAAGAGAAGCTAAAAACCAATGGGCAGGTTATTTAACCACTGATACATTGAGTAAGGCACTGGAAGAAAACAAGACAATTAACAGTTCGAAAGAGGCATTGTCGGATGACATTACAGAGCAAAATAAGGCATATGCAAAAAAGCAGGGCATAGCTGGTATTATGGATGTCATCATTTATGCATTCAGTGATTATAGAGATTACAATTATTATGTGCCGGATCATATTTCTGATGATGAAGTTGGAACTATCTATGAAAGAAGAATTTCTACTTTAAAAAATTGGCTTGAGTCTGGAGGAGAAACATTTTCGCAGGCAGAAAAAGATTTTATGATTCAGAAATATGAAGAACTGAAAACGCCATTTTACTATGAATATATAGACGGTTGGTCTGCATTATTGCAAAATATATCAACCTTTATTCTGATGCTGGCTTTAGTCATCGGTTTTCTGGTATCCGGGATATTTTCGGATGAATTTCAGTCAAAAGCAGACTCCATTTTTTTCTCTGCACGATTTGGAAGAAGCAAGGGGATTTCTGCAAAGGTAGGAGCAGGATTTTGTATTACTACAGGATTTTATCTGATGTTTGTATTTTTATATACGTTTATTGTACTTTTTGTATTAGGTGCAGACGGTGCAAACTGTCCAATCCAGTTAGATTTGTGGAGAAGTGTTTATAATATTACTTTTTTACAGGCATATCTTTTTATTGTTGTTGGGGGATATATTGGAACTGTATTTGCTTCTACGCTTGCAATGATTGTATCAGCACTCACACGCTCTACTCCAACTGCGATTATTGTACCATTCATTGTGTTATGTGCATTTCCGTTTTTAAGCAGAATTATTACATTGCCGGGATTATGCTCGTTCTTTCCAGACCAGCTATTAGAAGTTTATTTAGATATTAAAGAAGCTGGACTTATAACATTGGGAAATAAAGTAACCACAATAGCAACCGTTATTGTTCCTGTATATGCAGTGACATGTCTGGTTTTTCAACCTATACTGTACAGGGTTTACAAAAAGGTGGAGATAAAATAATTGAAACGATATAAAAGACGAAGAAGATTTAAAGTTAAAAAACTTTTTATCCTGTTATTTATAGTAATGTTATGTGCGATGGCAGGAAAGTTTCTTAATTCATTTTTTACAATGCCTTTTCTTGGTAGCATAACACATCATATAGCCAGTGAAGATAATGGCTGGAATTTGATTCTTGTAAATCATGATAATTATATTCCTGCTGATTATAAAGTACAGCTTACAGAATTATCAAACGGTAAAAAGGTTGATTCCAGAATTTACCCAGAGTTGCAGGAAATGTTCGATGACGCAAGAGCACAAGGATATAGTTTATTTGTCAGAGAGGGATATAGGACACAGGAAGAACAGCAACAACTAATGGACGAAAAAATAGAAGTATATGAAAATGAGGGGAAATCAAAGTCAGAAGCAAAAAAACTTGCAGAGCAATGGGTGGCGATTCCCGGAACAAGTGAACATCAGCTTGGTATTGCGGTCGATATAAACGCAGATACTACAAAAAGTTCAAGTGATGATGTTTATAAATGGCTTGAGGAAAATGCTCATACATATGGGTTTATAAAGCGTTATCCCTCAAATAAGACGGATATAACAGGTGTTATAAATGAACCTTGGCATTACAGATATGTTGGGAAAGAAGTTGCGTCGGAAATATACTCTCAAGGAATTTGTTTGGAAGAATATATAGATACACTAGACTAGTATGGAGGTTGAACGTATGGAATGGATTTACTGTCCTAATTGTAATAACAAGACACGAATAAAAATAAGATTAGATACGGAATTGATAAATTTTCCATTGTTCTGTCCGAAGTGCAGACATGAAACTTTAATCAATGTTAAGTGTGGAAAAATAGCTATTATCAAAGAGCCAGACGCTAAGACGCAGAGCCGATAATGCCGAGAACATATATCTTGGGTTATCGGCTCTTATTTGTTACCTGCTGAGCAGATCAACAGATAAGTATAGAAAAACAGAGAAAATAAGAAGCAAGTTACTTCTTATTCTCTCTGCTGTTTAAGATGCCATCAATCGTACCTTGAATGATTTTTAATTCGTTATCAGTCAATAAATCAAGTGATGAGTCTATCTGACGGCGAACTGTACTTTTCTCAGCTTTTTTCGATGGATAGAAATACTCGTCAACAGATATATTGAACATGGTAACTAAATCATGGAATAGTTGAAAGCTGGGGTGTTTTCCGATATTTTCAATATCTGCGATATGCCGTTCTCCGTAAAAGACCTTATCGCCTAAATCGTTTCTGGAAAGCCCTGCTTTCTCTCTGGCTTCTCTGATTGCCAGTCCTAAAGGACGAAAATCAAAGCTGTGTGTATCTTTCTTTTTTCTCATTTTTAATCACCTAGCATGAGTTTATACTTCATGTTATGTGATTAGAATGTGTTAAAAACTCATATTATATGCACTATAAATTCAATAAAAATATTACCTTGTTCGGTAAATAAAAAAAACCGTTCTGTGGGTAATCTCTTTTATAATGTCCAAAATATAGGGACGGTTTTGGTATAACCAGAGCTGTCCTTTTTCTATTTTCACAGGCTTGCTCTGGTCAAGGAGCAATTTGTGATTCTAAGTAAAATAGACAGTCTATACCGACAACCGAATTTATTCCGTCTTTTTCTTAGTACATCATCAGTCCTTGAACATGAATTAAAAACTCATATATCAGATGTTTTAAAAACAGTCTATTTGTTGTTAGTACAAATAGGCTGTTTTTATATTTATAAAAAATTTTTCGATTCTGCAACAAATCACACCCTGCCGTACAGATATGGTGCGGAAAGAGGGATACATACTTTTCACTTCATAGCGAAAGGGGGTGTGATTTTGAAACCATCAGACTTCCAAAAGACAATACAGTGTCAGTTTGACTGTAAGCTCAAAAAGGTTGTGAAAGGCATTGTCCGTAACTACCGCAAGGAATTAGCCAGACGACAGGCAAAGGAAGTATCCTTTTGTGAGCTTCCAGAGATTGTTGTTGAGAAATTGATTGTATGGGACGATTACGAAAGTGAATATACAACATTCGATGTGTGCGGTACAGAAATCCGTGTACTTGATGAAGAACTTGCAGAAGCACTGAAACAGTTGCCGGAGCAGAGTCGGAACATTGTATTGATGTTTTTCTTCTTGGATATGAGCGATTCGGAGATAGGCGAAAAGCTGAACATCAACCGAAGCACATCATACAGGCACAGAAGAAAATCACTTGAAGAAATCAAAAAGCAGTTAAAGGAGAAGAAAACAAATGAAAAATAAGCAACACACACTTCCATCATTTTTTCTCATATCATCAGCCGTGGACGGTAACGAAAACGCCATAGAAAAGCTGTTGTTATTCTATGAAGCCTACATATCAAAATGCTGTTTACGCCCGTTTTACGATGAATACGGCAACGTATACATTGTGGTTGATATGGAATTAAAGGGGCGTATCAGAGAAGCCCTTTTAAAAATGATATGTGAATTTGAAATAGACGAACATTAAGTAATCTTTGAGCGGAGCATGATTTAACAAACTCCCCTCTTTCCTGTTCCGCTTTTTCTTATCATTCTGTATCAGTCCATTTGCAAAAATGAATTGATACAGGCTGACAAGAGCCTAACAGTTCTTTGACAAGTGAATAAAGCAGTCAGATACGTTTGTGCTTGCAGTGAGCCATCAGAGGTTGTACGCCGTGACTTTTCCAATCGGGAGATAGCGATTCATGCAATGATCTGGGAGCGACCGTTGGAAAAGTCGTTCTGCCATGACCTGCAACACAGGATAATGATACACCCGTATGACACGGTTCAGCCCACAGGAATGGGAATGGTTGAGATACCAGCGGAGCTTGCCGAAGCCGTCTGATTGCTTGTAAAAAGCACATGGTAAAGGAGAGTGATACTTTTACTGGTGTGCAGAAAATGACGATAATACAGGTCGGTAAAAGGAGGGCTGACAGATGAACAAAACAAAAGAAAGACCAATCTCACAGCCGATAACGGTAAATATAGATAAATTGTCTGCAATGCTATCTTGTGGTCATGCTACTGCAAGAAAGATTGGAGAACAGGCAGGAGCAAAAATTGTGATTGGACGTAGGGTTCTTTATTCGGTAGAAAAAGTCAAAAATTACCTCTCATATTTGGAAGAATAGCACCCTTTTTCATTTATGTTTCTTGTGATATATGGTATAATATTTATAGACATAACCACGTCATGAGAACAAAAAGGAGGCTATTACAGAAAGGAATGTTTCTCATGGCAAATAGCAGAAAAGACCATAAAGGAAGAAAATTAAGAGAGGGCGAAAGCTGGCGTAAAGATGGTAGATACAGTTACCGTTATACAGATATAAGAAGCGGAAAGCGTCTGACAGTATATGCAAGAGATTTACCGGAATTAAGGGAAAAGGAAAAGCAGATTGCAAAAGACTTGGAAGATAACATTTTAACGGATGGAGCAATCAAAAAACTTACTCTTAATAAATTGTTTGAAAGATATATGTCTACTAGGGAGCTGAAAGAATCCACTAGAGCAAATTATCTGAAAACATGGGAGAATCGTGTCAAAGATGAAATTGGAAACATCAA
This sequence comes from Lachnospiraceae bacterium, assembly GCA_050944855.1. Taxonomy (GTDB): domain Bacteria; phylum Bacillota; class Clostridia; order Lachnospirales; family Lachnospiraceae; genus Lactonifactor. Next base: position 8,331 of record JBMNRU010000002.1, read on the forward strand.
GGTTGTTCAGATTTTACCATCACACATCAAATCGTTTTACTCAAAACTTTCTAAAGCAGGATACGCATATTCTACAATAAAATTTATTAACAATATGATTTATCCGGCACTGGAAATGGCTGTTGATGATGATATTATCCGCAAAAATCCGGCAAAGTTTTCTATCAGTGATTATGGTAGACAGGCAGAAGAACGTATTGCCTTAACAGTTTTACAACAGGAAAAAATGCTGGAATTTGTGAAAAATAATCAAGTATACAATACCTATTATCCAATGCTTAGAATCATGTTAGGAACAGGTGTAAGGTGCGGAGAACTGATTGGATTGACTTGGGAAGATGTAGATGGCAGAACAAAAGTGGTAAGTATTGACCATCAGTTGATTTATAAAGATTTAGGAGATGGCTATAAATTCCATATTTCCACGCCAAAGACAGATTCTGGAATCCGAACTATCCCTATGACATCAGATGTACAAAGAGCATTTGAAGAACAAAAGAAATTAAACTTCATGCTTCAAAAAGGAAAAGATGTTGAGATAGACGGTTATAAAGGATTCATTTTCATGGCGAAGTCCGGCAGACCGCTCATGCCTAATGCGATAAACAATATCTTATATAATATTGTAGACGCATATAACAAAAAAGAAGTTCAAATTGCAAAGACTGAACATAGAAACGCTGAATTGTTACCAAAGGTATCCGCTCACATTATGCGACATACGGCTTGTACCAGAATGGCAGAAAAGAGAATGGACGTAAAAGTTCTTCAATATATTATGGGACACGCCCACATAGACGTAACGATGGACGTATACAACCATGTAAGTGAGATGTCCAGAATTGAGAGCGAAATCACAAGACTGGAAAACGTAGCAATTAGCTGACACCAAAAATAAAAAATTGGTGTCAAAATGGTGTCAAATCAAGAAAAAGTGATGATTATAAGGAAGAAAAAGTGTTGCAAACCCCGTAAATCAAGGTTTGCAAAAAAAATCTCAAAAAATTAGCACTCATCAATAGTGAGTGCTAATAATTTTTGTGAAATATTTGTGAACTTTAATAAGTTTCAAACAATGCTGCTGTTTTTTTCATACGCTCTGAAATTTTCACGCCAAAAGGAGAACGCTTTGCATCGAACAGACGACCGCCGGCAAAGGGCTTCATTACTGTAATGCCGACATCGTTCTGCCCCTTTCTTATTTTACTTCTGTTATAAAAGCCCCTTTCATACTGCATATACTATCACCTCTACAAAAGCACATGGCTTTGAAACCGTTCCATCAGCATCTGCGGGATCTTCAGTCCCTCATGCAAAAAAGCATCTATACTATCATAGTGTATATCTATAGCAGAAAAGGCTGCATCTAAATATTCTTCTTTTGCCAGAAAAAGATCCCGTACGATTTCTGCTTCCTTTTTCGTTTTGCCGGCTGCCAGCAGCATCTGATAATATTTTTCAGATTTAGCCGCATTCTCGCGGTTGGTCAGCAAATAATCTTCCATGATCGCGCTGCGCTCCACCCCAAGCGCCAGAAGAAGTATGGCTGACAGCAATCCGCAGCGGTCCTTGCCTTCTGTACAATGCCACAAAACACTCCCCTTTGAAAAATCATGCTCCATGATACCTCTTGCCGCCCTTCCAAGATTTTCCCGGCAGGAGGGATCCGTTACCATTTTACTATATAGCTGATCCATCTTTGGAATAACAGTCAAAAGCTGCTCTCTGCTGATTTTCTTCTCGTGTGAAATTCCCGCAATACTTTCATCAAAAACAGGAACCGACAGATACTCCACTGCTGGCATGGAGACATCCGGCATTTCCTCTCTCTCCGTTTCTGTCCGTAAATCTATAATTTGGGAAAGATGATATTTTTCCTTTAAAATCTCTTTGTCTGCCTCTGTTGCACCTGACAGATTCGCCGAACGAATCAGCAGACCCGAAGAAATGATATGTCCCTGTGCAGTACACAGTCCTCCCATATCCCAGGCGTTGGGTATTTTCTCGAAAACAATGCTCCTATCCTTCATTTTCATCTTTGCTCCCTTTCTCTGCTCCAACTGTTTTATTCCATGATTATAAAATCAAATGAGTCAAAAAGAGCCAATAAACTATGATTTCTCTCTAATTTACTGGCTCTGCTTCTGTGCATCTGACTCTTTTAAGCCGATAACACCATAATATTTCTTAATAATAAACTACCTCAATCTTGCCTTCCTGAACCATGTTGATAAACAATCGTCCCAGTTTCGCATCGAATTGTGTTCCCAGGTTCCTCTCAATTTCTCCCAGAGCATCCTGCAAAGGCATCTGGTTCTTGTAAGAACGCTTAGAAACCATGGCATCAAAGGAATCTGCAATAGAAAGGCATCTGGCACTGATCGGAATATCCTCTCCGGAAATACCTCTCGGATACCCCTTTCCATCGTATCGTTCATGATGACCCAAAACTGCCGGTATTACATAATCCAGTGACGGTAAATGACGGATCATCTCAATAGATCGTTCTACATGCTGACGCATAATCGCAAATTCTTCCGGAGTCAGCCGGTCAGTCTTCGTAAGAATCGCATCCGGAATTCCAATTTTACCGATATCATGCAAAAGGCCTGCCTGACGTATAATTTCTACATGATTTGGCTCTATCCCTGCTTCCCTCGCAAGCTGTGCCGCATAATTGGAAACACACTGAGAGTGATTGAACGTATAGTGATCTTTTGCGTCAATCGCTGCCGTAAGAGCGAATATCGTAGAAGTCAGCTCCTGAATACCATTTTCCTGATTGGCTGCAGCAGGCATCGGCGTCTGGTTACTATAAATCTCAATCCGGTTTTTACCATTTTGTTTCACCTGGAAAACAGCCATATTGGCATAGGAAAGAAGTTGTTTTGCATTCGCTGCCACAGAAGGATAAGAACAGATTCCCGCCGAAAATGTGAGGAATTTTTTTATTCTTCCGCTTCCGTTGGCAATATAGGAAGCCAGCATCTCCTGTACCTTTTGTGTTCTCCGCTGGGCTTCCAGTGTATCACAGTAAGGCAGGACAACAGCAAATTCCTTGCCGCCATACCTTGCCAGAATCGTATCCGAAGTAAAAACATACTGAAGAATCTCTGAAAACTTTTCCAGCATCCTGTCGCCTTCTTCACTTCCGTACAATTCATTATAAAGACTGAAATCATCCAGATTTAAAAGAATGACAGTAATGGGGGATGCTTTCTTCTGAAACTGTTCCTCCAGCTTTTGATTCAAAGTCCTGCGGTTTAGAAGTCCCGTCAGCGGATCCAGCAGCGCTTCCCGTTCAATTTTACTGTACAACGACGCATTTTTCAGTGCAATGGACGCCACAGACACAACAGATTCTAAAAAACTTAATTCCGCATAGGAATAATCCTTCCCTGTCTGCTTCTTAGAAAAAACAGCGAAACCGATCAACCGAACGTCTTCCCGGAAAGGAATGATATAGGTAGCTTGAATATGAGAAAGCTGCCTCTTTTCCTCCTCCCACATACTCTTATAAGCCGCCGTCTTCTGAAAATCTGCATACAGGATACCATTCTTGCTGCTCTGAAGTTTTCGAATCAGCGGATGATCTGCACGAAACTTCAAAAATGCCTCCAGCGAGCGTATATTCCTATCGGATACATACTCATCAGCTTCTTCATTATATAGACAGAAATATACATGATCCACCGGAATTTCTTCCCGTACCAGATCATAAAATCTCTGAAGGATCTCATCCGTTTTTAATGTGGAGTTAACTGCAACTGAAAAATCATGCACAAGGTCTTCTCTTCTGACCTTCTCTCTGACAAACAATCCATCATGAAGCCTATTCAGTGCCATAAAAATCACAATGGCAAACGCAGAACAAATCACAGTAAGCAGCAGCGCATTCATTCTCGTTCCAAACTGTCCGCTCAGCATAAATGTTTCAGCTGAACGATAAACGGAGGCAAGAAACGCACCTGTAATTACCAATGACGCTACATACATGGAGCCCTTAGAGGTAATCTGACTTAACGCATAAAACCTCTTTTTATAAAACGCATAATAAATGCAGACCGAATTGATGGCACAGGAAAGGGTATCTGTGGGCAATGAGGTGAATTTCGGAATCGTATTGATCAAAATTCCGACTAACATCACAATAACACCCACAAACAGAGGGGTCAGATAGGATACCGGCATCCCCTCTTCCCGAATGGTTCTGGTTATCATTCTTCCTATGCATATAAAAATACCCAGCGTAAAGATAACCGGCACAATCGCAGGCCACTTTATTGAATAATCTGAAATTGCCCTGCCGTCCACCACGTTAAGCACCGGAGTCGTCATAAATACATCAAAAAGATTCAGGATTACCAGAATCACGGTTCCAATGCCCCACACAGTCCTGAGGAAAAATCCCCTCTGTTCTGTATAGGCAAAAACAAGAATAAAATACATATAGGGAACCAGAAAAATACCTGTCAACGATACTTTCCACCAAAATCCCGTCCCCGGATATATCTGCAGACGCATCAAATAAGCTCCGCCTGTCCAAAGGATAAACGCAGTCAAAAGGCCCATAAATGCTCTGATAGAAGAATCCTTCTTTGCCGTTAAAAGAGTAAACAGCAGGAATATATTACAGATCAGCGCAATCATCGGAACTCTTGTAAACATAAATTCAGTCAGAAGATTCAAAAATGCCACCTCCTGTCCGATTCAGTTCTTCCAGCAAATGCTTCAGATCAATCACATCCTGCATCGAAGGATTAATTTTTCTTATAGGATAGCCATACCGCTCTTCAAAACGTCTCAGCGTTCCTGCAGGGAGGATTGTAACCGCCAGTGGCTCTACTCCCAAAAGACGTTTTAAATCCTTATAATCATGGTCATAATGCCGAAAATAAACGCTGAAATGTTCCCGGATGATCTGCTCATTCAAAAAGCTTGCTTCCGGCCTGTCTGCCGACACTTCCACATAAAAATGCATAAAAGAACGCTTATCGCCATCATATTCTTTTAATGCAAACCAGTCACCTACGGGAAGTCTGGACATTCTCAAAACTGTCCGTATACTATTCTCTGTAATTCTGGTAAAACCGGCAATATCAATCACGGACGGTACACGATCCATATATTCAAACTGTGGGAGCATGACTCCGTCACTCTCACTGCATGTACTCAAACATCTGTACATATCACCGGGACGGTACCGCATAAAAGCTCCGCCCTTAAACAGAGTCAGCACCAACTCATATTCCTGATTCGGTACTACCTCGTTCATCAGATATGTTTTTGGCACATACGAAGGATCTGCCTCATTTTTCAGCATTTCCTCTTTAGGGATAAACTCATAAAATGCGTTATCCGGGAAAAATACCAGCCCGTTTCTGCGCCAGGTTTCTGTAGCCAGACAAGAAGGCTCCGTACCCCCGTGAATCTCCAATGGCCGTTTTCCCCATGCTTTTTCCAGCTCTTCTTTAAAAAGTGCGGTATCTGTTCCCACGCAGACAAAGCCCTTCAGATCAAACAGATCCTTGGGCATAATCGGTCTTTTGTCTCTTGCGCTGACATATTTGGCTTTCAGGATCCGATATAACATATTGGGCCGGATTCTGATCAGATTTTTCAAATTAGCAGAACCTGAGGATGCAAATTTTGCAAAATTCTGTGTGATCGTGTACACAACACTGCTCATACCGAAAAACTGATCCATACCATGTCTCAGTGCCAGAGAAAAACCTCTCTTATTCTGTTGTGAAAAGGAAAGATCCTTAGCTTCTTTCAGGGACGGCATAAAACGAATATCCATCTCCGGTGCGATCAGCATAGGAAACAGTCCTGTCGCATAAGGAAGCGGCGCCAGACCGTACAACGCCCTGTCACCGGAACATACTTTAAACTTACCCCTTTCTTCACTGGTAGAAAGGATCATAGCCGCAAGAATATTCGTCGTGTATACATCCAGCATTTCTCTCGTATAAGGCGCCAGTTTCGCAGGACGGCTTCCACTCTCCCAGGTAGTCTCCAACCATACCACCGGCTCACCGGGAAGCATCTCTGTTTTTTTATTCAAAAGGACCTCAGCATAGTCCTCATATGTAGTCAGCGGCACCTTTTTTCGAAATTCTTCCACAGAAGAAACATCTTCTCCACGCATAATCTTCTGTCCAAGTTCACAGCGGGAATAGCAGGCAATCTGTTCCTTCAGAAGGCGATACTGGATATCCATATATTCTTCCATGGATAAATCCAGAAAACCGCAATACTCATCCCAAATTTCTTTCGACGAAAACTTTTTCAATTTTTCTTTAAAACGCACTGCTCTCCCCCCTTCCCTTATTCATTGCGATAAACAACATTACTTCCGGCTGCAACCTGATTCCGGTTTTCGCGGAAACAAAAATGGTACCTCTTTGCAGTATTGTCCATACCCTTCTAAGTACACCGGAAAAAAGTATCGATCCTGAACCCAGGTGTAAATCAAATTTAAAAAAGAAAACCACATCGCAGGAATCATCGTCTCCGGAAACATCATTCCATATCCGATTCCACATATCAGAAAGCTCCACACTCCCGGGTGACGCATCCATCCATAAATTCCCTTTCGGCAAACGGGAAGTTTTTTACTGTCCTGCGTATACTCGCCCACATCCGGCATAACCGACAAAACCACTGCATAAAAAATAAGCCCCATAAGCAGAATGAAAATCCCGGCCAAAAACTGTACTCCCTGCGAACGTGTACTTTTTACGCCCAGTACCACACACGCCAGCAGTAAAAGCAGCGTTCCTATCAAAAACCAGAAGTTTTTCCCGGCAGTACCATGTTGTATGCTGCGGCATTTCTGATACTCAAATAAAACCAGCAGGCCAAATGCACCGGTTCCCATCAACACCCAAAACATAGCTATGCCTTCTTTGTAAATGCAATTCCCACACAACCGCTTCCTGTATAAATGCCGATCACAGGACCAACCGGTTCAATCCGAACCGTTGCTGCAGGGACTTCTCTTAAAATAATCTTCTTCATTTCTTCTGCCCGTTCCGGGGCAGCTCCGTGAAAGACCGTTACAGTCTCTGCCGGATCTCCTTCCGTAACAAAACGAGATGCCACACGTTCCATCCCGTCCGCCATGCCTCTGGCCACCGCATAATCGCTCACCAGACCATCCGCAAACAAAAGCAGCGGCTTGATCCCCATGGCGTCTGCTGCAAGAGCCTTGATCGCTCCCACGCGACCGCCTTTTCTCGCATTTTTTAACGATTCCAATACAAAGTAAACGCCCATTCTGCTCTGCAGATCTGTCAGTTTTTCCATAATCTCTGAAGCAGAAAGTCCGCTCTTTGCCATCTTCACCGCAGCACGTACCATCTGTGCCATTCCATGGGAACACTGCTGCGTATCATATACATAAACCGGAACTTTCAGTCCCTGCCGTTTTACTGTTCCAGCAGCTGCCACGGCAGTAGAATAACAACCAGACATTTTAGAAGTGATCATCAGGCAAAGAATTTCGTCTGCATCGCGGGCAGCCTCTTTAAACGCCCTGACAAAATCCCCCACAGAAGGGCTGGAGCTGGTGGGAAGTTCCTTAACAGAAGCCATCTTCCCGTAGAATTCATCCGCTGTAATCTCTGTCATATTCCGATATTCCATATCGCCAAAAATCACTTTATCCGGAACCATACTGACATGCAGTGCCTGTGCTTCTTCCAACTGCATATCACAGCCTGTATGGGTAATCACGCGGATTCTCCTGGACTCCATCTGGTATTCCTCCATTTATTTCAAAAATGTATCATTAAATTAACTTAAATTAACAATTCTTTCATTTTTTCTATTGTTATCTTGTTATTTTAATACAATTTTCCACATAATGCAACCCAATTACCTCCTTTTTGCACAAAAGCTGAGATTCTTTCTTGCCACCGCCTAAAAAAAAAGATATAATGAATTTCATTATATATACAATTCATTTACTGTCTGGAGTGATTTTATGTCCACATGGATCAACGGGGAGCAGATACGCACCGGCTTTCTGTATGCTTCCGAAAATTTAAAAAACCAAAAAGATACGCTAAATCGTTTAAATGTCTTTCCGGTTGCCGACCGGGATACCGGCATCAATATGACGCGTTCTATAGAATACACTGCCAATCATCTTCCGGCATCGGGAAATCCCGCGCAAATTCTGGAGGAAGCTTATCTGCAGCTTTTGGAATACGCCCATGGGAATTCCGGTACTATTCTGACTTTATTTTTTGAAGGTTTTTCTGCTGCTCTTCCCAACCGGGAACAAATATCCGGCCGTGACCTTGCCCTTGCATTTCAAAGAGGCGCACAAACAGCTGAAAACGCAGTTCCCCTTCCCATGTCCGGTACGATCCTTACCGTTGCATCCCAGGGAGCCAGGGCAGGAATTTCCATGCTGGATGTTACAGAAGATGCCGGTCTTATCTTCAAACGTATCACAGATGAAGCCCATGCAGTTCTTCTTTTAACTCCGCACCAAAATCCGGTTTTAAGCAAATTTCAGGTGATCGACTCCGGTGCATACGGATTTTGTCTGATCCTGGACGGTTTTCTGAAAAGCTTTTCGCCTGATCAGAAACTGTCAGCAAACGCTTACCCGGAAATTCACCTGCCCAGCCAAGAAGCAGCTTGCTCCACAGAACTTCTCCAGCGTTACTGCACAGAATTTGTAATGGAATCGCCATCTGACGCAGATATGCCGAAATTTGAACAGACGATCCGGGCTTACGGCGACTATTATCTCTGTGTCTCCAACGGACTTCTCTGCAAAGTTCACATCCATACCAACACACCGGAGGATGTACTGAAGACCGCTTCCGAATACGGCTCCATCCGTTCACAAAAGATTGATGATATGGCACAGGAATCTGGCATCCTGCATTAGAACGTTTTAAAATACACTCCACTTGCCAACCGCAGCTTAACCTATATAAAAAGTTAACGGCAGCACCTTTTCATGTCTGCTACCGTTAACTTTTAACCGTTTTATATTTTTCTAAATTATTCTTGTTTCTAAAGCATCAATTCAACTGAATGGTCAAAAGGAAACCGTCAATTGCATTTTGAACTGTTCCTCTCCATACACTGCATGTGGAATATCTTTAGGCATAATGAGCGTTTCTCCCTCATGCAAAATGAACACTTCACCCCCTACGGTGAATTTTCCTGTGCCTTCTAACACGGTTACCATCGCATCCCCGCCAGCTGCATGAGTGGAAATTTCTTCTCCTTTATCAAAGGAAAACAGCGTCATACTCACCAGCTCGTTCTGTACCAACGTTTTGCTTACTACCTGACCTTTCTGATAATCAACCAGATCTTTTAATTTTAATCCTATCTGTTTTTCAATATTTTTATACATCGACACGCCTCTTCTCTATCCGTTTTTATTCAAACATCCAAATTTATTTGCATATCTGATGTAAATTATTTTCTCACTGATATTCCCATTCGTCAAGACCGTGAGCAGAATTTCAAAAACACCTTACATATTCTGTTTCAGGCAGCTTTTTATATCATCCTTTGCATTACTGATCAGCCGCAGATCAAAAGTATCTGCCAGATACTGCAGCACATTCGGGCTCAAAAACGCCGGCAGGGTTGGCCCCAAATAAATGCCCTTTATTCCAAGACTCAATAGCGCCAGCAAATCAGCAACCGCCTTTTGTTCATACCACGATATAATTAAGGACAAAGGCAGTCCATTCACATCCGTATCAAACGCATCTGCCAAGACTGTTGCAATCCGTATTGCAGAATATACATCGTTACACTGTCCCACATCCAAAAGCCTGGGCAAGCCCGCTACTTCTCCAAATTCCAGTTTATTAAATCTGTATTTTCCACAGGCCAGCGTTAAGATCATACAATCTTTCGGAACCAGCTTTGCAAACTCTGTATAATAGTTTCGTCCGGGTCTTGCTCCGTCACAGCCTCCGATCAGGAAGAAATGTCTGATTTTACCTGCCTTTATAGCTTCCACGATTTTGTCGGCATAGCTTAATGCGGCGTGATGTCCAAAGCCTACCAATATTTCCTGCACTTCCTGGTCCTCTGGATAACCGCCCAATTCGATTGCCTGCTGAATGATCTCACTGAAATCCTTGTCGCCATTTTCCTTTTTGCCAATGTGCTTGACTCCTTCCCATCCTACCACATTGGTACTGTAAATCCGGTCTTTATAACTTTCCCTTGGACGCATCAAACAGTTTGTTGTCATCAAAATACATCCCGGAAGATTGTCAAACTCCTTTTGCTGATCCTGCCATGCTCCTCCGAAATTTCCCACAAGATGCGGATACTTTTTTAATCCCTCATATCCATGACACGGCAGCATTTCACCATGGGTATAGATATTGACTCCCTTCCCTTTTGTCCGTTCCAGAAGCATTTCCAAATCCTTAAGATCATGACCGGAAACAATGATAAAAGGCCCCTTTTTCATGTGAATATTAACCTTATGCGGGGCAGGATTTCCATAAACTTTTGTATTTGCTTCATCCAGCTTTTTCATAACCACAATTGCTATTTCCCCGGTACGCATAGTCATCCGAATCAGTTCTTCTACTGTAAGGTTATCATCCGTGAGGGCCTCCAGGGCCTGAATATAAAAATCATCTACCTGGTCACTGTAATAACCCAGCTCTCTTGCCTGATGCCCATAGGCACTGATACCTTTTAACCCATACAGGATCGTCTGCCTTAAAGAGCGGATATCCGGATCCAAGGATTTATCATACATAATCCCTGCCAAAGGCGCATCTTTTAACATCTCCGTCTTTGTTTCCGGAAGATCGTAGGAAGCATGGAGCGTATGATTTTTCATTTCCCCGGCCATATCCCTTAAAGCTTCCTTGATTTCCTGTGATCTCCTCAGCAATTCCACATGTTCCTCTGCATCAAAGTTAACATTTGTAAGTGTTGTAAAAAGAACATTCTCGATAAAACTTATCACACTTTTATCGATCTTTTTCCCGTCCTCCATCAGTGATTTTCCGTAACAGCTGATTCCTTTGATCTGAAAAATCAATAAATCCTGCATATTCGCAATTTCCGGTGTCTTTCCGCAAACACCGGACTTTGTACAGCCCTTTCCATTTGCTGTCTGTTCACACTGATAACAGAACATCTCATAACCCAAATCCATGTTATTACTCATACACTGACCTTCCTTACCATTCATTTTATGGTATAGTATGGATCAATATATAAGAAATATACTACTATATTCTCTTATTTAATCGGATTATGATATTCAAACTTCACAGCATCTAATCTCCTTTTTATTTCTCTGCATAAACTTCTTTTGCCATATTAAATACTGCCCATCCTTTTGGCCATCCGACATAAAAGGCCACGTGCGTAATAATTGCCGCCATTTCCTTGGCTGTCACTCCATTATTCTTTGCGTTGATCAAATGATATTTGAGAGAACTATCTGTAATTCCTGATGACATCAGTGCAACAACTGTGATAATACATCTTGTTTTCACATCAATATCCTGATTGTTCCAGTTTTCTCCAAACAGTACATCATCATTATAATGTGCAAATTCCGGAGCAAATTCTCCTAATGCGTCTCTTCCTGCCGTCTGTACGATTTTTTCTGCCATAATACTCTCCATTCCTGCCAGCATAAGCTCTGCTGACATATCCCATTTTTCTTCTTTATGCTTATTGTATAACCACCTGCTCAAATAATCCAATACCTATATCTCATATCATATAATGCTTAAAACGTATCTCTCAGGCTTATACTTTTTATGAAACTGTTTTCAGAAACAAGTCATTTAGTTCTCCCCAATCGCCTTCCTTATTTTCATCCATCGACTGCAAAATGGTTTTTACTTCCTTGATTGCCTCATCTAAATATGCATTTATTCTGCCGATTCGCGGAATTTCTTTTATTTCCGGGGAATTCATTTTCAAATCAAGAAGATTTTCTACATCTGGCATAAGATAATCCGGCAGATCACTCTTCATTAATTCAGAAAACAGCATGGGTGGGGGTGTTCCTTTTTCAAGAATCCATCTGCATGCCAGTACTGGTCTCAAAACATAAAAGTATTTTTTTGCCTTAACCATTTCGCCCTTAAGATACGCTCTGTAGTTTCCTTCCGCCATGCTGATATAATGATATAGACTTTTCTTTGCCGAAAAGTAATCTGTCATAATATTTCTGAACTCATCTGCAAATTCCGTCTCCAGATACACGATGGGTGAAGAAAACCATTCAAACAGCGTTGGATTTGATTTATACAAAAGGCGTAACGTCTTTTGTAAATCCCATCCATTTATATCCAGGACATCATCTAACGGTAATTCAATCACATCTCGCATCTGATCTAACCGAAGATAATCCCTTTTAGGACGTACATATATAAATCTTACATCATAATCACTGTCTGAAGATGCAAATCCCCATGCTCTGCTTCCGGATTCCACTGCCAATAAGATTTTAACATTTTCTTTCTTCTCAATCTCCCGGAGTTTATCATAAATCAACTCCTTCATTTGTTTTTTCATCCTTTCTCTTTTTCCATGGAAGATCATCATCTGCCGCTTTAAAATTGTATACCGGCCTGATTCTATCAATGATATCTACCGACTCCTCAATCACATCTATGATATCCTCCAATGATTTATAAACCATGGGTGCCTCATCTATTGTGCTCTCATTTACTGAGGTTGTATAAATTCCTTTCATCGACTCCTTATATTCTTCCATAGAAACGGCTCGTTTTGCCATGGATCTGGACATGACTCGTCCGGCCCCATGAGGGGCTGAATAATTCCACTCAGGATTGCCCTTTCCTGCAGCGATAATGGAACCGTCCCGCATATTAATGGGGATCAGCACCTTTTCGCCTGCATGCGCTGCAATAGCACCTTTTCTGAGAATCATTTCCTTAGTATCAATATAGTTATGAATCGTATGAAAGGTCTCTTCCCCTCTCATTTTGGTTCTCTCCAATATGATTTCTGCCATTCGTTCTCTGCTTCTTTTGGCAAATCTCTGACATATTTCTATGTCATGAAGATAATCTTCTAAAAAAGGACCATACAACCAGCAAAGATCTTCCGGAACATCCGGAACTCGTGATGCATACTCGTTTTCCAGGTCTTTCAACGCTGTTTGTATTTCCGTTTTTCGTCCTTCTGCTTTATAGGAACGGATAATTTCATCCCGTCTGGCAAAATACTCCTCTTTACGGGCATGGAGAGCAATCGCTGTCTGTTGATAGATTTCTGCCACCTGTTTCCCCAGATTTCTGCTTCCGGAATGAATCACAAGATAGAAGGTTCCATCCGATGCCCTATCCACCTCTATAAAATGATTTCCTCCGCCCAATGTTCCTAAAGAACGCTCCAGTCTTCGGGTATTTTTCAAAGAACGGTAACACCGAAGATCCGTAAGATCAAAACGCTCCATTCTGCCTTCCCAGACATTCATTCCGGAGGGAATATAATGACAGGCTTCATCTATCTTTTCAAAATCAAGTGTTCTATCCGCCAGTTTTACGGTGTACATGCCGCATCCTATATCAACTCCCACAATGTTGGGACAAGCCTTATCCACAACGGTCATAGTCGTACCGATAGTGCACCCCTTGCCTGCATGTACATCCGGCATAATTCTGACCCGGCTTCCCTCTGTCAGATCGTAATCACACATTCTTCGAATCTGCTCTATCGCTCCATCCTCAATCACTTTGGCATAACAGATTGCCGTATTTATCTTTCCTTTTATTTCTAACATCATATCATCCTTTCATAACAAGACTTTGCTTCCCTTAAAAACATCCTGCGGACGTTTTCCTCTCATGCTTGGCAGCAAAGGAACGCTATGCTGCAATTTTTGCATAGCGCTCACTTCCCAGAACCTCCAGCATAAATGTATACGGAGAAAGCTTGCCGCCGGCAACCATCTCAAATATCCTGGGCGTTGCACCCGAAATCAACACAACCCCTTGCTCATTTTTGGTTACCGGCTGCTGTCTGTTTCTGCTGGCAACATTCCAGAAAACAAGTTTCGGCAGCTGATACCCTTTTTCAGCATATTTCTTTTTCGCATTGTTAAAATTCGTATCAGAAGCATTCTGTACACAAGCATTAAACTCCATATCCGAAATGATAATCAGCTTCGCTGGCATTTCCTCCTGGCTGATATGATTCTTTACCGCCGTTTTTAGTATCAAATCAAAGACAGCTTCCAGATTTGTACTTGCTACCTCATTAAATGTTGTTATGTAACGAAGTCGATCTGCAAATGTTTCGCCCTTAATTTCAATCAACTGTGGTCTTTCTGAAAACTCAATAAAATGATTTTTGAAGATTCCTTTATTACGCTCTGCAAAATACAGACCAAGGGATAATGCAACAGCTGCAGGGAGCGGCTTGTAATCACAATACATAGATCCTGAAGTATCGATAATGGCAATCGCATCCTCATCACCACCAAAATCAGGCAAAGAGTTCCATGTAGCATTCAAGGCGCTCTCTTCTTTTGGTGAAAGATCACGCATAAAAGACTCCTGATTCCAAAACCTGTTTGCTGTCAGATATGGCTCCACCAACTCATATGGAGATACATGGTCGGCGTGAAGTTTCGCCTCACCTGTGCTTACCTTTGCAAGAAACTCACCGTATCTTTCTCCGTCATTTCTTAAAAACGCTCTCCGGTATTTGAACAGCGCTCTGGACGGCTGTTTTTCATAATCAAAAGAATAATCCTTTTTTCGAAGATTATTCTCGATAATATGAATTCTTGCCCGAAGCGCCGTCACAGCCTTTCGGTAAGCAGCATCCGTCATGCCAAATGCCCTTGCTATTTTTTTTGCATTTCGAATCGTCTGTAAATTAGAAGCATTTACCGATGGCAGCCATTTCGCCAATAAAGAAACCGCATCCTCTTTTTTTGCGGCCTCCAAGTCTTTTTCGAACTGCATTCTAAGCAGTGAAAGCATTTCCTTCTCACAGGGTGTGTGAAACAGTGCAAGCAGATCATCATAACGGCCATATTCTGCGATATAATTCATATTCTTTTTTACAGAAGCCGGCTTATTTTTTGCAAGCCATATAAGAATGGTACGAAATACACGTCTCTCACCCAATCCGCCTCTGATATCTCTGGCAAAAAAGAGAAGCTTCATTGCCAGATCCGCATTTTCCGTATATGCACGAACAAACCGAGTCATAATTTCATCATCACTCTCACGTCTGAGTGCACCAATTGCAGCAAACAGATCCAGACAGTCTGAACCACTGGTTTCATTCGTAACCGCACCATTTTCTGTAAATGCAATATTTGTTTCCTGTTTCAATAAGTCCAGCATATGAATACCTCCTTTTTGCAATCATTTAAAACAAGGCACACCGGAAGCGGGATTCGAACCCGCGTAAAATGATAAATTTCATCTGCTTTACCCTCTTAGCTATTCAACTTTGCTGTAGGTGCCTTTCTTACAAGATGCTTTTACTATTACGGGCCCGGGATCTCACCGGGCAACATCCTGAGTATGAATCAGGCGCTCCTTTTAAGGAGCCATCCATTTCTTGAGAATTGCTGTAAGCATCTTTCCTATCCTTGAGGATATTGTTATTTTACAAAATCTTACTTTCCTTATCATGGAAAAAAAGTTGCGAACTCTAATCTTCGCAACTTTTTTGTTCCAGTAATCTCTGTTTCATTAGGTCTACAAAATGCGCCGGTGCTGTAACCCTTATCATAGGGCCAAATGATAAGATACGAATCACCATCTCCGTTTCATCTTCCTCATCATAATGAATGGTTATCAAATATCTGCCTTCCTCTATCCGTTCTGCTGTTTTTTCAAAATGAGCAAAATGGAGAAGCACCCGCTCCAAAGCTTTTCTTTCATCTTTCAGTTCAAACACAACAGTACGCGGTCTCTTCAGATTGCTGTTATCCTGCGTGACTGCAAATGTTTTTTCATACGGTGCGCAGCTGATAATACGCCCCAGGTTAATCGTACTTCCAAACCTGTTTCCTGCACTGATCAGCCGGAATTTATCGTCCTTTTCCGAATATTCCAAATACTTTGGAAGTACCACATAACGAGCCCGATTTCCTTTTCTGTTCAAAATCTCAATTTCCAATGGATACGAATTTTTTATCGCATCAAGAATCAGACGAAAGTTGAAAATATAGGTTTCATTCGTATAATCATCTCCATCTGCGTACTTATCAAATACTATATAGTCCGCAGGCTCAAAAAGAGGTTCTACTTCCGGAAAATCAAAACAAATATTTCCAAAAAGCTTTAGCCTCGGATCGCAGCCAATCGCCTTTAGCCATCTCTTTTGCAAAACGGTAAGCGGCATGGATGGTTTCTTAGTAATGGGAGTGGTTCCGTCGGATTTTAATAATTGCCATCTTTCTTCTTTTATAGCATCAGAGATCGCCCATATACTTTCCGAAAAGGCATATTTCTTTATTATTTCCCTTATATTCTCATCCGACACCGGGTGGGCAACTGCTTCCGTAAGAATTGCTGCCACCGTATTGTAATACGTCCCGTAAAGCTCACTGAAAATCATTTACACATCACCTCCGATGCCATACAAAGCATACATCTCATGGATATCATTTTTAAACTGTTCTTCCAGCTCCCTGTTGGAAAAATGAATCTCTGTAATCCTGCAGATAAAAGTTCTGATCCATGGAATCACCTCACTGGCATCAAATACATCTGCTGAAAATCTGCTGGTATTAGAATCCAGGTGTTCAACCGTACCGCATCGTTTTTCACGTTCTAATCGTCTGCGGATATGTTGTTCATGATCCGCATAACGAACCGTAAAATCCACATGTTCCATTCTCTCACCTGTGCTTCCCTGCGTACTTACGCCCCACATATGCGGAAGCATATCCCTGAATGTATCCTGAAGCTCATCAAAACGATCACTTTTATCGTCCAGTTTCACCGAAACAATATTGTCCGTTCTAAATGGTGTGATTCTTTTAAATCGCGGTGTGTATGCCATAAGATACTGCCGCCCATTCTGTACACTTATCATCACCTTGATCGGTATCACTTGATTCTCCGTAATTCTATCCTTATGTCTGTTTATGGTTTCCAGTGTTATGCTTCGTTTCTCTCGGATTGCAAGAAATAAAAAATAAAGGATCTCGCTGTCTATGGTACCGGTTATGTAATGATGCTTAAATGCAAAATGGCTTTCACTCTTCTCAGTCTTATCCAACAAATAAGAGCCTATGACACCACATGGAAGCACTTCTGAAAAATAGTCAAGAACATCCTTATCCGGCAGGGGAACACTCTCAGCTCTTTGAAAATACAGGGTCTTTCCCTTTTTCTCAGAAACCAAGAGTCCATAAGAAACATATTCCTTAAGCTTCTTCCTGACTGTAGATTCATCAAATATTCTGGGTTCTGAAAACTGCGACAGATAGCCATCCATACGATCCGTTATCTCCCCGATCGTCATGCTGACGCCCGGATCAGACAATATATCAAGAATCACAAAATGCAGTGTAATATCTCCGTCCGTAAAGCTTTTTGTTTTCCATGCTTTAAACAATGGATTATGTTTCGTCAACCGGCTGTCAATGGAAAGGAACACATTTTTCCCTTCCGGCGTCTGGCGAAACTGCATATAATCGCCAAACCAGCTTTCCAAACGCCGTCGCTCGTCATCATACGAACGTGCACTCTTCCTGGTAAATTCATCTCTGCTCTTGAATCCATACACATAGAATTCTCTCATATAATCACGTATGCGCTTGAAATTCTTCACCAGCTCATGATATGCCATGTTTACCATCCCCTCTATTACTTCTTCATTTGTCTCTTTATCCTTGCTTTCCTTTAGCAGAACAATCGGGAATTCTCCCGGTCTGCGCGAAAAGGTACTCCTCAAATATTTTCAATACCTTAAGCAATTCCTCCGGCAGGCGCTTATAACATTCTTCTTTCAATTCATCGGGAACACCATAAAAACCTTCTGCGATGCTGCCTGCAATCGCTGTCAGCGTATCACAGTCACCGCCGAGAGAAACTGCAGTGCGGATAACATCCTCAAAACTATCGCCTTCCAGAA
The DNA here is from genome assembly GCA_050944855.1 of Lachnospiraceae bacterium. Taxonomy (GTDB): domain Bacteria; phylum Bacillota; class Clostridia; order Lachnospirales; family Lachnospiraceae; genus Lactonifactor. The sequence goes on from JBMNRU010000002.1 coordinate 26,442, forward strand.
AAGCCGTGATAGCTTCCGGCACCGTTTCCATGCAGGTTTCTATATGATAATAATCCGGTCTGATCTCATCGCAGGTACGGTTTAGCGCATAACCGAATTCACGTTCTACGTATTCCTTAATCTCTTCTTTGCTATGTCCGCTCCTTGCCAGAAAGATAGCGGAGGCAGTTGCCTCAGCCCCCTTCATCCCTTCCGGATGATTATGGGTAACCATGGCAGAGAGTCTTGCTGCGTGTCTGACGGACTCCATATCATGGTAGAGCCATGCCACGGAAGATACACGCATGGCAGAGCCATTGCCAAAGCTGTTATAGGCTTGACCGTCCGGATTGCGAAGCCACTGACGAAACATTCCTCCATATCCGGCATTCGGATACATTTCACCAAACTGCCGCATACGGCTTGCAAGATTTTGCAGAATCCAATCATCCTTTGCATCAGGCTGCACATCAAGAAATGCCATACCAACAGCCAGGGTCATTACGGTATCATCGGTATAAGTAGATTTTGGGGAGAACAAAGGAAAATCTTTACTTTTACTGCCACGGTCAAACTCATAAGGACTGCCTATCATATCACCCAAAATTGCTCCTATCATCTCTTTCCTCCTCGCTTTTTATAATCTGCATCAATTTTCTTTTTCCAATCAGCCGATAATGGCACATCACACGTCCTTACGCGGGTGACGGCTTCACTGATAACCTCATAGTTAAGAGCAGTTCCAAGCTCATCACATTGATAATTGGCAGCCATAGAAGCATCAATGCCAAATCTTTTTGCTTCTGCTGCCGCATCTATATTAGCGCCAAGGAAAATAAATTCCCATCCATAGCACTCCTTTTGATGTGCGATCATGCAACGAACCTTGTCATAGGTATAACGGCAACTGGCGTTTTCCATCCCATCGGTAGTAATGATAAAGAGGGTCTTTCGGGGCACATCTTCCCTTCGGGCATATTTGTGAACATTTCCAATATGGTGAATTGCCCCGCCCACAGCGTCCAGCAATGCTGTACATCCACGTACAAAATACTCCTTATCGGTAAGATTCGGCACATTTGCAATGGCAACGCGGTCATGGATAACCTCAGCTTCATGATCAAACAGTACAGTAGAGACTACGGCATCGCCCGGTTCCTTACGTTGTTTTTCTAACATGGAATTAAAGCCTCCGATCGTGTCCTTTTCCAGCCCCGACATAGAGCCACTGCGATCTAAAATAAATACAAGTTCAGTCATTTTAAAATCCTCCTGTCTCTTTCTTTTGACTTCATATTATACAAAACAGGAGAATGAATGGTCGCATAGTATGCGACATTTTATGCGCCGATAAGCGGCTGGTCAAATGCAAACAGAACTTCATTTAACTCAAAAACATTATAGTTTCTGTTCACAAGAAAATACTCCACGATCACATCAAATTTACTGCTGTGGGAGAGAGCAAACCCTGCACGGCCAATGAAATCCTTTGTTTCATCCACGTCCAACTCCAATGCAAATGCAAAAGCCAGTGCCGTTGTCTTGGATGGCTTATAATCTGCATTATTTCGGATTTTTGAAAACAGTTTTCTGTCTACGTTGGCTTTTTTATAAATTTCGGAATCTTTCTTTCCGGTACGGTCAATGAGCTGCAGAAGTGTTTCCGAAAAGCCTGCATCCAGATCCGCTAACAGCCTTCCCCAATCATCAGAGTCCATGGGAACACTTGCGTCAACAGGTGTGCCGGGACTTTCTTCCACTGCCTGTGAGGGAGAAACAGCCTCATAGACTCGGCTGCTGCGTTCCAACTCAGCCCTTATCCGCCTCATCTCAAACCGGGAGCTGTTCACCTCTGTACCATATTCATCCACCGTTTTGCTGCGGATATAATTCTCATCAATATAGCTGCTGACAGACTTGAACAGCTTCTCTGACAATGCAAAAGCTTCCTTACCAAACACAACCAGATAAATCTGCATCTCATTTTCCAAAAGGAAAGTGCTGATTTCCCGGACTGCTATCTGCAGTGCGAGGGGCTTTGGAAACCCATAGTTGCCTGTAGCTATCAAAGGAAATGCAATGGACTCACACGCATGCTTTTTTGCCAGCTCCAGCGACTTTTGATAGCAGGAAGTCAAAATCTGTTCTTCCTTATGATTTCCATCCTCCCAGATAGGTCCGACTGTATGGATAATATACTTGGCATCTAAACCAAAACCTGGTGTGATAACTGCATCGCCAAAGTCAATGCGGCCGATTTTCTGCCGCGCCGCAAGCAATTCATGTCCGGCTTTCTTATGTATCCCGCTGTCAACGCCGGAACCGATGACGGGGTTAGGATTTGCAGTGTTTACCACCGCATCCACCTGCATATTTATAATATCATTTCGTACGATTTCAAAAGGCATAGACAACCTCCCAACTCATGTATCAAGTATCCTCATATAGCGTATGTTTTTCTTACCTCCATACTATATCTTAGTTTCCCAATAATGGCAACTCGAAAAGAGGCACGCAAAAAAGGCCGGAATTCCTTCCGCCCTTTTTTGCTTTCTTTCTTTTATCCAATATTGTGTTTTCACAAAATTTTTATCCGATATATTGTCACTCGGAAACAATTCCCATATACTTTCTGAAAAACTCTGCCATTTTATCAAACGGAATCACGTCCATTTTATCATAAAGATCGGTATGGGATGCGCCGGGAATGATCATCAGTTCTTTATTGTCACCCATCAATTTTTCAAAAGCATCTCTGCTGAAATAACAGGAATGTGCTTTTTCTCCGTGGATCAACAACACGGCATTTCGTATTTCCTGGCTGTACTGTAAAATCGGCATATTCAGGAAAGGCAATGTGGAAGTCACATTCCAGCCCTCGTTTGAATTCAGGGATCTGACATGATATCCGCGGTCTGTTTTATAATAGTCATGATAATCCTTTACAAAATATGGGGCATCCTCCGGCAAAGGATCTACCACTCCGCCTGCTCTTACATAAGTCCCGGATTTATAATCCGCCGTTCTCTGCGCATTTAGAGATCTGCGTTTTTCATAACGGTCCTCTTCACTATCCTCTGCGTCAAAATAGCCCTTTGCATTGACACGGGTCATATCATACATCGTAGATGCCACGGTTGCCTTAATCCTGGTATCGATCGCTGCTGCATTTAAAGCCATTCCACCCCAGCCGCAGATACCGATGATACCGATTTTCTCCGGATCCACCTGATCCTGGACAGACAGATAATCCACTGCTGCCTGAAAATCCTCTGTATTAATATCCGGAGATGCTACATTTCTGACATTTCCGCCGCTCTCACCGGTAAAAGACGGATCAAAAGCAATCGTCAAAAATCCCCTTTCTGCCATGGCCTGGGCATACAAACCGGACGACTGCTCTTTCACAGCTCCAAATGGCCCGCTGACCGCAATAGCTGCCAGCTTTCCTTCTGCGCCCTTGGGCATATACAGATCGGCAGCCAGCGTAATGCCGTACCGGTTATGAAAAGTAATTTTTCGATGTTCCACTTTTTCACTTTTAGGGAATGTTTTATCCCATTCTTCCACTAATTCTAATTTTTCTTCCATGTTTTATGCCTCCTTATATCCTTCCGTTATCTCTATCCCTTAGAGTTTTCATCATTGACATTTTTATTTCTGTCTGATAAGCTTATCATAATACCTAAACCTAACTTTAGGTCAATACTTTTTTATCTTTTGGAAGGTGATATTATGTACACAATTGGCCAGGTATCTAACATGTTCCATATTCCTATTTCTACCCTGCGATACTATGATAAGGAGGGGCTATTCCCCGGAATACAGCGAACTTCCGGTATCCGCCGATTTAGCGAAAAGGAAATTGACGCAATACGGGTTATCGAATGCCTAAAAAAATCCGGTCTGGAAATTAAAGACATCAAACAATTTATGGAATGGTGCGCTCAGGGTAATAAAACCTATCCACAGCGCCTCCAACTATTCCTAAAACAAAGAAAACAGGTGGAAGCCGAAATAGAACATATGAACCGCGTTCTTGATATGCTGAAATTCAAGTGTTGGTATTATGAAGAGGCCATAAAAGACGGGAACGAAAACCGGCTTTCACAAATAAAACCGGAAGACATGCCGGAAGACATTCGCCATGCCTATGAAAATTCTCACTAAAACACACAGGCAGGATCCTGCCCTATAACAAACCCAAAAGTCAAAAATGAGAACGACCACTCTGTCGTTCCCATTTTATGGCATTTAAAAACCTTATATTTTATTTGCTGCTTCATCCAGAGATGCACCGTCTTCCCATTTTCCCAGATATCTGAGATATTCTGATTCTGTATTTAGAAAATCCGCGGCATTTTGTGGCAGTACAATGGTTTCCAGCTGATTCTTGATATAATTGCAGACATAAATCACCCTCACACAGTTTAAAAATACATAATCAAACCGTACCGGTTTCTTTTCCTGCTGACGCTTGATATACACAAATAACTGTTCTACATCAACATCATCTTCCTCTGTCGGGTGCAAAAACAGATAGAGACCGTTATATCGTCTGCTCTGGTAATTTGTATTCAGCTTTTTCAGTTTACTGTCAAATCTGTATTTTGCTTTTGACAGATAATCCTGTTCTACTCCCGCTTCCGGCAAAACTGCCCAAAATCTTCCATTGTAAAAATGCAGCCGATCGCCATAGCGTTCTAAAGCTGCCGCAGGAAGTTCTTCTTTTAAACATCCCAAATATTGTTCGATAAAACTCTCGGTCTGGCCATCTTCCGGCAAAAGTGCCTGGCTGATCTCCAAACCCAGATCCATCGTTTCGTTAATCCAGTCCGGCGACTCACTTTTAACAAAAGATGGTTTATACTCCGGCCACAGATACTTTAACGAAACTGCCGCATAGATTTCATTTAACAACTTTTCATATGCCATATTTGCACCTCAATATCGTTTCACTCACTTCTCTGGAGAAAGGATGATTCCATATTTTTCCAGATCCACTTTGCCATCCAGCACCGGTATTCCATCCGCCTCCAGCAATTTTGCCTGCGCACCGTCTCCTCCAAATGCAAATTCACCTGACAATTCTCCCTGCGCGTTTACTACCCTGTAACAGGGGATCCTGTCGGGATCCGGATTCCTATGCAGTGCATTTCCAACGGCCCTCGCCATCTTTTTATCCCCTGCCATTTCGGCAATCTGCCCATAGGTTGCAACTCTGCCCCTGGGAATCTTCTGCACTGCCTCGTAAATTCTTTTTGACGGACTGTCTGTGACAAGATCATAGCTTTCCGCTATCATCCGCCTGATATCCTCATCCGGCACGCTTCCATCTAAAATGACCGTATTCCAGTGTTCTTTATTCTGGTGCCAGCCGGCAATGACAGCTTCATATGTATCCCGCCAAAAATCTCTCCACTGGGGATCCACCTTCACGTTAATATTCAAATAACCATTTCTCTTATAAGTCCAGAGAAAAGCTTTCTTATTCCCTTTCACTCTCACCAGCTGCCAGTTGGGATCGTGAAACGGAGCATCCTGATAGGCATTAGGAAATGACAGACCGTAAGCTAATACTTCTTCTCTTGTTTTCAATAAAAAACACCCCTATCTTATCGTACAACCGCAGTTTACTGCCTTTCAAACAAAAAAAGCAGCAAAAACCGCAGGGCATCCATCATCACACTCTCATCCAGATCAAATCTGGGATTGTGCATAGGATAGACAGCTTCCTGTTCCTTTTTTGCCAAAAACACCACCCGCATGCCCGGAACCTCTTCCATGTAATAGGCCGCGTTGTCTCCCACCAAAAAAGGCTTTGTTCCAATCTGAAACTGATCGCCAAAGATGTATCTTCCCACCTCGCTGCCCCTTGCCACCATCTGTTTCTCATTTATAATAGGCGGAATTACTTTCGTCATCACAATCTGAATCTTTGCTCCGGTTTCTCTCTCGATTTCTTCTGCTCTTTTTTGCAGTTCCAGATACACAGCCTGAAAATCTTCTTCGGTAAACGCCCGAAGAGAGCCCTTCAGATCCGCCGTTTCCGCTACTATATTTCCACCTGTGCCCGCACTCATACAGCCAAATGCAAGTACAAACGGATGCTCCGTAGACACCAGGCGATTGATCTCCTCCACAGCTATGAGCAGCCGCGATGCCGCATACATGGCATCAATGCCTTCTTCATATTGAAAAAAATGAGCCGATCTTCCTGTTATGTGGATTTCCAGACCGCCGATTTTGGCCGTGGTAATACTTTGCTGTATTTCCATGGCTCTGGGCTCCTGATTTCCAAAATGAAAAATGACCACAGACTCTGGCTTAGGATTTTCCAGCGCGCCATGCTGAATCATATAATCTGCTCCCTCGCCAATTTCTTCTGCCGGCTCAAACAGGAAACGCACATTGCAGCTCAGATATTCTTTCTTTTCCGCCAATACTTCTGCCAGGGTCAGAAGTATTGCTGTGTTGGCATCATGGCCGCAGGCATGCATATTCCCTTCATACAGGGAAGCAAAAGGCAGTCCTGTTTCTTCCGGAACAGCTATGGCATCTATCTCCGCGCGAACTGCAATAGTAGGAAGAGCCTTATCTACTGCCAGATCAGCTATGACTCCGCTCTTTCCCAACTGTCGACAGGGAATATTGGCCCTTTTCAGGTGTTTCACAATGTATTTCGTTGTCTCCTCTTCCAAAAAAGCAAGTTCCGGATGCTGATGCAACCAACGTCTGTGCGCAAGCAGTTGCTGCTCCCAGTCTGCTCTTTTAGGCAGTAGTTTTTCTTCTCTGTCTTGTCTCGTCATAATATCTCCCATATATTTCTTTCGTTACTTCCCCGCAGATCTCTCTTTCGTATATCGTGCCATGGTTTCCGAATTTTTTCAAATCTCATTGCACAATTCCCATTTTCGCAGGGCATATACATTTTATTGCACATCAATCACCGGATAGTCTCCGAATGAAAGGATTTCTCCTGTCTTATATGGCAGTGGATGTTTAAATATAGGACCGTCCACCACCAGAGTATGATATTCTCCGTTTTCTCCACAGATATCAATACCTGCCTCTTCCATGATCTGAATGACTTCCCGATCAATGGCTCTTCCCAGCAATTCCTGTGGAAGCAGATTCTTATTCAAAGATTTTATAATACATCGATATCCCAGGTCTACGATTTCATATACATTTTCTTTCCGATCTCTGTGCCAGATCGGAAAAATCGCAGGAATTCCCACATTACGGCAGCGTTCTTCGCCCCAACTCCGGTTGCCTTCTATGTCAATATCTCCGAAACAGGCAGCTTCTGCGCCCATCTCTATCGCCTTTTTTAGCCCTTCTTCTAAAGCGATATGATAATTCTCCCCATTGGTGACACATCGGATCAGAGGTAAATCCAACGCTTTGCTGTACCTCTCTAACAGCACTTCATCCGCTCCGTGAAAAAAAGAACGGCCAACACTTTCATTTACCATAACCAACAGTCCCACAGGAGTATGTCCCTGGGCGATCATTTTGTGCAAAGCGACCGTGCTGTCTTTTCCACAACTGTACGACATTACAAATTTCATAAGTTCCTCCTATACAATTTCTGCGCAGCTGCCCATACAGGCCCCGTCTTTTCTTTTTGATACCACAATTTTTTTCTCTATTCGTTCTTTCAGCTCTGCTACATGGGAAATAATCCCCACCATACGATTGCCGTCAGTAAGACTCTGCAGCGCTTTCAAAGCCAGATCCAGAGATTCCTCATCCAGGGAACCGAATCCTTCGTCTACAAACATGGCATCCAGACGGATTCCCCCTGTATGAGACTGCATCTCATCGGAAAGACCAAGGGCAAGGGACAACGAAGCCAGAAAAGACTCTCCTCCGGACAAGGTTTTCACACTTCTTTGAGTTCCGTTGTAATGATCAATGACATTCAGTTCCAGCCCTGCTTTTTCCTTTTTATTCTCCCCGTCCTCCTGACGCCGCAGTTCATACTGACCGCTGCTCATCGTAAGCAGCCGCAGATTCGCCCGTCGGATCACCCGGTCAAAATAATTCATCTGAATATAAGTCTCCAGTTCCACCTTCCGCTTTCCGGTAAGGGTTCCATTGGCCGTATCCGACAAGGCTTTCATCCAAACATATTCTTTCTCAACGGCAATCATAGATTCCCGGCGCTGGCACACCGCATCGTAAATTTCTCTGTTTGTCTTTCTCGCCGCATAAAGCTCTTCTTTCCTTTTGACGAACTCTTCTTTTTCTTCTGCCAGCTGCTGTCTTCGGGCAAGGATTTCCTCTTCCCGCACATTTTCTGCTTCCGTATTCTGTTTCTGCAAAGCTTCTATGGCTGACTGCAGCACTGCAATATTTTTCTGTAAATCCTGATACCTTTTTTCTGTCTCCTGTACTTTCGCTTCCAGGCTGTTCTTTTCCTTTTTCATGCGGCAAAGCTGATCTTCTGCATCCAGACGGCTTTGTCCTTCTGTCTGTGCCTTTAACTCTTTCTGTGCTCTTTCCAGCCCTTCCCATTCTGTTTTTTGCTGTATAAACAAAAGTTCTCCCGTCTGCAGCTTATCCTGAAGTTTTTTTATCTTTTCCTCCAGTTTCAAAATTTCTTCTTCCAGGGTGTTCTTCTGCGCCGCCTGCTTTTCATTATGGGCAATTTTTTGCTGTACTTTTTCCAATTCATCCTGCAATGCAGTCCTCTTGGGCAATTTCCTCTGTTCTTCCTCTATTTGTTCCTGCATCTGATGAATCTGGGCACTCAATTGCTGCATCTGCTTTTCCCGTACAGACACCTGCTCTTTTTTCTGATCCAGTTCTTCTTTTTCGGGTGCTTCCTCTGATAAATGAGCCGGTCTGGGATGGTGTATGGCTCCGCACACCGGACAGGGAACTCCCTCTTTTAGTTTTTGTGCCAGCATACCGGCCTGTGCATCCCAGAAAAGCTGCTCCTGATGCCGGTAAGTATCTGCCAGCTGACGCCAGGTTTCGGCGGCAGCACGATATTGTTCCCGTTTGCAGCCTACTTCCTGTTCCTTTTCCTCCAGACCTTTTAACCGGTCCATTTGCTCCTGCAAACGTTCTCTTTGATGCAAAAGACGTTCCCGCTCTTCCCCAATCGTACGTAAAGGCAAAAGCAGCTCTTTAGATTCCTCCGTTTTCTTCTGCATCCTCTGTATCTGCTGACGATTCTGGGAATTTTCTGTCTCCTGCTCCTGCATCTGGCCAGAAAGCTTTTGGTACCTTTTTTCTCCTTCTTCCAGCTTCTGATAAAAGCCTATTTTTTCTTCCGCCTTTACCACACTCCATCGAAGTTCTTCCAGCTGCTTTTTCCATTGGGGAACCTTACGGTAAAGCTCCTCTGTTTCTTTCCACTGAGACATTTCTTCCCGCAGTTTTTCTCTCTTTTGTGTCAGTTCGTTTTGTATCTGCTGTACCTGTCTGACTTTTCCCAGCAGCTGATCTTCCTTCTGCACTTTTTCTTCCAGATTTTGCAAAGTACAATTTAAGCTCTGCATCTGCTCCTCATCCTGTACCAGCAGATGTTCCAGCAGGCTCAGTCCCTGCTGCACCTTTCCTTCCCAGTCGCTCTTTTTCAATTCTGCAAATTCTGCAAAATAAGGAGAATCTGCCCGGCAGATCACGCCGCTCATATACTGACTGATGCTCCTGCGCATCTCGTCATAACGCTTCCAACAGATCTTTACTCCATCCCGCAGGCGAAGCTGTACCTCCTGATATAAGCCCGTGTGAAAAATACGCCGAAAAATCTTACTGCGTTCTGCGGTATCTGCCAGCAGCAGCTTTCGAAATTCTCCCTGGGCAATCATGGCGATCTGCGTAAACTGTTTAAAATCCACGCCTAACAGTTCTGTCACCGCACGGGTAACCTCATTTGCTTTGGTCACCGGCAAACGTCCATCTGAAAAAGTAAGCACAGCGTCTGCTTTCTGAGTCGTATAGCCGTGACCCCGCTGTTTTGGACGCTGATATTCCGGATTTCTGACGATCGTATATTCCTGATCGTGATAAAAAAAGGTGAGCTCCACAAAGGTAGGAACCGTATCTTTGGCATATTTGCTTCTGACCATAGACGCTTCCCGGACTTCCCCACTAGATTCCCCATATAAAGCAAAGGTAATGGCATCAAAAATCGTAGTCTTTCCGGCCCCGGTATCACCGGTGATCAGGTAGAGGCCATGATCTCCCAAACGGGTAAAATCCAGTTCCGTCCGTCCGGCATAGGAACCAAAAGCACTGATAATCAATTTTCTCGGTTTCATACTCTCACACTTCTTCCCAAATATCCTGGATCATATGCGTCACATACTGCTTCTGTACTTCACTCATGGGCTGATTATTCTGAAGTTCATAAAAATCCATAAACAGTTCCAACTCCGATTTCTCTTCTGCCGCCTCTGCGCTTTCTATCTTCCGGTTTTCCCTGGTTCTGACATTATCATATTCCAATTGCATCAAATGCGGATAAATTGCCTGCAGTTTCTGCAGTCCATCCGGAATATCTTCTTCATCTGTCAAAATCACTTTGATATAATCTTCCCGGCTCAGCCCCGCGCTGCCTGACAGATCTGTCACTTCCAGATACTTTCCTCTCACACTTCGCATGTCCCGCAGAGGCTGCAGCAAAATCTTCCTGATCGCTATCTCTCCTTTTTCACGACATTCTATAAGTATTACCGATTTTTTTTGATTTTCCTCCGAAAAAGAATATTTCAGCGGGGTTCCGCAATAACGTATGGTTTCCCTTTCCACATACTGCGGACTGTGAAGATGCCCTAATGCCACATAATCAAAGCCATCAAATATAGAAGCAGGAATCTGATCCAGTCCTCCTACCAAAAGTTCTTCCGATTCACAGTTGGATGCCCCTGCCACAAATTGATGAGCAACCAGAATATTGCGCTTTGCAGGATCTATTTCCATATGCCAAATTGCCGCGCGCACGGCATCCTCATAGCTTTCTATCTTATCCTCTTTCCATACCTGCCTTGCCACAGCAGGTTTTATATAGGGCAGCAAATGTATGACAAGTTCTCCGTAAGCATCTGTGAAAGAGATCTGTTTTATCTGCCCGTCATACACCGGGGATAAATATACTCCTCTGCTGTCCATCAGATGGGATCCAAAGGCCAGACGCTCCGGCGAATCGTGATTGCCGCTCACCGCAAATACCATAATCTGTTCATCTGCCAGCCTGTTAAGAAATGTATCAAATACCTGTACCGCCTCTGCCGATGGAATCGGTTTATCATAAATATCCCCGGCCAGAATCACACCTTCTGCCCGTTCTGTTCGAATAATATCCAAAATCTGATCCAATATATAGATTTGATCTTCCAGCATAGAAAAACCATGCACACGCTTTCCAATATGCAGATCCGACAAATGCAGCAGCTTCATACGAGATTCCTTTCCTATTCAAAATATTTTCTAATATCATAACACAAAAGATTTTTCTCTGTAAACAAAAGGAAAAGGGCTGCGCCGCAGCACAGCCCTGTGAATACCCACTTCTTCTTGACTTATTTATATTATAATACAGAACGCGTCATAAGTAAAGTTCATTTTGCTCATAAAGGAAAAAAATCCGCTTTACTCACCGGCTTCCCCGGACTGCAAATATTCCTTCAAAAACTCATAAATCTGCATTTCCGTAGGAGGACACCCCGGTAAATGATGTGTAAACTTTCTGGTACAATTGCCTATCCCCAGAACTCCTGTCTTACCCCGATAGCCCTGACCGATACACACCTTTTCCTTTAACTGCTCTAAAAGGCCCTCTTCCTCCAACATATGAAGAGCCGGTATCAGATAGCCATAGCAGGCACTGCAGGACTCCACCTCTTCTACCCGCTCTGCCAGCTGCAGAGCCTTGCCGCTGGCATGGAAATAAGGCATTTCCTCTTCTTTATGCAGATAATGGATCTGCGCCTGTTCCAGATCATTGGATCCCACGCCAGCCTGCTGTGCGTAGGCAATATATTCCACATCCTGCGGATGGATTCCGATCAGGGTACAGCCAAATGTATCACAAAGCACCGGATCAACGGCTGCCATAAGGCGATTCTGCTCAACCGGATTCCCTCCGTCTTCAAAAGTCAGATCTCCGCAGATACTGTCTACCAGAATAAAATCCTGATGAATACCGGAAGATAAAAGCCCGATCGGCCGATGCAGCCCCATCCGATGGAATCGTCTCTTTTCACTGTTGGGAATCAGCCCCTTCATATTTTTCAGTGCACAGGTCATTCTGGTCTGACAATGACCCTTCAGAACTGGCACATTGATCAGAAAATCGATCTTGCTGACCCGCTCACAGATATGCAGCTTCAATCCCCGGCAGTCCTTTTCTATACTCTTGTCCTTTTGCATATCCCAAAGCGGAACCTGATATTTCTCTGACAATGCTTCATAACCGCAGACGGCAAATGCATCACTGGTCTGATCACCTACCCAGGAGCCCTCCAGGATCACAAGATTCGTAAATCCCTTTTCTTTCAGATAAAGAATCAAACCTTCTATTACCTCCGGATGGGTGGTCGCTCCTTCTTCTGCCGGCACTGCCGAAACCAGATTGGGCTTAATGCCGATACAGACGTCTTTTGCAGGAATCATTTCCTCCAAACGGCAGAACTCTAAAAGCTCCTTTGTCATGTTCTTATACTCTTTTCCATATATTACTGCAATCTCGTTTTTTTTCATAATGCTCTCCATTCTTTTCTTTCATTCAGAATAGCATAGTTACCGCACATTTGCTATAATAAAAACAATTCCCGACACAAGAGGTATCCTATGAAAGAACAGTTTTTAAACTTTACCATTACAGCCAAACAGGCAGGACAGACCATTGAAACCTATCTGCTGCGGGAGGTAAAGCTCACACCGCATCAGATACGTACCCTGAAATTCCGTCCCCAGGGCATCCGGGTGAACGGCATACGTCAGCGGATCCATTATCTCCTGTCCTGCAACGATACGCTTTCCCTTCAACTGACGGATGCTGCCGATACATCCTCGCACCTGCTTCCTTCCTCGGGGAATCCTACTATTCTCTATGAAGATGCTAATCTGATTCTCCTGTCCAAGCCTGCCGGACTGGTGGTACATCCCTCCGGCGGACATTACACGGATACCCTGGCAAATCAGCTTTCTGCCTATTTTCAAAAAAAGCAGGAAACAGGAAAAATCCATGCCATTGGCCGTCTGGATAAAGACACCTCCGGTATCGTGCTGTTTGCCAAAAACTCCATCGCGGCAGCACGTCTGTCTGCTCAGCGGGAAAAAGGCATTCTGAAAAAAACATATCTGGCCGCCGTCAGCGGACAGACGCTGATATCGGATACCCTTACTACGCCTCTGCGGATAAAACCGGATAATCCCTATCAAATGGAGGCGCATCCCAATGGAGTCCGGGCAGTTACGCATTATCACCGTCTTGCCGCAGAGGAGAACAGTTCTCTGATCATGCTTCAGCTGGAAACCGGACGTATGCACCAGATCCGTGTCCATATGGCCGCTTCCGGATACCCTTTACTGGGCGATCCGCTGTATAATCCAAATCCTGAAAACACTATATTTTCCCGCACAGCGCTTCACGCCTGGAGACTGACACTGCAGCATCCCTTTACGCAAGAAACTTTTACCGTATCGGCACCGTTTCCTGCAGATTTTCATCATTATCTTACAGTACATTTTCCGGACATAACCGAACATGCAATTTCCCTATTAAACGATACAACCTATTTTAAAACTCCCTAAAAAAGGTTACCACATGCTTTTTGCTCATGCGGTAACCCTCTTTTTTATCTCTCATGGATTTTTTCCATAATCTCTTTGCAAATATCTTCTGCTGTTTTACCATCTGTGGAAACGTTCACATCGGATGCCGCCTGATATTTCTCACGGCGTTTCTCCATCATCTGAAAAATATAATCTACATTCATATTTCCTTCCAGTAATGGACGGTCATGACTGTCCTTCACACGCTCATAGATGGTTTCCGGCTTCGCCATCAGCCAGACGACAATGCTGTTTTTCTTCATTTCCTGCACATTTCGCTCACGCATAGGCACACCGCCGCCACAGGAAATCACAACATGATTATCCTTTTGCAGACGAACAAGAAGTTCTGTTTCCAGATTCCGAAAATACTCTTCTCCATACTCCCGGAAAATATCAGAAATACTCATTCCTTCCTGTTTTGCGATCATCTGATCCATCTCAACTACCCGCATCCCATAAATCCTGTGCAATGCAGAAGAAATCGTGCTCTTTCCACATCCCATAAATCCAATCAATGCAATATTTCCATTATAGGTACATTCTCTCATCATGTCTCTTCCTTAGATGCAATTTCGTCATCCCAGTCTTCGTCGTCCCAATCCTCTTCTTCTACTTCCTTTAAAATATCCGCATATTTCATCTCTGTTACATTCAAAATGCGATATTTATTGGGAATCTCCACTAACTCCTCTTCTGTGGTATAGGATTTGGGACCTTCCGTTGTCGGATTGGATTCTTCCTTCACTGCTTCCACCGCTATTTCTTCCTGCTCTTCATCCTCTTCCGCCTCTATCTCCTGCAAAAGATCCATATATTTTGTATCAGGCTCTTTTAATACCCGCATTTCATTGGGGATGACCCTCAGTTCCTCTTCCGCGGCAGTATTTGTTTCCAATTCTTCTGCATCAGCAATTCTCTGCTGCTGTAATTCCTCCTGCACTTGCGGATTTTGTTCCAGTTCCAGCCGATAATCTTCCGGACAGTCATATCTTTCAAAGAATTCCCGCAGAAATGCTGTGAAATTTTTTTCCATACCCGGAACACGGATCAGGTTTCTCACATGCAAAAGACAATCTCCATATTCTTTATTGCCGGCTCGCATCAACTGCCAGCAGGCATTTAGATAGGCTGGAGAACTCTCCTGCAGATGATTGATTTCCTGATACAGAAACTCATATGCTGCCGGCGCATCACAGCTTAATATCCATTCCTTACTTCGAATCGCCTTCACCAGCCTGCCTTCACAAAGATCAACCTCTACATTCCCGTCAGCATCTGCCTGATGCAGGAGCACATCATCCACCAGCAGCTCCCTTTGAAACGCTTTGCCCACCAGCAGCAGCTTATGGCCCTGAAAGGATTCGTGAATTTTTAATTTTACGGTATAGTAACCGGACACATGGCCTTTTCTTCCAGGCAGACAATCCGATAACGCATCATAACCTGTCAGATAATGCTCTTTAGAATCCAAGAATACTTCCATGCTCACATGTCCGCATTTTATACAAAGCATTACTTCATTGATATCCATACTTATACCTGCCAATCCGGAAACTTAATCTTCATATAAGCCTGGATCGCTTCCTGTGTTTTGTCAAATCCCAGCTTACTGCTGTCCAGACATAAATCATAATTGCGGGCGTCTTCCCATTCTCTACCTGTATAGTATTTATAGAAAGAACCCCGGTACTTATCTTTTTTCTCCACAAATTTTTCCAGTTCTCTGCCCTTTAACGCTACCCTTTCACCGGCACGTTCCAGGCAATATTCCTTCGGTGCATGTACGAAGACACTCATTACATTCTCATAATCTTTTAATACAAAATCCGCACACCGCCCTATGATAACACAGGACTCTTTCTCAGCCAGATCACGAATGATCTTTGCCTGGTAATAAAACATGTTCTCGGGTGATACGAAATTGCTTTTCCCCGGAGCAATCAGCTGACCGTTATAAATATTTTTAGAGATACCGAATAATGTACCATTTCGCAGTTTCTCATCATTTTCATTAAATAACTCTTCTTTAATGCCGCTTTCATCGGACGCCATTCGAAGGATCTCACGGTTATAACACTTAATCCCCAGATCCTGGGCTAACTTCATGCCAATGGTTTTACCGCCGCTGCCAAACTGTCTTGCTATGGTAATTACTACATTTTTCATGTAATCCCCTCCTATTCTCCAAGGTACGCTTTCTTAATTGCATCATTATCCATCAATTCTTTAGCGTCTCCGTCCAGCACAATATTGCCGGTCTCTAATACATATGCTCTGTCAGCAATAGAAAGTGCTTTTTTTGCATTCTGTTCTACTAACAGAACGGTAGTGCCACTGGCACTTACTTCCTGAATGATCCGAAAAATCTCATTTACGAAAATAGGAGACAGACCCATGGAGGGCTCATCCATTAAAATAATTTTCGGATGGGACATCAAAGCACGTCCCATGGCAAGCATCTGCTGCTCGCCGCCGCTTAAGGTACCGGCCAGCTGGTTCTGACGCTCTTTCAGACGCGGAAAATGAGAATACACCTTTTCCAGTGTTTCTTCAATCTCATTTTTATCTTTTCTGGTATAAGCTCCCATCTTCAGGTTTTCGTATACGGAAAGCTGTGCAAAAACACGTCTTCCTTCCGGAACATGAGCCATGCCCATGCTGACAATCTTATGTGCAGGTGTCTTCGTAATATCCTTGCCTTCAAACTCAATCTTACCGCTTTTAGCCTGAAGAAGACCGGTTATGGTATGCAGGATCGTCGTTTTTCCGGCACCGTTTGCACCAATCAGGGCAATAACTTCGCCTTCGTTAACTTCAAAAGAAACTCCTTTGATCGCCTGGATCATGCCGTAAGACACTTTCAGATCTGAAACTTTTAACATTGACATCCAAATCCCCCCTTATTCCCCTAGATACGCGGTAATAACCTGCGGATCGTTCAGTACGGTACTGGTTTCACCCTGCGCAAGAACCTGACCGAAATTTACGACTGTCAGTTTCTCGCAAATACCGGATACTAATTTCATATCATGCTCAATTAACAAAATCGTCATATGAAATTCTTCTCTTACAAACTGAATGGTATCCATAAGCTCTTTTGTTTCATTCGGATTCATACCGGCTGCCGGCTCATCCAGCAAAAGCAGTTTCGGTTCTGTGGCAAGAGCTCTGGCAATCTCCAGTTTTCTCTGTTTACCATAAGGAAGGTTGGAAGCCAGATAATTACATTCCCGATCCAGATCAAATACTTTTAAAATCTCCATTGCCTTTTCATTCATCTGTTTTTCCACTTTATGATATTTCGGCAAACGCAGAATACCCTCCAGTGTATTGTAATGATGGTTATTATGGAGACCTACTTTTACGTTATCTAACACAGATAAGTCCTTAAACAGACGGATATTCTGGAATGTTCTTGCAATACCGGCACGGTTGATATCAATGGTTTTCTTACCTGTGATATCCTGCCCGTCTAATATGATCATACCGGAATCCGGACGATAAACACCCGTCAGCAGATTAAAGATAGTTGTTTTGCCGGCACCGTTAGGGCCGATCAAACCATACATCTCTCCCGCTTCAATGGTTACATTAAAATTATCTACTGCACGCAGACCGCCGAAAGATATTCCTAAGTTTTTTACTTCTAATAATGCCATCTTAGTTTTCCTCCTTCGCCGTACGTTTTCTGCCCAGCAGATTTTTAACTGAAAATCTGCTCAATATTTCTTTTGCTTTAGGGCTCCAGTTAGCAAGCATCATAACGATCAGTACGATCGCATAGATCAGCATACGATAATCATTCAATCCACGAAGCAGCTCCGGAAGCAGCGTCAGCACAACTGCTGCGATAATGGAACCGCGGATATTTCCCAGACCGCCCAATACTACAAATACCAGAATGGTAATCGACATATTGTAGCCAAAGTTCTTAGGAAGTGCTGTCAATGTGGACAAATTATGAGCATACAGCACACCTGCCATACCCGCCAGACTGGCCGAAACAGAAAATGCCATTAATTTATATTTGGTAATGTTGATTCCCACAGATTCTGCCGCAATACGGTTATCACGAATGGCCATAATAGCACGGCCGTCTCTGGAATGAATCAGATTCAATGTAATCACCAATGTAATCAGAATTAAGATCACGCCAATGGTAAACGTAGCATCTTTCGGTGTACCGGTAATTCCCTGCGGTCCTTTGATGATGACGTCACCACCCTCAGCCAGATTCAGAGACAGCGTATCCTTCATAGAAAAATGGAATCCATTCTCATCCCGTCCGATATACAATACATTCACTATATTTTTAATGATCTCACCAAAGGCCAGCGTAACAATAGCCAGATAGTCACCGCGCAGACGCAAAACCGGAATACCGATCAGAAAACCGGCAACTGCCGCTGCTGCAGCACCCAGAAGCAGCGCAATAATAAAACGCAGCAGATCCGGCATGGCACCTTCCATACATCTGGAGAAAAATGCGCCGACAAATGCACCTACACACATAAATCCAGCATGGCCCAGACTCAGTTCACCTAAGATACCAACTGTCAGGTTCAGTGACACTGCAAGAATTACATAAACACATAACGGAACCAAAAGCCCTTCCAGCAAACTGGAAAGATTGCCGGTCATGATCAAAGCCTGCATCACAAGATAGGCAACAATCACGATTCCATATGTAATCATATTATTTATTGTTATTTTACTTATCTTCTTCATCCTTATCACCTATACCTTCTCATTAATCTTCTTGCCTAAAATACCGGTAGGCTTCACGAGTAATACGATAATCAGTACACTGAACACAATGGCATCAGCTAACTGTGAAGAAATATAAGCTTTACCCAGAATCTCAATGATTCCAAGTAAAATACCGCCCAGCATAGCACCCGGAATCGATCCGATACCGCCAAATACCGCCGCCACGAAAGCTTTGATACCCGGCATAGAACCTGTATACGGATCCAGGATCGGATATGCAGAACACAACAGTGCGCCTGCAATGGCTGCCAGAGCCGAACCAATGGCAAAGGTCAGCGCAATGGTTCCATTTACATTAATACCCATCAACTGTGCTGCACCGGTATCTTCAGATACAGCCAGCATAGCCTGTCCTGCCTTTGTCTTTTTGATAAACGCAGTCAACAAAATCATAATCACAACTCCGGTAATGATCGTAACCACAGTCTCACCGGTAATATTCAGCTGTCCATCTGCCAGTGAAATGGTCTTAATGGACACAACAGATGAAAAAGATTTCGGATTAGCGCCAAACACCAGCAGTGCAACATTCTGCAGCAGATAGCTGACACCAATAGCTGTGATCAAAACCGCCAGAGACGGAGCCCCACGCAGGGGTTTATAAGCAATGCGCTCAATAGCCACACCCAGAACCGTACAGACTACCATAGCCAGCAGTACCGCAATCAGGGGGGATATACCCATAGAACTCATCGCTATAAATATAATGTATCCTCCGATCATGATAACATCACCATGAGCAAAGTTCAGCATCTTGGCAATACCATAAACCATAGTATATCCAAGAGCAATAATTGCATAAACACTTCCCAAACTTATGCCGTTAATCAAATAGGATATAAAACTCATATTGCACCTCTTTCGTCTTGAAATGGGAATCATTCGGTATTATCACTGAAAACAAGAGTAAGGAATTCACTTACATCTGCAGAAACTGCCGCTGACAGCTTCCTTCGAATACCTGGCAATGAAAGGAGGGCTACCTGCTGGCAGCCCTCAGCAAAGCTAACCTAAGCCAGCTCTTACATTGCTTTGTAAGCACCGTTTTCAATAACAACGGCTTTTGGTTCTTTATTTGGTTCACCATCTTCAGACCATACAATACCATCTTCGCCGCCTGTTAAGCCCATAACAGTGATATTTAACATACCGGCTTTTGCTGCTTCTGCAATTTCTTCCACGCTCATATCCGGTTTAATATCCTGATCTTCAAATGCGGCTTTGATTGCATACATACCATCCCATGCATCAGCACCAAACTGATTCGGGATCTCACCGTAAGCTTCTTTATATGCAGATACATATGCCTGTGTTGCCTCATCTTCTGCATCAGCTGCGAATGGAGTTAATAACATAACGCCTTCTGCAAGAGCAGTATCAAAACCATCTAATGTTAAAATACCGTCCATACCATCACAACCGAAGAATGTAGCATCATAGCCCATACTGTCTGCCTGGCTTAAGATCAGAGATGCTGCCTGATAGTAAATTGGCAGGAAGATCAGTTCTGCACCAGCAGTCTTTGCTGCCTGAAGCTGTGTGGAGAAGTCTTTGTTGTCTGCTCCCTGGAATGCTTCTGCTGCTACGATTTCAAATGGCTGATTTGCTGCTTCTGCTGCAAATGTTTCGTAAATACCTGTAGAATAAGTTTCTGCACTGTCGTAGATAACTGCAACTTTTGTAGCAAGACCATTCTCTCCGATATATTTAGCAGATGCCATACCCTGGTTCGGGTCAGAGAAACATACACGGAAGTGTGCATCAGATGCTGTAACACAGTCTGCAGAAGATCCTGATGGTGTCAACAGGAACATATTATCACTTGCTGCTTCTGCTGCAACTGCAATACATGGAGTAGAAGTTACAGTTCCTAACAGAGCCTGCATACCCCAGTCTTTTAATGTATTGTAAGCATTCTTAGATTTTTCAGAATCACTTTCGTCATCCTGGAAGTTAACTTCAACCTGGTATCCATTGATACCGCCGTCAGCATTAATCGCTTCTGCTGCCAGTTCCATACTGTTTTTTACACACTGGCCATAAATAGCTGCGCCGCCTGTTGTAGGTCCGATACCACCAATCTTAAATACCAGTCC
The DNA here is from genome assembly GCA_050944855.1 of Lachnospiraceae bacterium. Classification (GTDB taxonomy): domain Bacteria; phylum Bacillota; class Clostridia; order Lachnospirales; family Lachnospiraceae; genus Lactonifactor. The sequence continues at coordinate 47,087 of JBMNRU010000002.1, forward strand.
ATCAGAAGCTGCGCCTTCTTCACCTGCATCTTCAGAAGCTGCGCTTCCTTCATCTGTTCCTTCGTCGCTGCCGCCGCATCCAACAAGGGAACCGATTGCAAGTACACCTGCTAATAACAGGCTTAATACACGTTTTTTCATTTTCCTTTTCCTCCTTGCTCTCATTTTCTTACTATTCCGGGGTATTCCGAAATAATATCAAGAGATTCAATTATGTTAGCACAATTTATCTTGCCATGTCAAGGTACTGGCCCCATTTTTACATCATTTCCTGTAACTATTTCTCTGTGATTCTTCCTGACGCACCATATCGAAAAAAAACAACCCGCATGATGTACAGCAGCAGCATGCTGCACCAGCTGACTGCTTCCGCGTAAGCGATCGACATATTTCCCAGATAGGGTTTCATAATATAAGACATCACGATTCGTATGAGCACCGCTATAATTCCACAGATACTGGAAAAAAGCACGTCTCCCATACCTTCCAGATACCCTCTGAAGGACATCGCCAATCCATATACCAAATAAAATCTGGCAATGGCGAAGAAAAATGCTTTTCCGATACGAGTAGACTCTTCTGTCACTCCAAACATGGCAATCAGATCTGCTCCAAAGATAATAATCAAAAGGGTAAGCATGATGGATAAAATAACCATAATCGCATTGCCTGTCCACAGGCATTTTTTTGCCCGCTTCGTATCTCCGGCACCTGTATTTTGTGCAACTGCCGTAGAAATTCCTGTTCCCAGATTAATAATAGGAAGTAAGAGAATACAGTCAATCCGGTAAGCTGTCGTAACCGCAGCTACCGTCGGCGTTCCAAATCCATTCATAAAATTCTGCAAAATCAAGGAACCCACAGAACTGGCGCAGGACTGAATCGCCACCGGAATTCCCAGCGAACTGCCTTTTTCCAGAATGGATTTATCTACCAGTTTTTTCCTGAAATGAAAACGAAGAAAGTCATACCGTTTTGTTGTATAACAGACAATAAAAACTGTCATAAACAGCTGAGAAATCACTGTGGCAGCCGCCGCTCCTTCTGCTCCCCAGCGAAACAGCCAGACAAATAAAACATCCAGGATTACATTTACAATAGAAGAAACCACAACAGCCAAAAATGGAGCCCGGCTGTCTCCCACACCGCGCAGCACTGCCGCATACACGTTATACACTGCCAGGATCGGCATTCCTATTATAACAATCCGCAGATAGTGATCTGCAATGGTAAAAATATCCGCCGGTGTTTCCAATATGGTAAGCAGCGGTGCAGCAAATATCATGCACAAAACTGACAGAAACAGGGCAATGCCTCCTGCCACAACAATAAACGTGGATAATACTTTTTCCAGCTGATCCGTCTTTTTATTTCCGAACAGCTGTCCGGCCAGAATAGAAAGCCCGGACGCAAATCCCGTGATCGTAAAAATAAACAGATTCAGGATCGTCGTCGTTACTCCCACCGCAGCCAGTGCCAGTTCACCCACGATATTTCCTACAATAAAGGCATCCACCCAATTATATAATTGCTGCAGCACACCACTGATGATCAGAGGGATACTGAAACTGATCAGGACACGCACCAGATTGCCCCGGGTCATATCTTTTGCCATAAAAACGCTCCTAACTATACTGATATTTCCTATCTTATCATTTATGGCAGGGAAATACAAACTCTATTTTAAAGGAAACAAACGGACAAAAAGGAGCCTTCGGATAAACCTCCGAACGCTCCCATTCATTGATCTTAAAGAATATTATAATTAGAATTTTCCAGCTTTGGCTGCTTCCTCAATGGAAACTGCAACAGCTACTGTCATGCCGACCATCGGGTTGTTGCCGGCACCGATCAGACCCATCATCTCTACATGGGCTGGAACAGAAGAAGAACCGGCAAACTGTGCATCAGAGTGCATACGTCCTAAGGTATCTGTCATACCGTAAGAAGCCGGGCCTGCTGCCATATTGTCCGGATGCAGAGTACGTCCGGTACCGCCGCCGGAAGCAACAGAAAAGTACTTCTTGCCTGCATCAATACATTCTTTTTTGTAAGTACCGGCTACCGGATGCTGGAATCTGGTTGGATTTGTAGAGTTACCGGTAATGGATACATCTACGCCTTCTTTCCACATGATAGCAACACCTTCACGCACATCATTGGCACCATAGCAGTTTACCTTTGCACGAGGGCCGTTAGAGTATGCCTTGCGGAATACTTCCTTTAACTCTCCTGTATAATAATCATACTCTGTTTCAACATATGTAAATCCATTGATACGTGCAATAATCTGTGCTGCATCTTTTCCCAGACCATTTAAGATAACACGCAGTGGTTTCTTACGAACCTTATTTGCTTTTTCAGCGATACCAATGGCACCTTCTGCTGCTGCGAAGGATTCATGTCCTGCCAGGAAACAGAAACAATCGGTCTCCTCTTCCAGTAACATTTTACCTAAATTACCATGTCCCAGACCTACTTTACGCTGGTCTGCTACAGAACCCGGGATACAGAAAGCCTGCAGACCTTCACCGATTGCCGCAGCTGCATCTGCTGCTCTTGTACATCCTTTTTTAATAGCGATAGCCGCACCTGTGATATATGCCCAGCAGGCATTCTCAAAACAGATTGGCTGAATACTCTTTACCTGGTCATAAACGTTCAGACCGGCATCTTTTGTAATCTTTTCTGCTTCTTCTAAAGAAGCAATGCCATAGCTGTTTAAAACCTGATTGATCTTGTCAATTCTTCTCTCATATGATTCAAATAAAGCCATTCTAATGTCCTCCTAATAAATTCGTTCTGATTACCCGGATTACTCCTGTCGTGGATCAATGATCTTAATGGCATCTGCCACACGGCCATACTGACCCTGTGCTTTTTCCCATGCTGTGTTCGGCTCATCACCTTTCTTAATGAAATCCGTGAATTTGCCCAGGTTAACGAATTTATAGCCGATAATCTGATCTTCTTCGTCAAGAGCAATACCTGTTACATAGCCTTCTGCCATTTCCAGATAACGAGGACCTTTTTTCAGTGTACCGTACATAGTACCTACCTGAGAACGAAGGCCTTTTCCTAAGTCTTCCAGACCTGCACCGATAGGAAGTCCGTCCTCTGAGAAAGCACTCTGTGTTCTTCCGTATACGATCTGTAAGAACAGTTCTCTCATTGCTGTGTTGATCGCGTCACAAACTAAGTCTGTATTTAAAGCTTCCAGAAGAGTTCTTCCCGGAAGGATTTCAGAAGCCATAGCTGCTGAATGTGTCATACCGGAACATCCTAACGTCTCAACTAACGCTTCCTGGATAATTCCATCTTTTACATTTAAGGTCAACTTGCAGGCGCCCTGCTGAGGAGCACACCAGCCCACGCCGTGTGTTAAACCGGAGATATCTTTAATTCCTTTTGCTTTTACCCATTTTGCTTCTTCTGGAATTGGAGCTGCACCATGAGCTACGCCCTGTGCTACCGGGCACATTTCTTCTACTTCATGTGAATAAATCATTTGATTACTCCTTTCGCTTGAAAAATAATTTAACCTATGCGGTGTTTCCTTGATACCCCGCATATTCGTGTTTATTTTCGCATAAAACCACTAAAAAATCCAGTGGAATTTGAAATATTTTTCCACTGGATACATTTTTAGGATAACTACTCCCCACGCGAGCCGCAGAACGCCTGTTACATAAACTATTCCCCATGCAAGCCACAGAACGCCTGTTACATAAACTATTCCCCATGCAAGCCACAGAACGCCTGTTACATAAACTATTCCCCATGCAAGCCGCAGAACGCCTGTTACACAGGCGTTCTGCGGCTTATGGCTAAACGCCATATGTCAGATCAAAGAAACGGATGCTTACATGCAAGCATGCCGCATCTGTTTCTTTGATCTGACGCATGGCTGAATAGTTGCCTAAAATTCTTTTGTTTGATAGATTCTTACTGACGCTCTATAGGAGAAATAATACCCTCCGAAAACAACTGCCGTCAGCACGATAATAACCATAAAAGGATTCAGGGTATCCAGTTTATGGAACAAGGCTTCTGCCTCATCTCCAAAACTGGCGATGGACGCACATGCCACTCCAAAACCTCCGCCCAAAACCAACAGTATAATCCTCGCTTTCTCTGCACCCATCTTATAGATACAGGGAAACATAATAGCTAATAGTAATACAGATACAAAAAAACAGGAATAGCAGGAAATTATGACTTCCATCTGTTCCTCGTGGAGCAGAAAAGCAGTCAAACTGCTGATCGTCAGACAGAGCAGGGCTGTTACTGCACATAACAGAAAACACAGCAGATATCTGGCTCTGACCACCGTTTTCCGATCTACAGGAAGGATCAGCGCAAACATATCCCAGTGACTGTATTCATCATAACTAAACAGGGAAATACCCAGGCTGATCGCTACCACAGCCTGTAAAACAAGCGTATAACCGGACATCTTCATCAGATATCCTGCCACAGCAAACAGCAGCATGAAGATAAGATAAAACCGTATATTCTTTTGACTGTTATATAAGTCTTTTAACATTAATCCTTTCATACCTCTTCCCCCTTCACAATGAGCAGCATAATCTCCTCAATAGAGGCCCTGTCCACCACCATCTCCTGATGTAACTCTGCAAAAACCTCCCGATTATCAATGAGTACCTCGTAATTGAAAGAATTTTTCCTTACACCCCGCACATGGCGGGCATCTATTTTTTCATAATCTTCTCTGGTGCATCGAACCACACCATAGTCATATAATAACTGATCTTTACTCTCCGTAAAAACCACTTTTCCCTGATGGAGAAACGTAATATAATCTGCCACTTTTTCCAGATCTGAAGTAATATGAGTGGAAAACAATAGGGTGCACTGCTCATCCTGAATAAATTCCATCATCATATCCAATATCTCATCACGAACAATAGGATCCAGACCGCTGGTAGCCTCATCAAAAAATAACAGCCTCGCTCCATGAGACATAGCCACTGCAATCTGCAGTTTCATCTTCATCCCTTTCGAATACTCTTTGATTACTTTTTTCTCCTGAATGTGAAAGCGTTCCAATAACCTTATATACTTCTCCTGATCCCAACTCTGATAGACCTGCTGCATCACTTTGGAAATATGCAGTGCAGTTGCATTTTGCGGATATTTACACTCATCCATGACCACACCCAGATCATTTCTCCACTGAGGGGACAACGTTTCGGCTTCCTTTCCATAAATCTGTACACTTCCGCTATCCTGAAATACCAATCCCAGGATGCATTTAATCAGAGTAGATTTTCCTGCTCCATTCTCTCCCACAAGCCCCATAATACAGCCGGTAGGGATCGTAAGATCAATTTTATCCAGCGTAAATCCGGTATAATGTTTTACCAGACCTTTTACCTCAACTGCTGTTTCCATAACTATTCCTCCTCGTAAAGAGTATCCAATATTTCCAGCAATTCGTCTTTGGGAATATGGTGCTGTCTGCTAATGTCCACCGCTTTCATCAGATACTCTTCAATACTGCGCAGCTGTTCTTCCCGTAACAATTCTTTATTGGTTCCGGCCACAAAGCTGCCCTTTCCCACCTGCGTGACAATAAATCCATCCCTTTCCAGGTCTTCATATGCCCGCTTTGTAGTAATTACACTTATCTTCAATTCCTTCGCCAGAAAGCGCATAGAAGGAAGGGCGTCCCCCTCTTTCAGTTCTCCTGACATAATCATCTGCTTCAGCTGAGAAGTAATCTGTTCATAGATCGGCTTCCCGCTGGAATTGCTAATGATAATATTCATACTGTATCTCCCGTTCACATGTGTTTTGTTTGATTGTATATATACAGTATATACAATATATACACACATGTCAACTATTTTTTTACGAAGAGGTGAGATAAACTGGAAATTTACAACTCTTGAACTGATCTTTTATAAATGAAACATGAGATGCAGCAAAACGAAAAAGCCTCTCTGTGAAAAGCATGTTGACAAGCGAGTCCGAAAATCCAGCGTCTAGTAAGCACTTATACTCGAAGGCTTTCCTGAGAGTATTAGGTGCGTCTTGACGCTTAGTTAAGGAAGAGCGCTTTGCTTTCCACAGAGAGACTTTTTCTACTTAGCCGCTTTTTAATGTTTCGTTACAAGAATTTATACAAAGCCAAAGGAAACAATCCACTCTTTTATTCCGATCAGGCCCAGGCTGTAGAGAAAAATAGACATGGGTTTTCCCAGTACAATGATCATCAAAAATGTCTTCATTCGCATTTTGGTCAGCCCTGCAATGCAGCACAGCAGATCATCCGGCGCAACCGGCAAAAAAATAGCGGCTGCAAAGGCCTTTGTAAATGCTTCCCCTTTATCCAGCCAGCCTATGTATTTGTTATATGACCGTTTTGAAACTACACTCTGCACAAACGTACGGCCATACTTTCTGGAAAGCGCAAATATTGCGACAGATCCCAGACATATCCCCGTATAATTATATACAAATCCCCATAAAGGTCCAAATATCAACACACCTCCCAGGCATCCCACCGCTCCGGGCAATATAGGAATGACTACCTGTACGATCTGTATCCCAATGAAGATCAACGGAGCCAGAATGCCAAAGGGCTGCAAAAAACTTTCCAGGGCCTCCTGCGACACAAAGATTTTTGTTTGTATTCCATATATAATAAAAGCCAGACATGCCAACAAACCTGCTATTGTACATATCTGCATGATTGCTTTCGTTCTCTCCATCCCTTCTTCCTTTCTTTTATCTATCCCATTTTTCCATAAGTATCCGGCAATAAAACTGTTTCCACATGCTGCCCACATGTTCTCTGCTGTAGAATCTGCTTCCTGCCGCAGAGGCATGACAGGCTTCCAAATACACCTGGGGATCCTGCTGTAAACGGGTCAGCAGTTCCTGAAATGCTTTTATATTTTTTCCTTTTTGCACGTAATGATGCAGAATTGGTTCATATAAAGAAAGATCCCGGACAACCACCGGCAAATGGCAGCTCATGGCCTCCAAAATGGTCATGGGAAACAATTCCTCATAAGAAGGAAGCAAAAACACATCCGCCATATTATAGATCCCATTCATCTTATCCCGGTCCACCATTCCAAGAAAATGCAGATTTGACGGCAGATCCTGCAGTGCTTTTTTAATTTCCTCATACCCGTCAGAGATTTTTCCAAAGGAAAATCCGCCTGCCCATAAAAACTCATACTGCGGAAGCCGTTTTGCTAATTCAATATAATCCAGCACACCTTTTCTCTTTTGCAGCTGGCCGGCACAGAGCACAACAAAGGCGGACTCGTCCAGCTCATATTCTCCGCGAAGAGTCCTGCGCTCTTTGGCCGACAGAGGATAAAACTGCTCTTCCGATACATAATTCGGAATATAGGTTACTTTCTCTTCGGGTATTCCATAGCCTTTTAAGGCATCTATAAAACAGGGATTTACTGTCACCAGATAATCCATCTGTTTATAAAAGGAAATCATATATTTATAAAAAACAGATTTCGCAAAGGACGGAAGCTGAATACTATTCTCCACCGTTTCCGGCAGAAAATGAACCATCCCTACCGTAATCCCCTGCTTCTTATGCACTTTTGCAGGAAGATAATACTCCGGATTCAGAGAATGATACTGGGTAATCTGACAGGGCTTCTTTGCATTTTCCAATATTTCAAATCCTGCTTTCATCACCTCACGAACCAATGCCACCTGCTCATCGTGAGCGGATAAAACCCCATGTCCTTTCACCATATCCGCTTTCGACTTCATGTTGATGCGATACATAGCCAAGCTCCTTTCTGTATAAACGTTCCAGTGCATTCCCAAAGGTCCAGGAAGAAAATTCCATAACAGAATCTCCCGCATGGTCTTTCAAAGACAAATAAAAAGGATAAATAGAAAACATTTCATCAATAAAATGGAAGAATTCTTCTTCTGATTCATATTGATAACCGTTATAGCCATCGATCAGCACGTGATCCAGGCAGGGATCCTTCCGGCACAAAGCAGGCACCTTGCTGGCCAAAGCCTCAATATAAGTAAGCCCCTGTGTTTCACTGTTGGAAGCACTGACAAACACATCTCCCAGCTGATAATATTTCCACACCCGGTCACATGCTATCATACCCGTGAAAACCACCTGTTCTTTGATTCCCAGCTGTTCTGCCAGCCGTTCCAATTTCTCCCGATGCGGGCCATCCCCCACAAGAAGCAAGGTCAGATCCCGCTCTTTGCGATGACTTACATATGTCAGCAGTTCCTCCAGATTTTTTTCCTTTGCCAGACGTCCCACGCTGACCAGCACTTTTTGATCCGGTGCAATGCCCAGACACTTTCGCAGCAGCATCCGTTCTTCTTCCGGCAGCTGCTGTGTATATTTCTGCAAGGCAATTCCCGTAGGAATCACCTCGATAGGCGCTGACACCTTGTATCCTTTCAAAAGCCCCTGCACCTTCTGCGTAGGTGCAACCACCACACTGACCTTTTTCAGCAAGGTCCTGGTCCATAGCGATACTGCTTTTTTCCCCAGTGTTTCACTGGGCGAAAAATAATGGGTATAGTCTTCATATACGGTGTGATAAGTATGTATCAACGGACACCGGCAGCATCGGCTGATCTTCACTGCATAGTGGTAAGTGGTAAATTCGGATTGAGAATGAACAATATCAGGACTCCAGTCTATCAATTCTGCCACGATCTCATTCACGGAACCAACAGCTACCCTGGCACCCGGATAAATTCCTTCCACACTCACAGATTTCATATAATAAACTCCTTGTCTCCTATAAGAATTTCCCGTAGACGACAGAGTCAATATCTTTACTTCATGTCCCCGTTCTTCCATTTCTTTTCTCAGATTGCATACGGATGTAACAACGCCATTAATCACCGGAAGATAACAGTCCGTCGTGATTAGTATTTTCATAAATATCCCCCTTGTCTTTTTATTTTATATTTTAGTCCTAAGTTTGATACCTTAACCTGTGTATAGGATATCTCAGGAATATAAAAATTATAGGGGAGAATTTCTAAAGGTTTGGTAAAGATTTTTATAAGAATTGCTCCATAAATAAGGAGCATATGATATGATAGAGAACAAATATATAAGATAAGAAAGGGGAAATGTCCTGTGGAAAAACATCATAATCCTGACCGCACAGACCGCGACCGTTTAAAAGGACGCTCTTACGGCAAGACCTCCGGGCAGCCTTTGCCGGTTCCTATCACCGGCAGTACTTTAAAGATTCTGGCCGCAGTCTTCATGCTCATTGACCATATCGGCGCAGTTATCATAGAACATGGATATTTAAGGGCCTACAACCAACGTATGCCCGGGGCTCTTACTTATGATCAGATTGTGTTTTTACTGGAAATCGATGATGTGCTTCGTTTTATCGGAAGAATAGCCTTCCCCATCTTCTGTTTTCTGCTGGTGGAAGGTTTTATTCATACAAAGAATCGAAAGAAATATGCGGCAAGACTGCTGATCTTCGCCCTGCTTGCAGAAATTCCTTTTGACCTGGCTTTTCGCCACAGTTTTCTGGAATTTACCTATCAAAATGTGATGTTCACCCTTCTCATCGGGCTGCTGATGCTGATGGCGCTGGAAAAGGCGGCAGATAAACCCATTTTATATCCCGTCATCATTGCCCTGGCTATGTGCGCGGCATACGGCATGCATACAGACTATGACTACAAAGGAATCCTGTTTATCGCCGTATTATACTTATTACGCTATGAGCCCCTGCTGCAGACAGTTGCAGGCTGTATCTCTCTTCTCTGGGAATGGCCGGCCTGTTTTGCATTCCTGCCTATCCGGCTCTACAACGGACAGCAGGGACTTCGCATTAAATACTTTTTCTACTGGTTTTATCCGGTACACATACTTGTATTAGCAGGTATCCGATGGTTTCTGTGCGGTATATAACTATTGCTTTTCTACCACTTCACCCTGCTTTTTGTAAATACTGTTCGCAGGCACAACCCCTCTTACAGAAGACAGCGGATAAATGTTAGAGTGGCTGCCCACTACCGTACCCGGATTTAATACAGAACCGCAGCCTACTTCTACCTCATCCCCTAACATAGCGCCAAATTTCTTAAGACCAGTCTCAAAATGCTGGTCTTTTCCTTTTACTACAACCAGCTTTTTATCGGACTTTACATTAGAGGTAATAGAACCTGCACCCATATGAGACTTAAATCCCAAAATGGAATCTCCCACGTAATTGTAATGAGGTACCTGTACTTTATCAAACAAAATTACATTTTTCAGTTCGGTAGAGTTGCCCACTACCGCCCCTTCGCCTACCAGGGCATTCCCACGGATAAATGCGCAGTGGCGCACTTCTGCTTCTTTTCCGATAATGGCCGGGCCATTGATAAATGCAGTCGGAGCTACCTTTGCAGACTTGGCGATCCACACATTTTCTCCCTTCTGCTCATATTCTGCAGGGTCTAAAGTACTTCCGATGGTCAGAATGGTCTCACTGATATGGGGAAGCGCTTCCCATGGATAGGTTTTGCTTTCCAATAATTCTTTTGCCAGGGTTTTACTTAAGTCATGATACAATTCAGAAATCTTAATCTGTTCCATCCTTTTTTCCTCTTTTCTTTTTTTTATAATATTGAGCGGCATAATCAAAGTACTGCCGCAGCATATACTGGTTATTCAGATTTAACACTCCATTGGTACGGCTTGTGATAAAATTCTCTAATTTCACCATATATTCTTCTGATGTGATCTCTCCGTTTGCCACATAGGTCAGCCCTTTTTCCCAGCTGGCTGTCAGTTCCGGGTTAAGCAAAGAACGTATGGACGCATTCACCACATCAAAGACCATCTCACCTAACTGTGTGGGTGTGATCACCTGTGTTTTTTTGTTTAACGCCAGATACTGAATCGATACTAATTTTTTTAATATCTCTGCCCTGGTAGCACTGGTGCCGATGCCGCTTCCTTTGATCTGAGAACGAAGTTCTTCATCCTCGATCAGCTGTCCTGCATTTTCCATAGCAAGGATCATGGAACCGGATGTATAGCGCTTAGGAGGAGAAGTTTCTCCTTCTTTGATGGAAAAGCCGTCTACCGGCAGCACATCCTTTTTCTTCAGCTGCTGCAGAGCCGCCAGAAAATCCTGATCACAGATCATATCTTCCTGTTTTTCTGACGTATTTTCCTTTTTCTTCATAAAGGAAGGATCCGCAACCTTTAAATACCCTTCTTCCTGAAGTACTTTAAAGCTGGCAAATACCTTTTCCTGTCCTATCGCCGCAGTCAATGCAGCCTTCTGATACACCGCCGGCGGATAAAAAATGCTTAAGAAACGGCGTACAATAACCTCATAGACCTTCTGTGATACCATCTGCAGACTATGCAGGGCAGACAGCCCCTGTCCTGTAGGAATAATGGCATAGTGGTCGGTGATCTGCTTGTCGTTTACATAACGGGTGGATGCGATGTTCTGATAGCTTTTCGCATCCAGAATCTCCTGCACATAAACTGCGGCCAGCGGATACTTTCCCAATCCCCGTATATTCTTATAAATTTCTTTTGCGACTGCAGTGGAAAGCACGCGGGCATCCGTTCTGGGATAGGTAACCAGCTTTTTCTCATACAGTTCCTGCACCACGCGAAGGGTTTCATCCGGGCTGATCTTAAAAAGACGGGCACATTCATTCTGCAGTTCCGCCAGATTGAATAACAGCGGAGCGTTCTTGTTCTCTTTTTTCTTCTCTATCTTATCCACCACAGCATTCACGGGCGGATGGGATGAAAGCCGATCGATCAATTCCTGGGCATGCTTCTTTTCTTTGAATCCATTTTCCTTATAGAGAAGAGGGGACTGATAATACATACTCCCTGCAACAGCTCTCCATTCCCCGTCAAAGCTATGTCCGTTCACACTCAGCTTTGCCAGTACACGATAAAACGGTGTCTTCACAAACGCCCGGATCTCCCGCTCTCTTCGCACCACCATGCCCAGCACACAGGTCATCACGCGACCCACAGAAATAACAGTAAAACGGGTACCCAGATAATTGGAAATGGTATTGCCATATTTTAGGGACAGCAAACGGGAAAAATTAATCCCCATCAGATAATCTTCCTTTGCCCGAAGGTAAGCGGCAGCGGATAAATTATCATATGTGCTCAAATCCTTCGCCTCCCGGATTCCTCTCAAAATCTCTTCTTCCGTCTGGGAATCGATCCAGACACGACGGCGTTCCTTTGCCGTGACCTTCTTTCCACTCATCATCTCCACCAGACGATAAATATACTCTCCTTCCCGTCCGGAGTCGGTACACACATAGATACAGGCCACATCATCCCGTTTGAGCAAACCGCTTACGATCGCGAACTGCTTTTTCACAGACGGAATTACTTCATACTTAAATTCTTCCGGCAAAAAGGGCAGGGTATTCAAACTCCACCGCTTATATTTTTCATCATATTTTTCCGGATAGCTCATGGTTACCAAATGGCCCACACACCAGGTAACAATCGTATCCTCCGATTCCAGATACCCATCTTTTCGGGATGTAGTTACCTTTAAAGCCTTTGCAAATTCCTGCGCTACACTTGGTTTTTCTGCTATATATAATGATTTTGGCATAAATTCTCCTTTTTTCACGGTGTACATTATAGCATTTTCCAAAACAGAAAACAACCATCCAAAAAGCATACAGGACAGTACCTCAGAAAAGAAAAACCTCCCTGTGAAACACTTTTCACAGGGAGATAAAACAATCTGCGATTATTTTGCCTGAATATATCCTTGAGCTTTTAATGTCTCTGCACACAGGATCGCACCGCCGGCTGCGCCGCGGACTGTGTTATGAGCCAAGCCAATAAATTTGAAATCATAAATGGTATCTTCACGAAGACGTCCGATAGAAACGCCCATTCCCTTTTCATAATTCACATCCAGCTTAACCTGCGGACGGTTATCCTCTTCCAGATACTGAATGTACTGTTTTGGAGCACTCGGAAGTTCTAATTCCTGGGGAACGCCACGGAAATTCACTAATTTTTCGATCAGCTGTTCTTTCGTTGGTTTCTTTCTGAATTTTACAAATACAGCTGCTGTATGACCATCTAATACCGGTACACGTACACACTGACTGGAGATTTTCGGCTCCTGTGCCTTTACGATCACGCCGTCTTCAATCTTGCCCCACAGTCTTAATGGCTCATCTTCACTCTTCTTCTCTTCACCGCCAATGTATGGAATGATATTTTCAATCATCTCCGGCCATTCTTTAAAGGTCTTGCCGGAACCAGAAATTGCCTGGTATGTAGTAGCGATCACTTCATATGGTTCAAACTCTTTCCATGCTGTCAGCGCCGGTGCATAACTCTGGATAGAGCAGTTTGGTTTTACTGCGATAAATCCGCGTGTGGTGCCAAGACGTTTTTTCTGGAATTTGATCACATCAAAATGTTCCGGATTAATTTCCGGCACTACCATCGGCACGTCAGGTGTCCATCTGTGCGCACTGTTATTGGATACTACAGGTGTCTCTGTTTTTGCATAAGCTTCTTCAATTGCCTGAATTTCTTCCTTTGTCATATCTACAGCAGAAAATACAAAGTCAACAGTAGCAGCTACTGCCTCCACATCATGAAGATTCATCACAACTAAATCCTTCACGCCTTCCGGCATAGGACGATCCATTTTCCAACGTGGTCCTACTGCATCTTCGTATCTTTTTCCTGCGCTTCTTTCACTGGCTGCAACGGTCACTACTTCAAACCATGGATGCTGATCCAGCAAAGAGATAAATCTCTGTCCTACCATACCTGTTGCGCCTAAAATACCAACTCTTAATTTTTCACTCATAATATTTCTCTCCTCATTTTTCATTTACGCCATTCTTACGTATTTCTTCATGTCTTTATTTGACGTACATCTGTCTTTCATGGACACTATACTATAACAATCCGCGAAAAAATGCAAGTCTTTTTTCAAAAATTTACGGATTCTCCTGCAAATATTTTTTATTTATGGCAATCACCTGCTTCATAGCCTCCGGAGATGGAGCGCCGATGGTCATCCGTTTCTCTACGCAGGTTTTCATGCTGATCGCTTCATAAATGTCCTCTTCAAATACCGGGCTGATTTTTTTGTACTCTTCCAGAGACATATCATCCAGAGAAATCTGTTTCTCGATACAATATAATACCAACTGTCCTACAATTCCATGGGCATCCCTGAAAGGGATTCCATGATTGACCAGATAATCTGCCGCATCTGTGGCATTGGTAAACCCATGTTTTGCGCTTTTTTCCATGTTTTCTTTCTTAAACTGCATGGTGGCCAGCATGCCGGTAAACAAAGCCAGACAGCCTTTTACCGTATCAATGGCATCAAAAGTCAGTTCCTTATCTTCCTGCATATCTTTATTATATGCAAGCGGAATTCCTTTCATCGTAGTCAGCAAAGAAATCAAGGCCCCATAAACGCGTCCTGCCTTACCGCGAACCAATTCTGCAATATCCGGATTTTTCTTCTGAGGCATAATACTGCTGCCGGTGCTGTAAGCATCATCAATCTCCACAAACTGATATTCATTGGAATTCCAGATGATCACTTCCTCAGAAAAACGGCTTAAATGTATCATGATCGTGGACATGGCGGACAGCCATTCAATGAGATAATCCCGGTCAGCCACAGAATCCATACTGTTTAAGGTAGGACCTGCAAATCCCAGTAACTGAGCCGTATATTCCCGATCCAGGGGATAGGTAGTGCCCGCCAGGGCACCGCTTCCCAGCGGACAGTAATTCATACGTTCATAGATATCTGCCAGACGGCTTCTGTCACGCTTAAACATTTCAAAATAAGCCCCCATATGATGGGCCAGAGTAATGGGCTGCGCCTTCTGCAGATGTGTAAACCCTGGCATATAAGTTTCCAGATTTTCTTCCATAATATGCATCAAGGTTTCCAGCAGTTCTTTTAAAAGATGATCCATCTCTTTTATTTCATCTCTGGCATAAAGCTTCATATCCAGTGCTACCTGGTCATTGCGGCTTCTTCCTGTATGAAGACGTTTTCCCGGTTCTCCGATACGTTCGGTCAGGTTCGCTTCCACAAAACTGTGGATATCTTCATACTGTGCCGTAATCTCCAACGTGCCATTCTCCACATCGCGGAGAATACTTTCCAGGCCTTCCAGGATCTTATCTTTATCCTGCTCAGTTAAAATCCCCTGCTTCGCCAGCATTTTTACATGGGCCATACTGCCCTGGATATCCTGTCTGCAGAACTTCTGATCAAATCCAATGGATGCGTTAAAATTATAAACTAACTGATCCGTTTCTTTTGTAAAACGGCCTCCCCATAACTGTGCCATATTCCTGTCCTTCCTTTTCCTTATATTAAATTCCAGCCTCGCTCAAGTGTATCACTCTAAGCCTTTGTTTGCAAGGTTTCCCTCTCTCTTTTTGAAAATACACAACCGCAGTAATCCTGCCGATAAAGTCCGTATTCCCGGGACAATTCTGTAGAACGCTTATATCCGTTTTTCTTTTTAAAATCCGAATTCAGATACTCTACACCATACTGTGCCGCCAGTTCTTCTCCGATTTCATTCAGCTTCTGGGCATTCTTAAGGGGGCTGATACTGAGTGTCGTGGTAAAATAGTCAAATCCACCCTTCTTCGCTTCCTCTGCCGCTTCCAAAAGCCGCAGCCGATAGCACCGAAAACAGCGCTCTCCTCCTTCGGGAATCGCTTCCACTCCTTTGACCGCCTGATAAAAATCCTGGGGCGTATACGGCTTTGCGATCAGCTGCACCGGATATTTCACAGGCATAGCTCTTATGAGCATCTCCTGTTCCCGAATCCGCTTTTCATATTCCTCCTCCGGGAAAATATTGGGATTATAATACAGTACGGTAATGTGAAAATACTGCGACAAATATTCCAGCACATAACTGCTGCAGGGAGCGCAGCAGCTGTGAAGAAGCAGACGGGGAATCCTGTCCTCCCGCTGCAGCAATGCAATTTTCTGATCCAGTTCTTTTTGATAATTTCTTTTATTCATGCAACCAATTGTACCACACTTTTCTTCTGTTTCATACGATAATATAAAGGAATTGCGCAAAACGCAGATGGAGAAATCTATGGAACGCCACTCTATCGTCATGACCAATGAAGATCTGCTGGGTGTACTGGCTGGCTTTTCCTACCAGCTTCCGTCCATTCTTTTGGACGGTACGCCCCTGCCCTCCAAGGATATTCTTATGCTAAGAAAAAAATCACGCCTCTTTCCCTGGCGTACTCTATACCACAACCTGCAGCTTACCCTGTCCTACAGCCAGCAGGAAGTGCCAGATCCTGCCGAATATCTGCATACCCTTCTGAAAGAATACGGACTGCTGGAGTATCAGCACTGCTTTCCTTTCCTGCTCTCCCCCGCACTGCAGTATCGGGCTTCCCTTCTGCAGGCACTTCTGCAAAAGCCGGCGGTCATCTGTTTTTATTTCACTTTCGATCATCTGGATTTGGAAGAACAGTCCCGCATCCTTCACAGCATGCGGCATTTCCTGCAAAAAGAAAAACAGCCCGCTATCCTGATCACCCGGCAAATTGCAGCTGCTCTGCATTTTGCGGATCAAATACTGCTGCCGGGAACCGATACCGCACGCCTGACTGTAGAACGGGATCTCCACAAGGATTATAATCATATCCACAGCCTTTTGTCTTCTTCTCAATAAAGCCTTTTTAACAGTAAATGTTTGTCATTCTCTCCTGTTTATGTTATTCTGATTATAATGATTTTATCTACAGGAGTGATGTCTATGAAAATACAGGAATCTGCCGAAAATTATTTGGAAACCATTCTGATACTCAGTAAAAAACAGCCTCAGGTTCGTTCTATTGATATTGTAAACGAGCTTAATTTTTCCAAACCCAGTATCAGCATCGCCATGAAGAATTTGCGGGAAAATGGTTACATTTTTGTGGACGATAATGGACACATCACCCTTTCTGACACGGGACGTCAGATTGCTGAAACCATGTATGAACGTCATCTGCTCCTGACCAGTTTACTCATCCGTTTAGGTGTAAATGAAAAGACCGCTGCAGAAGATGCCTGCCGGATTGAGCATGTGATCAGTTCAGAAAGCTTTGAAGCCATAAAAAATTATACAGGAAAACTGAAATAACCATAAGCGACGTACGATGTAAATCTTTCTTTACACAAAAGCGGGAATCTGACGATCAGACTCCCGCTTTCTTTTATAACACTATCATATTCTCCAAAATTACACTGTCGTATAATGAAAGAGAGACAAAATCCGGAACAACCAACCAGACTTTGTCTCTCTTTCAAGGAAATAATCAAACAGTTTTTGTGATTTTATTGTATACAAATTTCTCCAAAGTTTCCATACACATTTCTTACAAAAATGCGTCGATTTTTTGTATAAAAAAACTGATTTTTAGTGAATTTTTTGACGATGCTTAGAATCGTTATATTGCATCGTAATATCGTGCTATTTTTAGTGATGGAACAAACGGATCCCGGTAAAGGCCATTACCATGTGATATTTATTACAGGTCTCAATCACCAGATCATCCCTCACAGAGCCACCCGGTTCTGCAATGTAAACAACGCCGCTCTTTTTCGCACGTTCAATATTATCACTGAATGGGAAGAAGGCGTCGGAACCTACAGATACCCCTGTCATCTGATCCAGCCATGCTCTTTTTTCTTCACGGGTAAATACTTCTGGTTTTTCTCTGAAAAGTTTCTGCCATGCTCCGTCAGCCAGCACATCCATGTATTCTTCCCCTATATATACATCAATAGCATTGTCTCTGTCGGCACGGCGTATGCCGTCGATAAATGGCAGGTTTAATACTTTTGGTGACTGACGCAGGAACCAGTTATCTGCTTTTTGTCCTGCCAGACGCGTACAGTGCACACGGGACTGCTGTCCGGCACCGATTCCGATCGCCTGTCCGCCCTTTACAAAACATACCGAATTGGACTGGGTGTATTTTAAGGTAATCATGGCAATCTTCAGATCGCACTTCGCATTTTCCGGAAGTTCTTTATTTTCAGTCACGATATGTTCCAGTAACTGATCGTTAATAGGAAGTTCCTGTCTTCCCTGCTCAAAAGTCACACCATATACTTCTTTATGCTCCATAGGAGCCGGTCTGTATTCGGGATCAATCTGAATCACATTATAATTGCCCTTTTTCTTCTGGGCAAGCACTTCCAGTGCTTCTTTTGTATAACCCGGGGCAATGACACCGTCAGAGACCTCTCTCTTAATCAGCAGTGCGGTATCTTTATCACACACATCCGATAATGCTATAAAATCACCAAAGGAAGACATTCTGTCCGCACCTCGTGCCCTTGCATAAGCACAGGCCAGAGGAGACATTTCTTCCATATCCTCCACCCAGTAGATTTTCTTTAAAACATCGTCCAAAGGAAGCCCTACCGCCGCTCCTGCCGGAGACACATGCTTAAAGGAAGTAGCTGCCGGAAGCCCTGTGGCTTCTTTTAACTCCTTTACCAGCTGCCAGCCATTAAATGCATCCAAAAAATTAATGTATCCCGGTCTTCCGCTGATTACCTTGACCGGAAGCTCACTGCCGTCCGCCACATAGATACGGGAAGGCCTCTGATTGGGATTACAGCCATATTTCAATTCCAGTTCCTTCATCCTGCATTCCTCCTACTGATTCTTATTGATAATTTTCGTTTCATACTGTCCGGTTGCAAGATCAATGTATCTTACAAACAGAGATACCTTATTATCCGAATTCAGATTTTCCCACAGCATATGAGCGAAGTTGTCCATATCGTCCATCATTTCCACTAATTTCGGTTCCCCTTCAAAGCTTGGCAGCGGATTGCCGTCATGCATATAGGTATGAATAAAATGTCCCTCTCCTGCTGCCGGATTCTCATAGGCAAAGATATAGCGATTGCAGGCGTCCGGATTACCATTATTGCTTTTTAAAATGGACATTGCATAATTAAATGTATCCTTTTCTATATGCAGGATACCGGAAATTCTCGGTGTATAATTGGGTCCGTCCGGTTCAAATTTTCTGCATCTTAAAGACTGTTCAAATGTCATCTGACGATCCATGCCTTCATAAATAGTATCTGTCTGATCACCGTTGGTTACAATCGTCTTATTTCCCAGAACGCGTACCGGTGCATAAATGATCAGACTTGGATCTACCAGTTTAGAAGGATCGAAAGCCTGTGTGCGAATTCCTTCCCCATCCTCTACAAATACTCGATTTCTGCTGTTCTCACTCCTGCCCATGATAAAATAGGCCGCAACAGCTTTTGTACCATCCGGTGTTTTTCCAATCACAATACCTCTGCCCGGATACACATTAGATGATAATTCCTGTGCCAATGATCGCATTTCCATACTCGCTCTCCTTTCTTTACATAAAAAAAGCCTATCCATCCCAAGCATTCTTTCTGCCCAGACGGTCGGCTTACACTCCTTATACTCCCTGTGGTCAATTCCACTTCCGTCAGTCGTATAATTAATTAAAACATAACATCATTTATTTCAAAAGTCAAGCCGGATCCTTTCTATAAATCAGCTTTACAAATCTTTAAAAAAACTATATACTGGGAACGATACGGCTTTAGCGCTTTAAAGGAAAATGATACTGCAATACACGGAGGTATATATTATGCAAAACCAACAATCTCCTCTGGGGAAGCAACATTCCCATAAAAACGGAAGTTTCAAAAATTCCCTGGGGTTTGTTCTGGCCTGTGTAGGCTCTGCGGTAGGAATGGGAAACATATGGTTATTTCCCTACCGCCTGGGCGAATACGGAGGCGGAGCGTTCTTAATCCCCTATCTCATCTTCATAGCGATATTTGGTCTGGTAGGGTTATCTGCAGAATTCGCCATCGGACGTCGTTCCGGAACCGGAACCCTGGGTTCTTACGAATATTGCTGGAATCGTATAAAAAAGGGCCGTTTAGGCTATCTTTTGGGCTGGATCCCATTATTAGGCTCTTTAGGTATAGCAACCGGTTATGCAGTCATCATCGGATGGGTTCTCAAATCCATTTTAGGAAGCTTCTCCGGGAAACTGTTTGCAGGGGAATCTGAGGTATTCTTTACTGAGATGGCTTCTTCTTTCGGCAATATTCCTCTTCATGCTGCAGTTATCGTGATCGCCTGCGTTATGTTAATGGCTGGCGCGACAAACGGAATTGAAAAAGTCAACAAAATTCTGATGCCTGCGTTCTATATTTTATTTTTAATCCTGGCAGTACGTGTTTTCTTCCTGGATGGCGCCATGGAAGGCTACAAATTTCTGTTTATTCCTAAATGGGAATATCTGCTTCAGGCAGATACCTGGGTCATGGCCATGGGACAGGCCTTTTTCTCCCTGTCCATCACAGGATCCGGCATGATCGTATACGGATCTTATCTTTCAAAAAAAGAAGATATTCCGGGAGTCTCGATCCGAACTGCTCTGTTCGATACTATGGCAGCCATGCTTGCAGCGCTGGCTATCATGCCTGCGGTCTTTGCCTTCGGCATGGAACCAAACCGCGGACCATCCCTTATGTTTGAAACCCTGCCAAAAGTATTTGCACAGATTCCTTTCAGTCGGGCTTCTGCTGCCTTCTTCTTTATTTCTGTCGCATTTGCCGGCATCACCAGCCTGATCAATATGTTTGAGGCGGTCAGTGAATCCTGGCAGACACGTTTTAACTTAAAAAGAAGCACAGCAGTCCTGCTATGCGGCACTGCTGCACTTATAGTGGGCCTTTTCATTGAAGACAGCAGCCGGGTGGGAACCTGGATGGATTTTATCACCATTTATATTGTTCCCTTTGGCGCTCTTCTTGGAGCATTCTCCATCTACTACATTCTGGGCTGGAAAGAAATCGGCGACGAACTTGCTGCCGGAAGAAAAAAACCGCTTCCTTCCTGGTTCGGCCCTCTGGCAAAGTACCTTTACGTACCCTTGACCATTATTGTATTCATTCTCGGTATTTTATACGGAGGAATCGGTTAAATTATGCATCCATATGCTCCAAAAGCCACAGATAATGATTTGCCTCGCGCAGTACATGATCTGCCAGCAGCGGCAGGATCACAGAACGGACGTTACATCCGGTAATCCCCTGTGTTCCTGCCGTTTTGTCTGTCGTTCTGCCATCTCTGTGTATTCTGTAACCACTTCTCCGGAATCTAATTCTATTCTCTATTACTATATGCAGGTCATTTTATCCGGCCCCTGCTCTTTGCAATAAACTGCAATTGCCTCACTGGCCAGACGGGCAGTCCCCACACCGCCTTCTTTATCAATATTCTCCGTAAAGCTGCCGCCGGCTGCATACATCTGCCCTAAAGAGCTAAGAATTTCCGGTGTACAGGTATAATAGTGTTCTGTAATAAATGACTGCAGTTTTCCCACCAGACACTGTACGTTTTTATCTGATGGTTTCTGCTCTCTTAAAGCACCAAACTCTCTGAAAATGGCCATCATTTCTTTTCCCATATGCTCTTTATCCTGTGACGTGTAGTTTTTACTCTTTTCTTCATATTCTCTGTATGCGGCCGTATTGCCCCAGGCTGCTTTGGCCTGTCCTTCATAATCTATAATTTTACTTTTATCAAATGCAGAAAAATCCAATGTATTCACTCCTATCCTAAGTATTCCGCGAGCGAGAGCAATCAGGTTTTCTATATGTTCTTTACGCAGCGTCAGCAATTCAATCTGCTGTTCAAGAGCTCTGTCTCTGTCAAACTCCGGGCTCTCTAAAATACACTTAATCTCTTTTAAGGAAAACTGTAATTCACGAAACAGAAGGATCACCTGCAGACGTTCCAAAGCCTTATCGTCATAAAGCCGGTATCCGGATTCTGTAACCTGCGTGGGGCAAAGCAGAGCAATCGAATCATAATAATACAGCGTGCGTATACTCACGCCGGTCTTTTGGCTTACTTCTTTTACTGTCATCATGTAGCATCTCTCCTTTCGCGTAACTATAGTATAGGGGCTTACGTAAGGGAAGAGTCAAGTACTAAAATAAAAAGAATCGGCACAAAACTGTACCGACTCTTACTATATGATCACTATTCTCTTACATCACCCCAGAAGAACAGTGCCACGGTTCCCGGACCTGTATGACTTCCGATCGTTGTTCCGATATTATTAATTTCTACTTTTCCGTTTAATTTAGGAAAACGGCTCTCCACCTTCTCAGCAACAGCTTTGGCATCCTCCAAACAGTCTGACATGGAAATATAACACTTTCCATCATAATCCAGCCCGTTCTCTGCATGCTGCTCCATCTGGTTCACAATAGCCTCGATTACTTTCTTTTTTGTTCTGATCTTATAACGGGGAATCAATTTACCCATGGCATCCACATTCAGCAGCGGACAAATGTTTAACAAACCGCCTACAAATCCGGATGTCTTGGATATTCTACCGCCCTTTACATAAAAGGTAAGATCCGTAGAGAAAAACCAGTGCTGCAAATGTAATTTGTGATCCTCGGTCCATTGATACAAATCATCAAGATTCATGCCGGCATCCCGCAGATCTGCCAATTTATCCATCAAAAGACCGAAACCGGAAGATGCTGCCAACGAGTCCACCACATAAATTTTTCTGTCAGGATATCGCTCCTGAAGAATATCTTTTGCAATCACTGCAGAATTATAGGTTCCTGAAATACCAGAGGACAAAGTCAAATGCAGAATATCTTTTCCCTGCTGTAAAAATGACTCAAAATATGCTTCAAATTCTGCAACATTTACCTGGGATGTCTTCGTATCTGCGCCATCTCTCATAGCCTGATAAAACTGATCAAATGGCATGCTTTCCCCAAGATCATCACTATACGGTTTCCCATCCAGTTCATAATGAAAACTAATATAATGAAGCTTTCTGTCCATAAAATGCTGTTTTGACAAATCTGCTGTGGAACAGCAGCTAATAACATACTCTCCCATATCTCACGTCTCCTCGCTCCCTTTTAGTCTCTGCACTTTTACCCTATGCATGCACTCACTAATGCATGATGTGGTTTTCATTACTGCATTATACAGCTTTTATATTATTTTGTAAAGAAAAATAACTAAAGCGCTTTTTGTTTCCATTTTCCTTTTCTATAAAAGATAATTGTCAGAATCGCTCCTATAACCCAGGACATAAGCAGTGAAATCTGAATACACTCACAACGCCCGAAGGGAAGTTCATCCGTCCTGGTCAGCCAGGAAATTCCATAAGCTATGGGAACTCGAATAAGCACCGTAGTGCAAATGGAAATCCACATAGGGGTCACCGTATCCCCTGCACCACGCATAACACCCGTTAGGCTTTGAGTCACAGCCATAGCAATATAGCCCACTGCCAGGATCCGCATCATATGCTGACTTAAATCCACCAGCTCCGCCGTATTGGTAAAAATCCCCATCAGATACTTTCCAAACAGTAAAATGATTACCGTAATCACGGTAGAACAGCCCACCGCGATCAGGGTACCTTGCTTTGCTCCCTTTATCACACGGTCATATTTATTGGCACCCACGTTCTGTCCTGCATAGGTGGTCATGGCAGTACCAAAGGAAAAATTAGGCATCATAGCAAAACCATCCACACGCATAACAATTACATTGGCAGCAATAAACATCTCACCAAAACTGTTCGTCAAAGACTGCACGATAATCATAGCGGATGAAAAAATAGCCTGTGTCGCACCGGATGGAAGCCCCAGACCTACCATCTGCTTTACGTGTTTTTTTGTCATCAGCAGCTGTTTCCTGCCCAGATCAAAGACATGCCCCATATGCAGCATTTTCCATAGACACATGACAGCAGAAATACCCTGCGCAATAGCTGTTGCCAGAGATACGCCGGCTACCCCCATGTGAAACTGTGCCACAAAAAGAAGATCTAATACAATATTCAATACTGTTGCCAGCAATAAATACAGCAGCGCAGAAAACGAATCCCCCATACCGCGGAGAATACCGCTCAGTATATTATAGTAAGCCATACCGGCAATTCCGTACATGAGAATCCTCAGATAGGCATCACAATCATAAAGAATCGTCTCCGGTGTATTCAACAGCCGCAATAAAGGCTGGATCAATGGCGGCGCCGCCACCATCAGCAGCAGGGATACCAGTGCCGTCAACGTAATACAGGTTCCAATGGTGCTGGACAGTTCTTCCCTCGCCTGTGCACCAAAATACTGCGATACCATAATCCCCACACCTGCGGCGATACCCACAAACAATACCAGCAGCATATTAAACAGGGGCGCTGCACTTCCTACCGCAGCCAATGCATTATCCCCCACATAGTGTCCAACAACAATACTGTCTACGGTACTGTACAGCTGCTGCGCAATATTACCGATCAGCATAGGGACAGAAAACATAACAATGCTCTTCCATGGGTCCCCCTGCGTCATATCCATAGGTTCAAACAATTTTTTTAACTTGTTCATTCTTATCCCGTCCTTCTCAGATGTCTGTTCCTCACAGAAAATAAACCATATCTATATTATAACGATTTCTATATTTTGACAATGTCCAATTTATATCGCAGCAGGAACTGCGAAAAAGCCCTTACAGACAGAGGGATTACCTTCTCTGTCTGTAAGGGTTTTGCTATTTTCTTTATCTGAATGATCCATGGTGATCCGATTCAAATTTTGCCTGTATCTGATGCAGCTTTTCTATCGCCTGTTCCATGCGTTCCTGCGCCTCTGCAAGCTTTGTGCCCTGCAATTCTCTCTCTATATTCTTCCTGGCCGCTTCTAATTCCCGTTTTGCCGCTTTAAGCTGTGCTGTCAGATGAGCAGGACGTGCCTGTAAGTTAGGATATGCCGCATTGATACGCCGGATCAGCAGGTTGTGATCCCGCAGCAGTTCCCGAACTCTCCTCGTAATTTCTTCCGTGTTGTCTTCATCTCTTGCATCAATTTCCTTACGCACAACATTCATCATAATCGCAGATATAATATTGTCCGTAACTAATACCACGGTGATCACGACTGCTGACAGGATAAGCGCCCACGCAGGCCATCCCTTCAAAATCCCGAAAAACCAGGGATTAATCCATTTTATGATACACACGGTGCCCAAACCAAACAGGATCAAATTTCCGATCCAGATTCTTCCATAGAGATTCATGGGCTTTTTACTGTAATCCCACCACCGGGCGTGAAACAACTTTTCCATCCCCCAGCTTACCAGATACTCCAGAGCTCCGCAAACGACTACTCCTATCAGAAAAATTTCTGCACTGCGATTACTCTTTGCCACCTCTTCCACAATTACAGTAAGCGTTACCACACCGCATCCATATATGGGACAATAGGGACCGATCAGATAACCTCTGTTAATAAAACGGTGATATTGCCGGTATTTCAGGATTACCTCCATCATCCAACCGGCACAAGAAAAGAAAAACAGTTCTATGATAAGTTTACACGAAGTAAGCAATGTAGCGTTCATATAATCCCCTTTCTTTCACTGTATCAAATCTGGTAAAAATCATTATACAGCAAAAACAGGGATTGGAAAAGACCAAACATCATGCCCGCCTCTACTTTACTATTTCTCCGTCTGTTGAAACGGTAACAATCTCCAACGGAATCTCTTTCCCGCTGGTCTGCAGTGCAAGAGTCACCGCATGAGACAATCCTCCGCAGCAGGGAACCTGCATACGGACTACCGTAATGCTTTTTATATCATGGCTGGAAATAATCTGCGCTAACTTTTCCGCGTAATTGACACTGTCCAACTTCGGACAGCCAATCAAAGTAATCTTATCTTTCATAAAATCATGATGAAAACTTCCGTAAGCATACGCGGTACAGTCCGCGGCCACAAGCAGATCGGCTCCGTCAAAATATGGCGCGTTCACAGGAACCAGCTGTATCTGCACGGGCCACTGCCTCAGTTGACTGACAGCCGGTGCCAGATCACCAGAAGCAGTTTCATGCATAATCATTTTTGAACTGCCGGACGGACAGCCACAAGACGACGCTGTTTTCGACGCCTGGGCCTCCTTCACCGCTTTTTCATCATAAGCAGGGGCTTCCCTCTTCTCAATAGAAATGGCATTCATTGGACAGGCAGGCAGACAATCCCCCAGACCGTCGCAATAATCCTCCCGCAGCAGTTTTGCTTTACCGTTTACCATACCGATCGCACCTTCATGGCAGGCATCGGCACATAAACCACAACCATTACATTTATCTTCATCAATCGTAACAATGTTTCGTATCATGGCATTTCCTCCGTTTCTCACTTGATGTCTCAATTATATAGAAATCCATTTTACGTTTATGTTGCATACGCAACACAATAATCACTATAATACACGAAACATATTCCGATCATAATCAATCAGCCCCTCCTGTCTCATATTAGACAGTTCTCTGGTCAGAGCGCTTCTGTCTGCACACAGGTAATCTGCTAATTCCACCCTGCCCAAAGGAATTTCAAAATATCGCTTATTCTGCATCTGAACCTGCAAAGATAAGTATGCCAAAATCTTCTCACGCAAAGTTTTTTTAGAAATGATCTCAATTTTTTGCATAAGATCCCGATTCTTATTTGCAATCAGGCGTACCATATTTTCCACCAGTTGATGGTGAAATGCACAGGCGTTAGTACAAGTATGCATGACTTTCTGGAAAGAAATAAACAGAATTTCTGCATCTTCCATTACCTGAAAGCTAACCACTGCCTGAGAATCATCTCCGCAGGCAAAAGTTTCCCCGAACACATCCTGCTGATGCATCCGCACCAGAAGCGTTTTATTCCCCCAGAGATCTTCCTTAATCATATCCACCTTACCGGAAAGGACTATGCCAATATGCTTTATATTTTCACCTTCAAAAGCAACGATCTCACCTTTCTTATAGTTACCCGCATGGTATCCAATACAACTCAGCATAGTCTTCAGATTTTCCATCTGAATACCGTCAAACAAAGGAGAGTCCAGCTTTGCTGCAATATCCTGCATATTCATCACCTCCAAACGAAAACATACTGTTACCTGTATATCCATTATAGTGTACCAAAAATGTGTGTCGGGCAATACTATTTTAACAAAAAATAACAGGGATTGTAAATACAACCCAAAGATTGTAAACTATAAGAAAAAACGGGAGCGAAATATAGCAATGAGTACCATTATTCTGGCATGCAGTTCTGTGAAAGATTATGTAAATGAAGCACAAAAAACTATGCACACTTCCTATCCGGTGCAACTGATCGACAGAAAGTATCATATGGATCCTAAAAAAATGCAGATACAGTTAATTACAGCCATAGAAAAATTAGATCCAGAGATTGATACCGTGCTTGTAGCGATGGGATTTTGCGGAGGATCCTGGGATCAGGTTTCTTTTGCCAATCGGCGAATCGTAATTCCACGGGTAGACGATTGTGTTTCACTGATGCTTCATACAGACGACGAATATCATCCAAATTTAAAAGAATCCACCCATCTTTATATGATGGAAGAGAATCCTGAAGATTTTTCTCTGAAACGGGCTTTTGAAGACTGCAAGAAATTGTTTGAAGGATATGACGAAGATACTCTGTTTCACAAGCTCTTTGATTATTATACACAGATTGATATTGTAGATACCGGTTTACATGACTGTTATTCCGAAAAATATGCCACAATAGCACAGGAAAATGCTGATCTTATCAATGCCGGACTGGATTATGTGCAGGGCAGTAATCGGCTTCTGGAAAAACTGGTTTCCGGACGTTGGGATGAACAGTTCCTTGTGGCAGAACCGGGACACCTGATCCGGCATGGAAACTTTTTTTAAGAAAGCTTTAGGAGAAGAACACCCCTTTGTACTTCTCCTATAAAGCCCTGCCTTTTTATCTCTCTGGCAGATAAAATGCTTTTGCTTCTATCTCATTCTCCCGAAAATCCGCCTCCACCCAATAATCTCTCATAAAACGGCCTGCGTGTCCTTCTTGCAGAGAATAAATTTCTAAGGTGGCAAAATCTACCAGACACAGCGGAATCACATTCTTTTTTTCATACTTCCATTTTGAAAAATGCAGTGTAGCCGTTATCTTATCAAGACAATTCTGACATAAATGTTCCTGCATAATCGTTGTATCCAAGCCATAATTTTCTGGCAGTGTTACATCGATTGACGCCATTCCCCTGGAAGGAACCCCTTCTGATATATAAGTAACTTCTCCTGTATTACCTCTGTTTCCTGAAATTTCTCCCCTCCACATTTCTTCTTGCTCATCATAGTTTTTCAGTTTAAATTCCAGGATATACCAGTCATTTAACGAGATCATTCCTATCGTATCAAATTTATGGAAATATCCCATCAGGCTCTGATCGCTGTTTCCGCAAAGATAACAGGAATCCACATCTTCTAACTCTGACTGCAGGCCTTCATAAGATATGCTGATCCACTCCTGACTTTTCTTCCACCTTTCCAATATTCTCTCCCCAAAGCACAGCACACACATAATTATAACGGCAAATACAATTCCACTCCACAGCAAACTGGCTCTAATCCGATAATAATGCACGTTCTTTTTTCTACCCTCTTGCATAATCCCTTTCCTCCTGTTCAAAATATAATGTACTTAAAATAAGTCCGCCTACAACATTCTAACAGCTTTCGTACTTAAAATGAACTTACCAAACGTACTTGTTTTGTACTTAATATAAGTAGAAAGGGGATATCATGGAGAAAGATAAACACTTAGGATTACGCATAGATTCGGAAACGCATAAAAAGCTCAAAAGTCTTGCCGAATATGACGGACGCTCCATTAATGGCGAAGTGTTATACCTTGTCCGCCAGGCAATTACTCAACATGAACATAAACACGGCCCTTTAAGATAATTTCATTAATTTTCTATTATCTGAAAATAACAGACAAAAGGACTTGCAAGGTTTCTGACCTTACAAGTCCTCTGCTGTATCATAATATTATTCACCATATCTGTTCCGTTAAAATATCACTTCTGCTCTTTTTGCTTCCTGCGGATCACTCCGCACAGGAATAACAGACCACCTGCCACACTTCCAAAAAGCAGTATTAAAACATAGGTATTCGCATTATAGCAGGTTATATTCGACCAATCAGAAAAATTAGCCGAAAGAATGGTCAGCTGCCTTTTATGTTCCATAACATACACATACACATCATTGGAAAATACCGTCCAGATACAGCCGGTCATTAAAATAATTCCTGCTTTCATCCATGCATTTACCGGAAGATACCTTGCTGTCAGAAAAATAAGCCATACTCCTGTCATAAGAATAAATGCGGCCGCATAACCCGCTTTCATTCCCTCTATATCTCCCGAATCATTGCATACTTCAAAAATTGTAAGAAAGAGCCATAACGTATCCCATGCCATTGTAATCAACGCTTTTTTATCGGATAAAATTGGCGGTAATACTATGTTTCTAATTACCAGTGGGAAAAATACAATAGACAATCCAAAAATTGTTGGTATAGACCACAAAACAAATTGCCCTCCCCCGTTCATTCGATCTACAAAAAAGAAGATCAGAAGCAATGCCATCACACCGGCCAATATGCTTCTTGCCATTCTTCTTTGTTTAGAAACAAGGGGAACGACTGTCAGGGAAGCTACCAGCATCATAGATGCGGTTAATACTGCAAAAACACCTAATCCGCCGCCGCTATTTATTGATACAATAAACGTGATCACAATCGGGACCAACAGAAGAAACGCTATCACAATGCCTGCTTTATATGCCATGTTTCTTTCTTTCCTTGCATGTCTTTCCAAAATGCCCGCTGATTCACTTTTCATCACTATATCAATCGTAGTATTTTTCAATTCTTCATACGTTTTTCTGCATTTTTCGCAAACCAGCAAATGCTGTTCCACCATTTCTCTGCTGGCTGAAGAGCAGGCATCATCATAATAAAGGGGAAGTAAGTCTTGCACAATATCACATTCATTAAAACTATTCCTGTTCATTTTCTACCATCCTTTCCTGAATTTTTAATCTCGCCCTATGATAAGTAACTCTCGCCCAGTTTTCTGTTTTTTGAAAGATCATCCCTATTTCTGAAAATGATAATTCTCCGAAAACTCTTAACTGAAACACTTCTTTATAAGGCTTCTGCAGTTTGTGAAGAATCAAATGGATCTGAAGAGCAGTATCTTTATCCTCTGTCGCCTTTTCAAAATCAATCGCTGCTGTTGACACTGTTTCATCTAATTCCGATAACTTTTTATTTTTCCGACATTCATCAATCGCAAGATGTTTTGCAATTCCACATAACCATGTAAATTCACTGGAATTACCTTCAAATTCTTTTTTTGCGGTCATTGCCTTAAAAAAAGTATTTTGGGTTATCTCTTCTGCATAAGACTGATTTTTTATAATTGTCATAACATAAGAATATACCTGCAAATAATAGGAATGATACAATTTTTCGTAGTCCAGAACTGCTCACCTCCTTCTTCTCATAGATTAGTCGAAGAAAAGATCATTTCGTTACAAACATTTTTAAATATTTTATTTTTTTCAAAACACATCACAATACACAGGAAGGGCATATCACCTTTGCAATATGCCCTTCACATTTACAGTGTTCTCTTTTTATTTTAATAAATATATTCTTTCATCTTATATTTTTTATCTAAAACTTTACGCATATCCTCCATGGTCATTTCCCCTCGTTTTTCTTTCTCAATTAATTTTTTAAACTCTAAAGATGGCTCTAGTCCATCTACTTTAATCATACCTAATGCATAATCCCATTTCTTATCTGTGCTGACTAACATAAAATCAACTCCTAATTTCTGTTTTATTTATTCTATAGACTATATCCATTATAACATTTTACATTTTTTATCTGAAAAATTGCAAATCGTTCCACTTACACCTGATGCGCCAATAACCATTGCAATATATCTTCATATTGTTTTTTGTCCGCCGCTACATCTAATATTAAATCTGATAACTCTTTCTGTGTATATTCAATCTCATAACCATTTAATGCCAAAAAGACTAACATAACGTGGCATCCGATTCTTTTATTACCATCTATCATTGCATGGTTTTTAACCAAACCATAACAAAGCCTTGCCGCTTTTGCCTGTATGCTTGGATATAGTTCTTCATTTCCATAGGATTGAAATGGGCTTTCTAACGCAGATTCAAGCAGACCCACGTCCCTAATTCCATCACTTCCTCCAGTAGCCTCTATGATTTGAGCATGCAGCAACAAAACTTGTTCCTTTGTCAGTTTTATCATTTTGCAAGCACCTCATAGGCTTCTCTATTTTTTTCAATTAACCTTTTTGATATACTCAATACATCTTCATTTGACGCGACAGCATCATTATCTACTTTGCTAAAATCTATGACAAGATATCTTGGCACATTGTTTTTCAAAATGACAGCTGTTCCATGTTCATCTACTAATCTTGCTACTTTTGAAAAATTCTGATTTGCCTCTGTGATAGAAACCATTGTATTTGTATCTATTGTCATTGCTCACACCTCCCGGCAATTTTATAGTTTTATTATATCTATATTCTAGGATAAATTCAACCTATTATTCCCCGTTTTAATCCAATTTATAATTTTACACTGCAATTTAATTTGTGGCTGTTTCACATTCTCTATTTTCCATAATATAAGGCAAAATCTTACTAAAACTCTGACCATTTTTGCTTGCATCTAAAAACCCCTGCAAATGGCATACACACACCACTTACAAGGGTTCTCATTCTTATCGCTATATCCTTGATTTCGACAATTTTCTACTGTCCCATCTGCTTTGCCAACTTTTATTTACTGTTTTCTCAAATACCCATTTTATAAGGCTTTCTACGCTTTCCTCAATTCTGCTCTTCCATTTTACCCAATTTCCCTTTGGGTAGAAACTTTTCATTCCCATTGAAAGCAATTTTCTCTTATTTTGCTATATTGGGTACTCATTTATGCACACTGGGTAGAGTTTTTATTTTTCTGAACTTTCTGTTTTTCACTCACACGACCAAACTTTGCTATTTCTTCTTCAAATTTTGTTTCTGTCACATGAGTGTATATGTCAATCGTTGTACTGTAATGCTGATGTCCCATAAGCATTTGAACCACTTTAGCGTCCATTCCTTTTTCAAAACACCTACTACAAAATGTATGTCGGATTGCATGAGGATAAAGGTCTTTAAACTCTATCGGCTCTCTGTTTTCCTTTACCGCTTCTATTGCTTCTTGAAAATTGATTGCTTTTACTACTTTCTTAATTTCTTTTTCTGCTACATTCCGAATAACTGGACTTCCTAAAGAAGTAGTAAACACCAAATTATCAAATTCTCCACTTGAACGCCAACGATTTCCATAGGCTTTTTTCTGTCTGTTCTGTTTTTCTTTTTGAGATAACAGAATTTCTTCTGTTTCTGCCATAAACGGAATACTTCTGTATGAATTATGTGTTTTAGGCTTTGTTAGTCGCATAGTCTTTACTCCATTTTCATATTGACAGGATAAAGACCTTTGAATGTTAATACATTTCTTATTCCAGTCTATATCTTCCCATTTCAAACCACCAACTTCTCCAATTCGCATACCTGTCAGAAACATAATATAAAACATTTCTTTATACCAGTTATGCTCTACTTCCTGCAAAAATCTTGTTTGCTCTGCCATTGATAAGAACCGTCTTTCTGCTGTTTTATTTTCCCAAGGTACATTGATTTCAAAACATGGATTGATGTCTATAATACGATTATTCTTTGCAGACTCCAAACACTCCCGAACTCTGCCTAAAGCATCTCGCATACTGGAAGACGCTCTCCCCTGCTTATTCATATCGTTAATAACACGCTGAATATCTAAGTTCCGTATATCCGTCACTTTCATATTCCCTATTTCTTTTCCAAACGTATTATAATATTTGCTACGCATAGGGAACACGCTTGTTTCCTTGATATTAGGAATTTTATAATTTGTAAACCATTCCTCAAACCATTCATTCAGCGTTATTTTCTGACGTTTCATATCAATATTATTTCTTGCTTCTTCTTTTGCCTTTTCAAACAATATTTTTAATTTCTTCAAATCATTATCATACAAGTTAATGTCTATTCCGTTTATCTTTGCCCTTGCTTCGTATCTACCGTCCTTTCTTTGACGTAAACCTATTCCTAATTCTTTCCCTTTTAAATCTTTACCCATAATCTCTACCCTTTCTATCAATCGAATGTCTTGATAAATAAAAAGGGAACTTCTGTGATTTTAACCATATACTACTATAAGTTCGCCTCCTTTTCAATCAGAACTTCAATAACTTTTTGCCTGTTGCTCTAGCCATGTATCTAATAATCTTCTGTTCGCATACCACCGATACCCAATCTTCATGGAAAACGGACAGTTTCTACTTTTCAAGAGTTCTCTTGTCTTTGTTTCTCCAATTCCAAGATATTCGCTTACTTCCTTTAAATTCAATAATGCTTTTTCGATACGATTATCCCCTTTCGTCTAATCTTCTTGCTTTTATGTAATCATCATACAACTGCTTCTGTGTGATATTCATTTCTCCATTTTTTACGAGATTACCGATATAATCTCTCTGCTCTATCTTCCCAACCTCTGCAAACAGTTTCAAAGACGGGGCAACATACTTTTCCAACCACTCCCACACCTTTTGTAAACTTTTCTTCTGTGGTTGCATGGTAAGTTTCACCTTGCCTATATCTTTCATCAGTTCCGCCCATGCTTGATAGGTTGGATAAAGTCTTTTTCGTGTTGTCATGCTGCCTGTCGGCTTTTCTAAAAATCGTATTTTACTGTTCAATACTTCCATTGCCAGTCCTGCCACATCTCTATATCTCAATAATTCCTGTACTACACTTACCGCCATTTCCTGCCGAAATCTCAACTCATATCTATTCCAATTTTCGTCTAATTCTGTTCCATACTTTTTATTCTGTTCATATCCCTTTTCATAAAATACCAATCTCAAATTACTGGCTGAACTGCCGAGATAAAGACTGCCACCTTTACTCTGAAACACTTCTTCTTTCAGTTCTCCCGAGTCGTGAAAATCTATCTCCCTTAGTTTTGTGGAAAGCAATCCCTCTTTTGTCCGTACAATCAAATCGGGAATACTCAAATACGGTTTTCTGTCGTCTATCGCCAAATCAATCCGAGGAACATTGATATGATACTGGCAAACTCTGTTCAAGAAATCAAACCATGTTTCCTCATTGAGTTGTAAAAAATTCTCATAGTTGCGACAGCCTTTCCCACTCATCAAAATCTGAAAGCCTTGATACTGTGCATTTCCTGTCGGCTTTAGCACCTTGATATTATCGAAGATTGCCACAACCTCATGTCCTGCAATCCCCTTTTCATAGCCCGTTACAGTCATAAGTTCCATAGGTATTTTCAACACATCTTCTATGACTGCTTCTAACGGAACTTCCTTAATGGTTATCTGACACCAATCTATCAAGGCACTTAATTCTTCTTTCTGCCGTATTACTCCCCTGTTAGTGTAGGGGAGTTCTGGAAGAAAACTTCCGCTTCTTTCTTCCAAATTTATCAAACCTCCTTACCTGCAATGGCGTTGCCATTGCCCTGCCCCCCAACCTGCCGTTTGGTACGTCAGAACGAGGGCAGGAACTTTGACCGCCTACATATTTTTATTTGGAACAGGGCGGATACCCTTACAGGTAATCTTCTCCACTAATACAGGAAAGTTTCCTCTCTGCACATAAGGAGCATATACTGGTTCTTCCAGTTCCACCACAGCATAAGGCTCAATCTTCGGAAGTTCCGTTGCTTCCAAGCGAATATCCACGCTGTTCCCAAGTTTCATGCTTCCAAGATGAAGTTTTAAGGCTTCCACTTCCTCTGTTTTCTTCTTACTGTCTTTATCATAGCGGTAACAGTTATCCGCACCCATAAAACGAAGTTCTCCAAACGCTTCTTTTACCTGTTCTTTTGTCAATGTAATCTGCATACACGTTCCTTTCTCCCCGTTGAACCGATAGGTCAGCTTCTCATATTTTCATTTTCATATTTACGACGTCGTTTTTAGTTCAGTTATTTCTGAACTTAATTGTATATTAGCACAGACATATTCGTTTTGCAATATAAAGTTTAGTTTTTTATAAACTTTTTGTTTTCTTTTTTCTGAACTTGTGGTATAGTGTCCTTAGACGATAAGATATGAAAAGTTATAACAGGATATGGAAAGAGAGGGTTTTCAGATGAATACAATCGCAGAACGGATTAAATTTGCCATGAAAGCAAAAAATAAAAAACAGGTGGATATAGTCAAAGATACTGGTATCAGCAAAGGGGCGTTCAGTTCTTATCTTTCGGGACAGTACAACCCGAAAGCCGATAAAATGGAACTGATTGCTGACTCCTTAGATGTAGACTTGCGGTGGCTTTACGGACAAAATGTGCCTATGGAACATACAAGCCAAAATAACAATGCCCTGCAATATGTCTTTTATAACAACTCCTGCTCCGAGTATCTTCTCGATAATTTAGACGATATCTACATTGCCATGATGACCCAATATGCCGCCCTTATTCCACGCTTTTATGTTCTTGTCAATCGTGCTGGAAATGCAATGCACATACTGCCATTATTTTTGAAAGAAGATAGCTCCCAATTTTATGAATGTCCGTCTGATTTCTTCTATTCCGACAGGCATACAATTTTTACAAGAGATTTTGAAAGCATTCACATGGTATTAACAACCGCCACCATTTACTATTATGGAATTGATACAAAGACCTGTGAACCGAAAGTTACCATGCTTTCCTACTCACAGGCTGACGACTGCTTTTATATCGACAACGGAATACACGACGGTCACATTAAAGCATTTGAGAAAGAACTGATGAAAGAAGCACTTTACTTAAAGCATAACACCCAATAACAGACAAGAGGACTTGCAAGGTTTCCGACCTTTCAAGTCCTCTGCTGTATCATGGTGCTGTTGGCTGTGTCCGTTCCGTCAAGGACTGCCCTACGGCGTATCGGCTACGCCTTGTTCCTTGACCTCACTAGGTTTTCTCTTTTTCTTGACACAACAAAAGCCTGCACGATTTTTCTTCAATCCGACAGACTCTCATTCTTTCACATACTCTATCAATTCTTCTATTCCACAATCCAAGTAACTGCACAGTTTACAGATTAGTTGTGCGTCTAATCTCTGAAATTCATTTCTGCAATAACGATTAAAATTAGACCTCGGTATATCCAATTCTTTACAAATGGTATTCTTACTAATTCCTTTTTCTTTCAGCAGTTCCTCTATGTGAAGTTCTAAATGTCCGTACTTCATTACCTCACCTCTACATAAAAGTATATTCAATAAATCTTTATGTAGTAATTCACTATACAGTGAGGTACTATATAGTTATCCTTATAAATATATAGAAACAGAGGTATGTCAAAATGAAAAAGAAATTATTATTTACCACTATTATTCTAGTCTTGCTTGCAAGTGTTCTCTATTATATCAGTTTACCCGATTATCTTGTATTTAACAGTATGTCATTCAGCAATGGGGCTAATCGTGATACCGAACTACAAGTTATCGTATATCAATACTGGAATACTGATGAAGTGGTAGCAGAAATTGAAGCAGAACATAACCAAATCAACGGAACTCCCACCACCCTTACAATCAATCTACACCGTTCTAAATGGTCTTTTCACAATGGATATGAACCATTTTATACCACTACTATCAATTATGATTGAAAAGGAAAAGCAGACAGTCGATTAAAAAACTGTCTGCTACAAACTGAAATTTATTTAGTTCTTGTTATGCTGTTTTGCTATGCTTTTTTGAGTATTATTAACATCTGCTTTCAGTCGTTCTACATTATCGTATGCCAATCCAAATTTAAAAATCTTTTTCCCTTTTTTATCATAGAATACAGTTAATTTATCATAACTGTAGGTAGGTACAATATTTCCATAATCTAATCCTGTTCTATATGTTTCACTTTTTGTTTTTGATGTTTTAATATCAGACATACGATATTCCTTATTTTTAAAACCAATATGATAAATCACTTTTCCTTTATAAACTTCAACTCGTTTTGTAGCTGAGACAATACCTATAATTCCAAAAATAAAAAGAGGTAGGGGTATAATTATAAGGAATATTGCTAAAAATGTGTAATAAACAAATTCCTGCATAAAAATACAGCTAAAAACAGTTGTGGTTATGAAAATGATACTTATAAGAATCATTAAGCAGCCCACAATCAGATTTAATATTTTTCGACCTTTTTTCATAGCGATACAGTATCTATATGCACTTAAATTTTCCATATGGTTTCCTCCATAACTTCTAAATTTTTCTTTGCGTATAACTTCTTTTCAAACTGAAACCTGCTTGACTTTATCATAAGGCTGAGTAGATCATAAAAACGCCAAATAAAAATACTAACAAAGCAACAATCTCTATACGAAAATCAAAGCATTTAAAAACCTCATTTCCATATTTTTCATTCTTAAATACGGAAATTTCTTTTCCAATATTTCTCTTTCCCAATGACAAAAAGATACAACCATGTGCAGTATGATATTTTTTGTTTTTAATCTTCACTATATAAGCATGCTTTTTGACATTAATACCACCTACTACATAACCTGCATTTTGTTCTACAATGTCGATTATTTTCCCTTTGCATTTTTCGCCAGTAAAAACAACCCTATATTTTATGTATAGAATTAATAGTGATGTGAATATAAAAATACTCCCTAAAAGCCACATTGAGTACACTCCTATAATTAAATCTTGTTCGTGTTAAATTCTAATTTGTTTATTTCTGCCATTCTATCACATTTCCTAATCTTTGACATTACTTTTCCCAAAAATTTAAGGACATATTGCACTTACACAATATGCCCTCAATCACACACAGCGTTCCCTTTCTATTTTAAACAACAAGCAAATTCCTCGTTAAGAGGTTGGGTAAATTTCTTTACCCAATACCCTACCCAATCTGTACCCAAAATAGCACGATATTTTGTGAGATTTTACAGTAGTTTATAACACTTGTCAAAATAGCCAGAAACCGCTTAAATACGCTATTTAATTCGCTTTTTATCAGTCCTACGATTGATAAATTAGTTTCCCATCTGTTTTGCAACTTCTTCAGCGAAGTTTTCTTCTTTCTTTTCCAGACCTTCACCTGTCTCGAAACGAACAAAGCCTTTGATCACGATCTTAGCGCTGTTTGCTTTCGCAACTTCTTCCACGTATTTTGCAACAACCTGTTTTCCGTCTTCTGCTTTTACGTATACCTGATCTAACAGACAGATTTCTTTCAGTTCTTTGTTGATACGTCCGTTTACCATACCCTGAATTACTTTTTCAGGCTTCTGAGACTCTTTTGGATCATTCATGATCTGAGCAAGAAGAATTTCTTTTTCATGAGCAATATACTCTTCACTTACTTCAGAGCGATCCGTATACTGTGGTCTTAAAGCTGCAATCTGCATAGCAACGTTCTTAGCCATTTCTTTTACAGCGTCGTTCACAACATCTGTTTCAACATCAACCAGAACACCGATCTTACCGCCTGCATGAACATAAGAAGCTACAAAACCATTTGCTTCCTCTACCTGCTGGAAACGACGAATCTTCATGTTCTCACCGATCACTGCGATCTGTGCAGCCAGTGCTTCGTTTACAGTCTTTTCTGTATCAAATTTCCATGGCTCAGCCAGGAATGCGTCAATATCAGCTGCACTTGTGTCCATAGCCTGTTCTGCTACCTGTGCAACATAAGACTGGAACTTCTCATTCTTAGCGACAAAGTCTGTTTCAGCATTTACCTCGACAGCTACTGCCTTTTTGCCGTCTTCTGTAACCTGCAGCATTACGATACCTTCAGCTGCAATTCTGCCTGCTTTTTTCTGAGCTGTTGCAAGGCCTTTTTCTCTTAAAAATTCCATAGCCTTGTCCATATCGCCGTCTGTATTTGTAAGAGCTTTCTTACAATCCATCATACCGGCGCCGCTCATTTCTCTTAATTCTTTTACCATTGCTGCTGTAATAGCCATTGTGATTCCCTCCTAATTATCAGATATGTTTCTTACTCTTCTGCTTCTTCCTCTTCTACAGGGATCTCTTCTTCTGCAGTTTCACCCTGTTTTGCTTCGATAACAGCGTCTGCCATCTTGGAAACGATTAATTTAACCGCACGGATAGCATCGTCGTTACCAGGAATTACATAATCTAATTCTTCTGGATCACAATTTGTATCAGCAATACCGATTAACGGAATGTTCAGAGTATGTGCTTCCTGTACGCAGATTCTTTCTTTCTTTGGATCTACGATAAAAATAGCATCCGGAAGTTTCTTCATTTCTTTGATTCCGCCAAGGTTTTTCTGTAATTTGAATAATTCTTTCTTTAATTCAATAACTTCTTTCTTTGGAAGTACATCAAATGTTCCATCTGCTTCCATAGCTTCGATTTCTTTCAATCTTGCAACTCTGCTCTGGATTGTCTTGAAGTTAGTCAGCATACCGCCTAACCATCTTTCATTTACATAGAACATTCCACAACGTTCAGCTTCTACTTTAATAGCATCCTGAGCCTGTTTCTTTGTTCCTACAAAAAGAATGGTACCGCCTTCAGCAACTACATCAAATACAGCCTTGTAAGCGTCATCCACCATTCCTACAGATTTCTGTAAGTCGATGATGTAAATACCGTTTCTCTCTGTGTAAATGTATGGAGCCATTTTAGGATTCCATCTTCTTGTCTGATGTCCGAAATGAACACCTGCTTCTAAAAGTTGTTTCATTGAAATAACGCCCATTTTTCTAATCTCCTTTTGGTTTTCATCTTCCGCATGCTTACTCTCCTATGGGACCTGATATAGGGTTCGTCACAGGCACCTCCATATGACCACATGCGTGTTTTTTTGCAACATTTGAATTATAGCATAAGTAAAATCCGATACGCAAGTACTTTTATGCTTTTTCTGTAATTATACCGCTTCTGTAGGCCTCCAGCAGCTCTTTCAGCTCTGAGATCCGCTCTTTTAATGCCTTTCCGTTATCTGTATCACCTACCCGTCTGCGTTCTGCCATACGATGAACGATAATACTGTCAGATAAAATATCCGTTTCCTGCGCAATCGCATTTTCTGCTGACGTAAATGGTTCATGGGCCGCCAGGAACAATCCATGAGAGCTGTAGATCAAAGTATAACCGGCAATCCCAGTTTCTTTCTGGTATGCACGGGAAAAACCGCCGTCAATGACCAGCAGCTTGCCATTACATTTAATCGGACTTTCTCCACCTGTATGGTGTACGGGAACATGTCCGTTGATCACATGTCCTACCTCCGGGTCCAGGCCAAACTCTGTCAGGATACGATCTACGGTTTCTTCGTTCTCCAACATGGTATAATATGTATTCTTTTTCTCTTTATGCAGTTCTTTTTCATTCAAAAACTGACGCTCAAAGGTGGCCATTTTATCCTTGCCGAACAGTGGTGAATACGGACCTGCCCAAATATACCACATAATATCACGGCCCTTTTCCCGCTCTGTTTCATTCAGTGCAAAAAATGCTTTCCTTACATATACTTCCAGAATATCATAGAGTGCTTTTCCGCGATATTTCTTTCCGTATACCTCTACTTCCTGAAATTCTCCTTCACTGGTTAACGGCACACAGCCATGATAAAGCAGATTATCATTGTAAATTTTATAAAGATTGCCTTTCTTTAACAAAAAAATCACATGCTGCTGCAGCTTTTCACAGTTTGTAAATGCATAAACCAAACGCTCCATCACCATTTCTTCTGCTTCCGACAATGCATAAGGATTTGCCGGATCTACGGTAGGAAAGCTTTTATCCTTCAATTCATATTCCTTGCCGTCTAATGTAATCGTACCCTTCTCATAATCTACCTTATGCATCAGGCGACGGTCATCCATATGAAATTCCGGTCTTCTGGCGATCAGCTGTCCTTCCAGTTTGAACTGAATGATACTGATGGCCTTATGCATTTTCTTGTTCAGTTCCCTTTCCTCGCGGGTATCTGTATCTCCGCCTTTGATGCCAAAACAAGTACAGGGATCATTTTCATAGGTACTCAATGCAAATGTGGCCAACGGCAGCAGATTGATACCATAACCATCCTCTAAAATGTCCAGATTCGCATATCTGGCACAAATGCGGATAACGGTAGCGATGCAGGCCCTCTGTCCGGTAGCGGCGCCCATCCAGACAATATCATGATTTCCCCACTGAATATCCAGAGAATGATACTTCATCAGCTTGTCCATAATATGATGCGGGCCCGGACCTCTGTCATAAATGTCACCCAGAATATGCAGATGATCCACCACCAGACGCTGAATCAGCTCAGACAGGGCGATAATAAACTCCTCTGCTCGGCCAATAGCAATGATCGTCTTAATGATTTCATCATAATAGGCTTCTTTATCTATAATTTCCGCTTTTTCCGTGATCAATTCCTCAATGACATAGGCAAAATCCGGCGGTAAAGCTTTGCGCACTTTAGAACGGGTATATTTGGAAACGACTCTTTTACATACTTCGATCAGACGATATAAAGTAATCTTATACCAGTCCTCCATATTAGGTTCCGTTTTTTTGATCAGCTTCATCTTTTCTCTTGGATAATAGATTAAGGTAGCCAGAGCTTTTTTATCCTGCTTATTCAAAGTATGTCCAAATACTTCATTAATCTTTTTCCGAACGGATCCAGATCCATTCTTAAGCACATGAGAAAAAGCTTCATATTCCCCATGAATATCTGTCAGAAAATGTTCGGTTCCCTTTGGCAGATTCAGGATAGACTGCAGATTGATAATCTCTGTAGATGCCTTTGCGATCGTAGGGTATAATTCCGCCAGACGCTGTAAATATTTCAATTCATTATGATTCATACACTCCTCCAATACATAAAAATTCACACCATTCACTATATATTATGATAACACAAATATGAAAAGAAGGATACCTTCCAATGAAAGAAAAGTGTCTTTCTCCTATCACTTTACTCTTTATTCCACCGATAGGCAATAAAATATCGTATACCCACAAACGAAAAGCAGAGCTCCGCTACCATCAGCAGTCCAAACAGGATCACCCATGTGCCGTCTAATGTCTCACCGACTAATTCCGAGAGAATCACCGACCAGCTATTCACCGCCATATGAGCCAATATTGGGATCAGCAATCTTCCTGTCTTCTCATACAGCCAGGCAAAAACAGCTCCCATGATAGTGGCATAAACAAACTGAATCACATTTCCATGGTATAAGCCAAATAAAAGCGAAGAAATGAGAATGCCCCATTTCACATTGGCATATTCACGGATTCTGCGATATATCAGGGCACGAAATGTCAATTCTTCGGCAATCGGTGCCAAAATCCCTACGGTCAGCAAAATAAGCCAAAATGGTTGATCCATCATAAGCATATCTACCTGTTCCCCGTAACCGGGAAATAACCGTTCCAGTCCTAATATGGATATCCCTATACTGACAATCTGTCCAAAAGCCGCCGCAAAAAAACAGGTGCATGCAATCGTCGCAAAGGATATGGCAGGCTTTTTCTGTTTCCAGAGTCCCCGCCTTGTCTCATCCGCTGCCAGACACCAAATCAGAAAAGGAATGGCCAATACATTTCCCAGAGCATTCATCGCCATAGCCGATCGCTCTATCGCATCAAAATAGCTCAGGCTGCCCCACTGATATCCTGCCAGATACACCACAGTCAATATCACACTCGCACTGATACTGGAAACCATGGCCCCTGTAAAATGAATGCCGATCGGATAAACAGATCTCCAGATTTTTTTCAAAACAAAATCCTGCACAACCTGATTCCCTAAGGGATGTTCCGCCGACCTGCAATCTGACGACGCAAAAAGCAGCAAATGACACAGTTCATCTACCGAGTCCACAATCCAGTCGGCACCTGCATCGGTTAGCTCCTTTCTTCCTCCGTAGCCAAAAGTTACCCCTACGCATGACAACTGCTGTTCATGAGCACCTATCACATCATGCGATTTATCGCCTACCATAAGAACCTGATCCCTGGCATCCAGCTTTCCCAGCTGATGCAGGGCTTCTTCAATCACTTCTGACTTATCCGTTCGTTTCCCATCCATCTCGCTGCCGCACACGGCCTGAAAGAAGCTGCTCATATGATACTCTTCCAGAATCTTGCGGATATAATATGTAGGTTTAGAAGAAGCCACCGCCAGTATATATCCCTTTTCCTGCAGCTGCTGCAGCATCGTTACGATCCCGGGGAAAGGACGATTCTCAAAAATTCCCTTTTCACCATACCGCTCCCTATAATAGGTCACCGCCAATTCCGCCTCTTCCTGAGAAAATCCAGCATAGGACATGAACTGCTCTCTTAACGGCGGGCCTACAAAACTCATCAGTTCCTGAGGATCTTCACATACTTTTCCCATTTTCTGCAGGGCATACTGCACGCTTTTCGTGATACCCTCTGCCGATGCGGTTAACGTACCATCCAGATCAAATAATATCGTATTCCACATAAATACTTCCGTTCTTTCTCTTGATTTTCGAAGCACCTTACGGCACTGCGGATACGATATTATAACACACTCCCGGATAA
Source organism: Lachnospiraceae bacterium (assembly GCA_050944855.1). Lineage (GTDB taxonomy): Bacteria > Bacillota > Clostridia > Lachnospirales > Lachnospiraceae > Lactonifactor. The sequence goes on from JBMNRU010000002.1 coordinate 90,771, forward strand.
GTTACAAATCCGCATACTTATCGCGATTTTGTTCGCGATTCTTTTTTGCTCTCATATCTCTTCTTTTCATAATATACAAATGCAGTACCTATCAGAAGAAAGCTCATACCCAGGGATATCTTTTGCTCCCTGACCCCGTCATCTGTTTTCTGGCGATTTTCTTCCTTTTGCTCTTTCTCCTCTGCCTGCATCATAAACTCCCAGGGTTCCATCACAATGAGATTTCCCTGTTCATCTCTCACCGTAACAACAATTCTGTTTTTTCCTTCTGTCAATACCTTATTATCCAGGATCAGCCGATTGTCTTCTATCCGATATGATTCTTCTATCCCATTCACCGAACAGGACACAACAGAAACCTGTTTGTCCTGCGGAAGCAAAATGACAGGTTCAAAATCTTTGGCAACCGTTTCCTTATCGTATCTTTTGTCATAGGCAAGCGTGATTTTCTCTTCTTCTGCTTTTATTTCCGGCATCGGAAGAAGCGGCAGTTCTTCCTGTTCCTTTTTTGATTCTTTTTCCGTTTCCTCCTTTTCTGAATGATCTGCATCATCCGTCGGATATACTCCGTCTGTATCCGGTTCCTCAATCCTGTCACCGGACGGCATTTCCGGTTCGCTCTGATTTGGTGCCTCTTCAATCTGAACCCGGTAGCGAACAATAATTTCCCCTTCACCGCTGGCACCGGCAGCAAATCCTCCATCCTCCTGCAAAGAAAAAAGGGATTCATCAAACGTTAGCACCTCTCCTTTCTCCGGTAGGTATAAAACTTCTCCGGTTAATAAGGTCCAATCGTATACCGGCTGTTCTGTTTCTTCCTCTGATGGTTCCTCCGGCTGCCCCTCCGTCGCATTTTCCGCGCCGTATACAGATATAGCGGACAACATATAACACATGATGGCTGCCAGTACACGCATCGCCGTTCTATTCCTCATAATCCTTCCATCCTTTCACTGTATTCCTATACTCTTCTGCTTTTTCTGCGGCCATCCGCCTGTAGACTTGGGCTTCCTCCTTTCCTTCCAGATCACGGATTCGGCTCATTGCCATTAAAAATTCAATTTCATATGCTCTTCTCAGGGTTTCACCGGGGCACTTTACGGATACTTCCAGTCCCATCTGCAGCAATTCTTCTGCCTTTTCCTGCGCGGCCTTTTCCCCTTCCTCCAGCTCACTGCTATAGCTAAGATAGCAATTAGACAAAGTGAGCAAAAGATCCGCTTTGCGAAAGGAATTCTCCATCTGCAGCATTTCCTGTTCTGCACTTTCCAACAGCAGTCCTATATTTTCCCAATTAATATCCACACTGTATTGGGACAGTTCCTGTTTTAAGTCTTCCCAGACGCTTACCTGCTTGTTCTGCAAAATGCTCCGGACATTTTCCATGCGTAAACTTTTTTCCTGCTCTTCTTTTACTTCATACAGACAATATTCCAATAACAGACATCCTGTAAAAATACAGAAGAATCCTGCGCGCCGAAGACGAAGATTTCGGTTCATTCTCTCCAGGATTTCCTGCAGCTTTGTCTCCAGCTGCTGCGCCGTGGGATAACGCTTTTGCACATCCTGCTGCATACATGTTTCAATGCAGTGAAGAAGTCTCCGGTTCATAGTCCCCTTGCTGTGATTCACAAGATACAAAAGTACCGCACCCAAACTGTATATATCTGACCGGACGTCCCCTTTTCCTTCCCTCTGCTCTTTGGGAGCATAACCGGCGGTGCCCCATCCCCGGACGGCATCCCGGTCGTCCTGCTTCCTGATCGCAATGCTGAAATCCACCAGCTTCACTGTATGATCCGGCTGTACAATGATGTTGGAGGGCTTCAGGTCACGATAAAGGATAGGCGGGGTTCTCCCGTGAAGATACACAAGCACCTGTGCCAGCTGAATCCCCCACTGGACAATCTGTCGCTGACTGATTCTTTTGCCGGTTCTTCCGATTTCTTTCAGATTCCATCCCGGCACATAATCCATGACAAAATAGAATCGATCCTCTTCTTTCCAGACATCCACTACCTTGGGAAGACTGGGGTGTTCAAGATCTTTTAAAATATCCCATTCGTGGAACAGCAGACCTGCCTCCTGTCTTACTTCTTTTACTGCCCACTGTTTCTTCAAACGTATATCATAAGCCAGATAGACCTTTCCCATACTGCCCTGTCCTATCTGCTCCAGCAATTGATAACGCATTCCCAGAACCCGTGAGTCCTGCACATACTCACCTTCTTCCTGCTTTTTGCAGCATGCCGCATCACGGAAAAACTCCCATACCCATACACGGATGCTTTCTTATTCTGTTGTATCATGTTTGAAATTACGGCGAATTGCCAAAGAATAGATTCAGATGTTTTTGATTGTTCTCATATTGTATACTACCGCATTAAAAATGTCAAATGTTATTTTGCAAATCGTAATAAAAAGAAGATCCCATATCTGTTCAAACATAATATGGGATCTCGTATTCTTTTACATTCTTTCCGGCGCACGGAAACCTAACAGATCAATACTGGTTTCCAGTACTTCTTTTGTTAATATCAGCAGACGGATCCAGGAAGACTGTTTCTCTTCTGCCTCTTCACTTAAAATTTTAGTCTCATGATAAAAACGGTTAAACTCATTGGCCAGATCATAGACATAAGAACAGATTTTATGCGGCGCCTTATCTTCAAAGGCGGTTTCAATCATGCTGTTAAAACGAGACAGCTGCAGCATCAAAGCTTTTTCACTCTCACTTGCAGCGGTGCGGATCACACCTGCAGTTTCGTCTTTTCCGGCTTCCTGGTAACGCCCCAAAATCGATTTAATACGCACGATCGTGTATAAAATGTAAGGACCGGTGTTGCCTTCAAAGGAAGTGAAACGATCCACATCAAAGATATAATCCTTAGATGCCTGGTTTGACAAATCTCCATATTTTACTGCTGACAGACCTACGATCTGAGCAGTTGCCTGGGCGTCTTCTTCTCTCACATTACGGTTCTCGGCAATCTTCTTTTGCATCTCCTCGTTGATCTCACCGAGGAGGGTTTCCAAACGCATCACACCGCCTTCTCTCGTCTTAAACGGCTTTCCGTCTCTTCCGTTCATCGTACCAAATCCCAGGAAAAACAGCCCGGTATCTTCCTCTACCAGTTTTGTCTTTCTTGCACAGCGGAATACCTGTGTGAAATACAGCTCCTGACGCTTGTCCACAACATAAATAATCTCATCCGGATGAAACAGCTTCATACGTTCTACGATAGTAGCCAGATCCGTGGTATTATATAAAGATGCCCCATCAGACTTCAGGATCATGCAGGGAGGAATTTCCTTGGTATCCGTCTCTTCTTTAACATCAACTACCAAAGCACCCTGATCCAGATGGGCATACCCTTCGTCCTTCATATACTGCACCATATCCGGAATATACGGCTGTGCATCCGATTCCTTTTTCCACAGGTCAAAGCTGACATCTAATTTTTCATAATTTTTCTTTAAATCCGTAACGGATACCTGCAGAATATGATTCCACAAGGCCATATAACCCGGGTGACCCTGCTGCAGCATATGGGTTGCTTCCATCGCTTCTTCCTTATATTCCGGATGTTCCTTTGAATAGGCACTGGCTGCCGGATAGATTTCCTCTAATTCACTAATGGAAAAAGGAGCTTCCTTTGGGTATTCTCCCTGATAATTATCTTGAAAATACACTAATTCCGGCTTTCTTTTTTTCAGTTCCGTGATGATAAGTCCCATCTGCAGGCCCCAGTCCCCCAAATGTACATCACCGATCATCTTATGGCCCACAAAACGGCCCATACGCTTCAGGCTTTCACCGATGATAGCTGAACGCAGATGTCCTACGTGCAGCGGTTTCGCCACATTGGGGCCGCCGTAATCCAGTATGATGGTTTTGGGATGGGCTGTCTGCTCTACCGAAAGATGAGCATCCGCCTGCATTTGATTTAAATAATCTGCCAGAAATGCCCCATCAATCTTCAGGTTAATAAACCCCGGATTGACAGCTTCTGCACTTTCATAGATGCTGCTGCTCTGAAGCTGTGCTACAACATCATTGGCGATCATAATAGGCGCCTTTTTATACTGTTTTGCTGCTGCCATCGCACCATTACACTGATATTCACACAAATCCGGCCGATTCGAAACCGTAACCCTGGCCAGCCCTTCGTCATATCCGGCTGCAGCAAACGCAGCCTTCATTTCTTCTGTAATAATATCTAATAGCTTTTTCATAGTTCCTCCAATCCATCCGCTTCCACTTTCTTTGCACAGGCAATTGCCAGAGAACCCGGCCCAATATGACATGACACGCTCAAAGAAAGAGGATATAATACAATCTCTCTGTCGGGAAAATGCTGTTTTAACTCTTCCAGCCATTCTTCTGCTTCTTCCGGATTACCGGAATACGCCGCCTCCAGACACATCAGTCCCTGCTTCTCATATTCAGCAAACCGTCCTTCCAGATCTGCTTTCATGGCCTGGATCATAATTTTCTTCGCCTGTTTCTTTCCTCTTGCTTTGGAAAAGGAATCCAGCTTTTCTCCCTGGATCTGGAGCACAGGTTTTAAATTCAAAACCGTGCCGATCGCTGCGGCAGCAGGTGTGATACGTCCGCCCTTTTTCAAATATTTCAAAGTTTCCAATGTAATATAAATACTGGACAGCATCTTTTCCCGCTCCAGTATCTCCTTTATTTCCTGGCCGCCTTTTCCCGCTTTTGCAAGAGAAACTGCGTCCAGTACCGACTGTCTCATCGTAACAGAAATCCTCTGATTATCCACTACAAAAACGGTGCCTGCATAATCCTGTGCCAGCATCAGTGCCGTCTGACAGGAATTGCTCAGCCCGCTTGACATGGGAATATGCACAATTTCATCGTACTCTTTGAGCAGCTTATCCCATACCTCTGTAACATCAACCGGTGACGGCTGAGATGTAAAAATATCCGCATCACCCTCCAACTTTCCGTAAAACGCTTCCTGGCTTAACGTGATTCCTTCATAAAATAATTCCTCGTTAATATAAAAAGGCATGGCAACTACACAGATTCCAAGCTGCTTTGCTTCCTCCTGGGTAATTCCACTATTGCTGTCTGTAACAACAATGACTTTTTTCATAGGCATAATTTCTCCTTACAGGACTCTGTTCCATTTATGTCAAAATTTGCATTGCATATTATTTTAGCACACCCAATATCCGACTGGCAAGAAAAACTAGAATTTCCCTGGTATAGATGTTAAAATTAGAATGTATTTAGAAAAAGGAGGATTGTATATGTCATACTTAAAAGATTCTTACGCATTAACCGCTGCTTCCATTATCAAAAACTTAGAAAAGCGCAACATGGAAGGTTATTACTGTGAAAACGCAGAGGCCGCCATTCAGAAAGTTCTGGAATTAATCCCGGCAGACTCTGTTGTAACATGGGGCGGTTCCGAAACACTTGTGGAAACCGGTATTTTAAATGCTGTAAAAGCTTCCCCCTATACACTCATTGACCGCACTACCGCAAAAACTCCCGCCGAAAAACGAGAATTATACGGAAAAATTGTTATGTCCGATTACTGTCTGATGAGTACCAATGCGATTACATTAGATGGAGAATTAATCAACATAGACGGCGCAGGCAATCGTGTCGCCTGCCTGATCACCGGTCCGGCCCATGTCATCGTGATCGCCGGAATGAATAAAATAACGGCTAACACACAGGAAGGAATCAGCCGGGTTCATACGGCTGCCGCACCGCCTAATACCCTTCGCGTAGGCGCCGAAACCCCCTGTTCGAAAACCGGTGTATGTGCCGACTGTCTCAGCCCGGGCTGCATCTGCAATCAGGTTGTGATCACACGCCGCTCCATGATCCCGGGACGTATCAAAGTCATTCTGATCGGAGATTCCTACGGCTTCTAACCGGCCAGACAGTAAGGTTCCAGACCCCTGTGGTTGACTTTTTGTCGGGCACTGTGTATACTGACAATTAAATTACTTAAGACAATTCTATCACACAAATATGCGATTTTTTATGAAAAAGAAGACAAAAAAAACAAAATATTTATCCTTCCTCATCATCGGTATCGTTCTTGCCGGACTCCTGCTGTTTGTGGGACGCAGAGAGGAAAGGGCAGTTAAAAAAGTAGTAAAAGCAGAGCTGAATCAGTTAAAAAATATTGATACGGACACCGTTTCTTCTTATCTCTCTTATCAGGATCTGTTTCCTGAAAGTGAAGAAGAAAGCGATCTGTCAGAAAAAATCAGGGAAATCTTTCCTTTATTCTTTCAGGATTTCTCCTATCACGTTACCAAAGTTTCCGTTGATGGGACAAAAGCCACTGCTGATGTGAGCATCCGGGTAATCGATGCCTCCACATTGGCCAAAGATTACATGAAAGCCGCCATGCAGAAACGTATTGCAAGCGCGGCGAACCCCTCTTCTGTAGAATATTCTCTGGAAGACTATTATCTGCTGCTGCGGGACATCCTGTCGGAACAGGACTATGATACCATAAAATCCACATGTCATCTTACATTAGAAAAGAAAGATGGCCAATGGATACTAAAGCATACCAAAACTTCTGACAAACAGCTTACCGGTGATTTTGCAGGATACCTTTCCAGTTCCAATTTATTCACACCGGAAGAGATTGTGGAAATCCATTTTGACACGATTAAAGGGTTCGACCTGGAACAGCTGAACCAATATCTGCAGCTGGATTCACTCTTTGACATGGACGATACCTACCGGCGCTCTATCACACAGGCTCTGGCCTCTCAGATCCATGATCATTTTGACTACCGGATTATAGATTCGCAAAACAATGGACAAACCGTTACGGTATCTCTGGAAATCACAAGCTGCGATTTTAAAGATGTTCTGAAAAATTATGAAGCCGAATTAGGTACCTATCTGGTCACCTCTCAGGCTTTGGCTGACGGTACCTCCGGGCGTCTCGCGGTTGCAAATCAGCTGCTTTTAAAAAATATTGAAGCAAGTGACGCATCTGCCACTACAACGCTTGCGTTGGAACTGGTAAATGATGGAAGTTCCTGGAAACTGCAGATGACCGATGAGGTGGCCCAGGCTATTTTGGGAAATATCGGATCTGCGGTAGCGGAAATATCCAATGAAGTACCAAACAACAATGGCTCTGATGCAGAGGCTGCAGCAGAGTAAACACAAAAAGGAGGACAGGATATGAAAATAAATAAAGCCGCTATGGTAGGTTTAGGTGCCGTAGGCAGTGTATACGCCATTCATCTTTTTGATTACATGAAAGAAAATTTTGCCGTTATCGCAGGCGGACACCGCGCGGAAAGAATACGGAAAAACGGCCAGACTGTAAACGGAGTCACATTTGTCCCAACCGTAATAGAACCTGAAAATGCAGACTGGAAAGCCGATTTAATTCTGTTATCCATGAAAAACTATCAGCTTGAACAGGCCATATGCGATATCAGAAACATCATAACGCCGGATACCATACTATTACCCATGTGCAACGGCATCACAGCCCCGGATATCCTGAAAAAAGCCTTTCCTTCCAATAAGGTTCTCGGTGGATTGTGCAGAATCGATACGGCAAGAGATCAAAATGGAATTGTTTGTTCCTGGGAGGGACCGATCCAGTTCGGTGACCGGGAAAGTTCCCATATATCAGAAGAGGTACAGGCAGTACAGGAGCTTTTTGATGCAGCCGGTGTTCCCCATGAAGTAATGCCGGACATCCACAGAGCCATGTGGCTTAAATTTATGACCAATGTCAGCCTTAATCAGCTTTCTGCCGTCACCCATGCCTGTTACGGAGCATTTGTTGATATTCCTCAGCTCAATCTGGCTGCACGCGAAGTAATGGAAGAAGTGTTAGCTGTAGCCGAGGCAAAAGGCATCCATATCACAGCCGAGGATGTGGAAGATGCCATGAAGGATATTGCTTCGTCTGCACACGATGATAAAAGCTCCATGCTTCAGGATGTGGAAGCGAAGAGAAAAACGGAGACGGACTATTTTGCAGGAACCATGATCGCAGAGGGAAAAGCGGTAAACGTACCGACTCCCTGGAATGACCGCCTGTATTTACTTATCAAAAGTATAGAACAGCTATATTAAAATCTATTTTCATCCTATAGCTGCAAATCATAAAAAATATACCCATGAAAAACCATATGTCTTTCATGGGTATATTTTTTATCTTTCTTTCTTTTTATACTTCCTCTTCCGGTGCCTGAATGGCAATACCCAATTCTTCCAACTGGATATCATCTACCACATCCGGCGCATTTGTCATCAGACAGGAGGCATCTTTCACTTTAGGGAAGGCAATGACATCCCGGATACTGTCTTCTTTTGCCATCAGCATAACCAGACGGTCCAAACCATAGGCCAAACCTGCGTGAGGCGGTACTCCATACTTAAATGCGTTCAACAGGAAACCAAAACGCTTATATGCTTCTTCGGTGGTAAATCCTAACGCCTTAAACATCTTCTCCTGCACATCATCCTGGAAAATACGGACACTTCCTCCGCCGATTTCATTTCCGTTTAACACGATATCATAAGCCTTGGCACGTACTGCACCCGGATCTGTCTCGATAAGATGCAGGTCTTCTTCCATCGGCATGGTAAACGGATGATGCATGGCGGTAAATCGATTCTGTTCTTCACTCCACTCAAGAAGCGGGAATTCGGTGATCCAGATAAACTTATATTCATTTTTATCCAGCAGTTCCATCTGACGGGCCATCTCCAGACGCAGAGCGCCTAATACATCCCATACTACTTTATTTTTATCTGCTGCAAATAACAGTAAATCGCCTGGTTTACCGTCCATGGCAGTAATTAAGTTCTTCATCTCATCTTCCTTCATAAATTTTGCAAAAGAAGATTTTACGCTGCCATCTTCCTGAATTGCCACATAAGCCAAGCCTTTTGCACCGTAATCCTTTGCAAAATCAACCAGCTTATCAATTTTTTTACGAGGCATGCCGCCCTGTCCGGGTGCATTAATGCCGCGTACACTTCCGCCGTTCTCCAGCGCATTTTTAAATACTGCAAATTCACAGCCCTTTACTGTTTCTGATACGTCCTGCAGTTCCATGCCAAAACGAATATCCGGTTTATCGGAACCATAGCGATTCATAGCTTCCTGCCATGTCATTCTCTGGATAGGCAGGGATACCTCTACACCCAGGATTTCTTTAAATAAATATGCCAGCATACGTTCATTGACATCAATGACATCATCCACATCCACAAAAGACAACTCAAGGTCAATCTGGGTAAATTCCGGCTGACGGTCTGCACGAAGATCCTCGTCACGGAAACACTTGACAATCTGAAAATAGCGGTCATAACCGGAACACATCAACAGCTGTTTGAAAAGCTGAGGAGACTGCGGCAGTGCATAGAATGTACCCGGATGCACACGGCTTGGCACCAGATAATCTCTTGCTCCCTCCGGCGTACTCTTGGTCAGCATGGGAGTTTCTATTTCCAGGAACCCTTCCTGTGCCAGGAACTGTCGTGTTAAGGTAGCAACCTTGCTTCTCATGATCAGGTTGCGCTGCAAGTCCGGTCTTCTTAAGTCCAGATACCGGTATTTCAGACGCAGTTCTTCCTTCGTCTTGCTGTTTTCTTCAATTGGGAATGGAGGTGTTTCCGCCTCTGATAAGATACGCAGGTGGTTTGCACGAATCTCCAGTTCTCCGGTCTTCAGGTTTTCATTGACAGCACCGCTTCTGGCTTCTACGGTACCTACCACTGCCACAACAAACTCGCTGCGCAGACGTCCTGCCTTTTCAAAGCCTTCCTCATCAATGCTTCCGTTTTCAAAAATAATCTGCATAATTCCGGAACGGTCCCTGAGATCCACAAAGACGATTCCGCCCTTGTTTCTGCTTTTCTGTACCCATCCCATCAGGGTAACGGTTTCACCTATATTGGCCTTTGTAACTTCTGTACATCTGTGGGTTCTTTTCAACCCTTTCATTGACTCCGCCATGATTTTCTCTCCTCTTACATTTTATCTGTGAAAAATTCTATAATCTCTTCATAGCCTTCTTTATTTAACTGCTCTTTTTGGAACTTTTTGTTCTTTTTCATAATGGAAATATTGACCTGCACACCCTTTTTGCGTTCCTCTTTCGCCTTCTGGAAGATCTTCTTCATGCCCTCTGCCGGCATATCTTTCTCCAACAGGTACGCTACTTTGCCTGCATTCGTAGGAATCTGATAATCTCTTTCCAGAAGCAGCATAACAATACGCTCAAAACCAATGGAAAATCCGCAGGCACATGTCTGATTCCCTGTAAATTTCCCGATCATTTCATCGTAACGGCCTCCGCCGCCGACACTGCCGCCGAAACCGTCAATGGAAATTTCAAAAATAGTACCTGTATAGTAAGACATACCGCGCACTAAAGTCGGATCAAACACCAGCTTAAAGTCAGCGCTCTTCACCGCATCTACGGTCTCCATAATATCGATCAGACCCTGTGCGGTAGCTTCGTCCAGATACCCTTCCAGCTGTTTCTGACAGTAACGGACACCCTCTGCATCATCGGTCAGTGTCTGGAACATTTGCAGATATTTTTCCACACTTTCTTTTGAAAATCCTTCCTGCTCCAGTTCTTTCGCCACACCATCCATGCCAATCTTATCCATTTTATCCAGGATAATAAATACAGTGTCATAGCTGTCTTCCGGAAAACCGCTGTAAGCTGCCATCGCTTTTAAGATACGACGGTCATTGATACGAACCGTAAACCCTTCAAAATCCAGTTTGCCGATCAAAGTAGAGGTAGCCAGGATCAATTCAATCTCTGCTAAAATAGAAGGTTCCCCTAAAATATCAATATCACACTGCATAAACTGGCGAAAACGACCCCTCTGTGGTCTGTCCGCACGCCATACATTTCCCATCTGCAGCGCCTTAAACGGAGCCGGCAGATCATTGGCATTGTTGGCATAAAAACGGGAAAGAGGCACGGTCAGGTCATAACGCAGTCCGCTGTCTACCAGATCCGCTTCCTCCTGTGCGGTTTCCAGTTTCAGTTTCTCTCCGCGTTTTAAAATCTTAAAAATCAGCTTTTCATTATCTCCGCCCTGCTTACTGCACAAATTTTCAATGTGCTCCACACACGGAGTTTCTACAGAAGTAAATCCAAAGGTATGATAGGTATCCTTGATCAGACGGATCACATAATCGCGAATTTCCATCTCTCTTGGCAGGATATCCTTCATACCGGTAACTGTTTTCTTCTTTAATTTCATAATCATTGCTCCTTTCCTGTTTCTTCTTTCTTATGCAGCATTCGCTGAAACAGCAAAAACAAATGCATATCAAAATACCGTACTTCATCGATCATCAATTCCATAGCGGTTTCATGGGAAAAAGCATCCCGATAGGATCTTTTCTCAGTAAGTGCTGCATACACATCACAAATTCTCAGGATACGGGATTCCACCGGAATCACTTCTCCCTCCAGATTTCCCGGATATCCGGTTCCGTCATAATTTTCGTGATGATACAGCACCGTCTGACAGAGCCAGGGATCATACCCTCTCTTTTTCAATATTTCATAGCTAAAACGAGAATGCATCCGCACGTATTTCATCTCTTCCACAATGAGAGGATCATCGATCCCCTGCATTTGATTGCTCAGACATAATTTCCCGATATCATGCAATAACCCTGCCTGTGCCACATGGTAACATACCTTCTGAGACAGCCCTGCTTCTTCTGCAAGCCCTCTCGCCAGTTGACTGACACGTATTCCATGACGGATCTCCTGTTCCAGGTCACAGACAATCAGATGCTTTCTCTTTTCTGCAGGCTTTGCCTCTTCCATAAATCTCCATTCCTTTCCACGGAACAAATGTTATAATCATTTTAAATACGCAGCAATACCTATCCTTTTTCTCTCTATCATCTCATCAATACGGGTGATGTAATTTGTTACATCTTTTACATTCTCCACCCGTTCAATCCTGCTGCCATTTGCAAATACCAATTTGGTAGATGCTCCGGCTCCCGCAGCGATGATAGGCTGCTTTTCTTCCATAATCAAAATATTATAGATGCCTTCTTTCCCCGTTCTTGCATATCCTACATTTTCCAGGTTACCCGCCATATTTTTCTGGCGATACAAGTAATACGGGGACATCTGCAGATCCTGCGCACAACCGTAAGCCAGATCCATAATCTCCTGATTATTTTCAAAGGTCATTTCCTCATATTCTTCCCGGAACATACGCAGCCTTGCCGCCCGTTTCACGGCCAGCGAATGTACCGTAAGACTATCCGGAGACAATTCTCTGACTGCATCCAGCGTATGCGATACCATCTGCGCATCTTCTCCCGGAAGCCCTGCGATCAGATCCATATTAATATTATCAAATCCGGCTTCCCTTGCCAGATGAAACGCATGTACCGTATCCTCTGCGGTATGTTTTCTTCCTATAATATCCAGCGTCTTCTGATTCATGGTCTGAGGATTCACCGAAATACGGGTGACGGGATATTCCCGCAGTACCGCCAGCTTCTCTGCTGTGATACTGTCCGGTCTTCCGGCCTCCACCGTATATTCCTTTACCGTAGTCAGATCAAATTCCTTCTGCAGACAATCCAGAAGCCGCCGCAACTGATGCGGTTCTAATGTGGTAGGCGTTCCGCCTCCGATATATATGGTATCCAGGACTCTGTCACTCATGATCCTGCTGATAAACTCCAGCTCCTTGATCAGCGCATCCAGGTACTGGTCTACCCGATCCTTCCACACATGCAGAGGAAACGAGCTAAAAGAACAATACAAACAGATGGAGGGACAGAAAGGAATTCCCACATATAAACTGTATCCACGGTCATAATCAATATCTCTTAATATATGCCGTTCCCTGTTTGCAATGGCAATTGCCAGCGCTGTTTTCTGATTGCTGACCAGATAATTTTCCCGCATAAAATTAGCTGCCTGTACATTGGTATATCCTTTCTCCAAAAGGCCCATGGCAATTTTGGTAGGACGAATACCGGTGAGATTCCCCCAGGGAAGACTCTGACCGCTCTCTAACTGCAGTCCGCAATATAAAAGTAGTTTTACTTTATTTTTCGAAATTTTTCTATCAACATAATCTAAGGCAATGGTATCGTCAAATATACATTGCCCCGCTTTATTCAGACGGATTCTGACTTGATCTTCCTCATAGTGCACTTCTATCAAAAAGGGAAACTCTTCTTTCTTTTCTTCTCCCTCATAATAGATCTTCACTTCTTCTTTCGGATAGAAAGCTTTTACAAGAGAATGTACATCATACTCAAAATCCTGTTTATCCAATTGAATTCCTATCATGCCTCTACCTCATATAGGGATTGTACATTTTCTCATAACCTATATCTGTAGAACTGCCGTGCCCCGGATAGACACGTACCCGCTCCGGCATAATCTGTGCCAGTCTCTGAAGACTGTGCTCCATCTGGCGGGTATCTCCCGTTGGCAGATCCGTTCTTCCCATAGATCCGGCAAACAGCGTATCCCCGCTCAGCAATACTTCTTCCTCTTCCAGATAATAGCAGCTGGAGCCAGCGGTATGACCGGGAGTATACAGCACTTCCATAGAAAAGCCAGCCAGACTCAGCATCTGTCCATCCTCCAGAAAATGATCGGCAGCAAGAGAATAGGGTTTGCTTCTCCATCCACCGGACATATTCTGAGCCGGACTCAGCAAAAGCTTTTCTTCACTTTTCGGTGCGTAAATATCTACATGATAAAAGCTTCTTAACTCTTCTGCGGCTAACGTATGGTCATAGTGTCCATGCGTCAGAAGAATACCCGCAACCTTACCGTCACATTGGGCAATCTGCTGCTCAATCCTGACGGCATCGTCACCGGGATCTACGATCAGTATTTCCTGCGTTGTTTTATTTTTCAAAAGATAACAGTTCGTCTGCAGGGCACCTACGACTACTGTTCTTATTTCCAGATTTCCCATAATTGCTCCTAACCGGTAGTACGTTCAATATCAATAACGCTCTCTACCTGTCTGATCTTTTCTATCAAATGATTCAGGACATCCCTTCCTCCCACTTCAAACGCCACGGAAATGGTAACAATTCCTTTTTTGTTCAAGTGTGTATTGACAGAGGTAAGATCGACCTTGCGTTCTGTCAAAAGACGGGTCACATCCGCTAAAAGCCCGGTACGGTTATAGGCATATACTGTGATTTCTGCCTGATACAATTCCCCGCTCTTATCACCGTTCGTCTGCCATTCTGCATCAATCAGCCGTACACGATCATTCTCTGTCATATTCAGTACATTGATACAATCTGTCCGATGAATGGAGACCCCCCGGCCTCTTGTGACAAAACCTACGATTTCATCTCCCGGAATCGGATTGCAGCACTTGGAAAAACGTACTGCAACGTCATGAATGCCTTTTACAATAATGGTATTATGCGACTTCGCCACATGAAGCTTTTCTCTATTCTCAGCGACCGCTTCCAGTACTTTCTCATCTGTCAGCTCACGCTTATGCTCCCGCTCGTAGCCTTCCAGCAGTTTATTTAAAACCTGCCCCTCTTTCAGGCCGCCGTGGCCCAGTGCCGCCAGCACCGAATCCCAGTCACGAAAACCGTATTTACGCATAACCACTTCCATATAACTGGGTTTGGTCAGTTCGCTCAATACAATTCCCTTGACTTTTGCATAATTGCTCAGCATTTCCTTGCCTTTGGAAATGTTGTCTTCTTTTAATTCCTGTTTAAACCACTGATTAATCTTATTCTTGGCCTGCGTACTCTTAACTACTTTCAGCCAGTCCCGGCTCGGCCCCTTAGAATTTTGAGAAGTAATAATCTCAATTCTGTCACCGTTCTTGATCACATACTCAATGGGAACCAGTTTTCCGTTTACACGGGCCCCTACCATCTTATTACCGACTGCGCTGTGAACGCTGTATGCAAAATCAATGGGAGTAGATCCGCTGGGCAGATTCTTCACATCGCCGGCAGGAGTAAAGCAGTATACGCTCTCTGAAAACAGATCCAGGTCACTCTTTAACAGACTCATAAACTCTCTGTTATCCGACATATCCCTCTGCCATTCCAGAATCTGACGCAGCCAGCTTAATTTCTCTTCTTCCTGTTGCGTGGCAGGCTTTTTCCCATCAGAAACTTCCTTATATTTCCAATGGGCAGCAATACCATACTCTGCCGTCTTATGCATCTCAAAGGTACGGATCTGTATCTCAAAAGGCTGCCCGTTAGGACCGATCAGCGTGGTATGTAACGACTGATACATATTTGGCTTCGGCATAGCAATATAATCTTTGAAGCGGCCCGGGATCGGCTTATACATTTCGTGGATAATCCCCAGCGCCGCATAGCAGTCTTTTACTGTATCTACAATAATACGTACGGCAAACAGGTCATAAATCTGATCCAGAGTTTTATCCTGATTCACCATCTTCTTATAAATGCTGAAGAAATGCTTGATGCGTCCGTCTACCTGTGCATGGATATTGGCACGCTCGATATGCTGACGCACATCCTGAACGATCCTATCCACAAACGCTTCTCTCTGACTCTTTTTCAATGAAATCTTCTCGACCAGATCATAATATACTTCCGGCTTCAGATATTTCAAAGACAGATCATCCAGCTCAATCTTGATCTTGGAAATACCAAGGCGCTGCGCAATAGGCGCATAAATATCCATGGTCTCTCTGGCTTTTTCTTTTTGTTTCTCCGGCCTCATATATTTCAATGTACGCATATTATGCAGCCGGTCCGCCAGTTTAATCAGAATTACCCGGATATCCTTCGCCATGGCCAGAAACATCTTCCTTAAATTTTCTGCCTGTACTTCCACTTTATCTGCCGAATAGGATAACTGTCCCAGCTTCGTAACACCCTCTACCAACAGAGAAACTTCACTGCCAAATTCCTGCGTGATCTCCTCTGCTGTCATAACCGTATCCTCTACCACATCGTGAAGAAGACCTGCTACGATCGTCTCTTTGTCCAATTCCAGGTCAGCAAGAATAATACCCACACATAACGGGTGGATAATATAGAGTTCTCCTGACTTTCTCAGCTGCCCCTGATGGGCTTCCGATGCAATATGATATGCTTTTTCTATCATGGAAATATCAGCAGAAGGATGATACTTCTTCACACTTGCAATCAGCTCATCATATAATACCTCAGGGCTCGTAAAGTCTTCCATCGTCTTTACTCTTGCATCAGCCTTCCGAATTTTTTCTCTTTTTTCCTCTTCGCCTGTTATCACTTTTTCTACTTCCATGTGCAATCACCTGCTGTAATCTATTATTTACCTTCATAGCAAATTACAGAAGATACATCGTAACCTGCTAATCTCTCTCTTCCTTTTAAACCGGCCAGTTCCATTAAAAAGACTACTTTGACTACTTCCCCGCCCAGTTCTTCAATCATCTTGATCGCTGCTTCGATCGTACCGCCGGTGGCAATCAGATCATCCACAACCGCCACTTTCTGTCCCGGCTTAATGGCATCTTTGTGCATCTCGATGGTAGCGCTTCCATATTCTAAATCATAACTTCTGGAAATTGTCTCACAGGGCAGTTTCCCTTTTTTGCGGACCGGAACAAAAGGTTTGTGCAGATTATAGGCAATCGGCACACCAAAGATAAATCCACGGGATTCTGTTCCTACAATTACATCCACATCCACGCCTTCCAATGTCTTCTGCATAGAATCAATCGCTAATGTAAGACCATCCGCATCCTGTAAAATACTGGTAACATCGCGGAAAATGATGCCTTCTTCCGGAAAATCCGGAATACTTCTTACATAATCCTCTACTCTTTTCATCTTTTTGTCTCTCCTTATCCCATGGTTTGATCCACGTTCTCTATCTTATGCGGAACCCCTGCTGTCTTCGGATAACGCCGTACTTCCGCACTTTATTAAAATTTTTGTCATTTTATAAGTATAGCATCTTTTTTTACAAGGTGCAAATTTTATCGGATTTTTTGAAGGATTATTTGCAGATTCTCCCTTCCCTGATAAGAATTCACTTCCGGGTAATATAAAATATCCCAGGTTTCCTTCTCCTCCACCTGTTTTACAAACGCCTCGCCTTCTCCGAAATACAAAGCTTCCATCCCATACCCGTTTTCATCAAAGGCCTGCATTTTTACTACGTTTCTATTCTTGCCCAAAATCCGCAGTCCCATAAGCCGTATTTTCCGCTGGGCAAAGACCGGCTTTTTATTTCCCTTTCCAAAAGGTTCCAGACACTGTATCTGACGCACCAGCGGAATGGTAATATAAGACAGCGGCATTGCCACATCAATCACGATCTTCTCTACCAGATCTTCGTCTGTAAGAGTACACAAGACATTGATCCTCTCTCTGAATTCTCCTACCTGTGCCTCCGGAATGGACAGGCCTGCGGCCATGGGATGTCCGCCAAACCGGAGAAAGAGATCTTTGCATTTTGTCATTTCCCGATACATAGAATAGGCTTCAATGGAACGCCCTGATCCTTTTACCGTTTCTTCTCCCTTTGTCAAAACAAAAGCGGGTCTGCCGTATTTTTCACGAATCCTGCCTGCAATGATCCCCGCAAGGCTTTCATGGCAATCCGGAAGATAAACAACTAATACTTTATCCTGTTTTAAAGAAGTTGTTTCTACCAGAGTAATCGCTTCCCGGGTCCCCTGTTCGGTCATTTCCTTTCGGCTGTCATTCAATGCTTTTAAATCATTTGCCAACACATCCGCTTCCGCCCGGGAGGTACTGCATAAAAGAGAGAAAGCCCTCTTTGCGGTACTCAATCTTCCACTGGCATTCATACAGGGACCCAACACAAATCCTATATGGTACGCCGTAACCGGCCGGTTCTCCAGCTGGTTGACCGCAAGCAGTGCCTGCAGCCCCACATGGGAGGTTCCCTCCAGCATCTTCAGTCCTTCTTTTACCAGAATCCGGTTTTCATCCACCAGATCCATCACATCCCCCACCGTTGCGATCGCGGCAAACGGAAGATATTCCCAGATTTCCTGCTCCTTTCCCCGCCTTTGATACATGGCACGGATCAGCTGAAAGGCCACGCCTGCCCCGCACAATCCCTGAAACGGATAGGAGCAGTCCGCCTGTTTGGGATTTACTACGGCATCCGCCTGGGGAATCAGATAACGGATTTTTCCATCCTGCTCTTCGTAAGGCACCTCATGATGATCCGTAACGATCACCGTCATGCCAGCCTCTTTCCCATGAGTAATCTGCTCTGCCGCGCTGATTCCATTGTCACAGGTTAAAATCGTATCAATCCCTGCTTCCAATGCTGCATCGATCAGTGCTATGTTAATGCCGTATCCGTCTTTGATCCGGTCGGGAATCTCTATGTCTACAACAGCGCCCAGATCACTCAATCCCCGAAAGAGTATGTAAGTAGAACAAATACCGTCAATATCATAATCTCCGATAATACGGATTTTTTTCTTCTCTTTTATTTTATTTTCCAAAATTGCAACTGCCTGCTCCATGTCCTTCATCAGAAACGGATCATACAGACTGGATACATCTCCATAGAGATATTTCTCAATGGAGGCGTCATCTATCACATCCCGATTCCGGATCAGGCGGGCCACAACAGGATCTATCCCAAATCTGCGGCCGATTTCGTTAAAGTCCCCACGTTTCGCGGAGATCACCCATTTTTCCAATTTTTCTTCTCCTGACATAACAAGAAGGGGCTGCTAAAAAACAACCCCTTTTCTCATTAACGTTTCTTTGCTTGTTTTGCTTTCATAACATACCAGAGTGCACCGGTAATGCATACGGAAGAATATCCGCCGCAGATGATGCCTACCATCAGCGGCAGTGCAAATTCTCTTACGGAAGAAACACCCAGTATAAACAGCATTACTACCATGATAAATGTGGTAACGGAAGTATAAATACTCCTTGTCAAAGTCTGTGTGATACTAAGGTTTACAATCTCCGGAAGTGCCGCTTTCTGCATAATCCGCTGATTCTCACGAATACGGTCAAATATAACGATAGTGGCATTAATCGAATATCCAACGATAGTCAGCATACAGGCAATAAACGTATTGCCCACAGAAATACGGGCCGCTGCATAAAATGCCAGAACTACCAGCACATCATGAAGCAGAGCCAGCACTGCACTGCTTGCAAAACGGATATCCTTAAAACGGAACCAAATATAAATCAACATAAGGATCGTGGCCACGATCACCGATACCACTGCATCGCGCCGCATCTCCGAACTGATGGTGGAAGAAATACTCTCTGCCGCGATCAGTTCTTCGTCAACCTGGAAGTTATCCACTAACATTTGATTCATCTTTGTCCGCTCTTCCAAACTCAGCTCCCGTGTTTTGATAATGACCTGATTACTGTCCACTACTTTTGTAGGAATCACATTATTGTCACCGGTAATATCTGCAACCAGAGGTACTACCTCTTCTTCCAGCTGGCTCATGGACATATCTTCATTAAAAGTAACGGTTGTGGAAGTACCGCCCATAAATTCCAGACTGTAATTTAACGCTTTGCCTGACGTTCCCTGATACACTAACATGGATACCGGAGCCACCAGCACTAAAACGATAGAAACAATGAAAAAGATTTTCCTGTGTCCCACAAAATCAATGGTCTTTCTCTCTTTCAACGTTCCATAGCACTTTTCGCCTCTGGCGCCCACACCATAAAATGCATAGACGATCAGCCGTGAGATCACAAGGGCTGTAAACATGGAAAGTACAATACCAAGTGCCAATGTCTGTGCAAAACCTTTTACACTGCCGCTTCCCATAATATTTAATACAAACGCTGCGATCAGCGTCGTAATATTTCCATCAAAAATCGCTGAAAAAGCTTTTTGATATCCTGTCTTTATCGCACCTTTCACAGACTTGCCGGCTGTAATTTCTTCTTTGATACGTGCGTAAATAATAACATTTGCATCCACGGCCATACCAATGGATAAAATAATACCCGCAATACCCGGTAGAGTTAACGTAAGATCAAAGGCATTGATCGCGATCAAATCCAGGCAGGTATACAGAATCAGCGAAATGGCTGCTGCTATACCAGGAATACGGTATACTACGATCATAAATAAGATAACCAGCAGCAATCCGATAGCTGCTGCCCGTAAACTGGTAGCAATTGCTTCTCTTCCCAGCTGTGCCGCAACTACGGTAGAACGCATCTCTTCCAGTTCCAGCTTCAGGGAACCGATTCGAATAGAGGAAGCCAGATCTTTTGCTTCTTCTATAGATTCCATACCTGTAATCTGCGCGTTTCCATCGGCTATCACACTTTGAACCGTAGGAGCACTCAAGGTCTCTCCATCATATACAATCGCAATCTGTTTTCCCAGATTTGCTTCCGTCGCTTCTGCAAACTTTGCTGCACCTTCATCGGTCAGTCTTAAGCTTACCACATACTGTCTTGCTCCGGTATTCTGATCTTCGGTGGATACACCCTGGGCATCAGCTACATCACTGCCCTCCAGCACTGTATTTCCGGAAAGATCCTGGAATACCAAAGAACCCGGTTTGCCCAGTTCTTCCAAAATGGTATTGGCATCTGTTACATCCGGAATTTCCACATTAATGCGGTTGTCCCCTTCCTGATATACCTGTGCCTCTGTACTGTACTGACTTACACGCTTCTGGAGCTTGTAAATCGTATCTGACATTTCGTCGGATGAGGGGTTGTCTTTTACTGTTTCATACGTAATACTGACTCCGCCTGACAGATCCAGACCTTTTTTAATATTTTTGGCAGCGCCGGTTCCGGTAGGACCCAATCCGACAGCAGCTACAAATACTAAAAAAGCAGTAACTAAAACGGTCAGTATCAAAACTAGGATACTTTTATTTTTTTTCATCGTCTTTTACCTTCTTATCTTTTATTCTTGATCAGCCAAGGCTGCCTTGATCATAATCGCACACTCCACTCTTTTTCTCTGCAGTTCACATCCTATGTCATAAGCATCGTGAATGGATCCCTGAAAATTATATGCGTTGGCGGCACATCCGCCGCTGCAGTAAAACTTGGCAAAACAGTTTCTGCACTTTTCTTTTGTGTAAACATTACATTCTTTAAACTGATCCCGAATCTCCGGCTTTGTGATTCCCTCGTCTACATTGCCCATCAGAAATTCCTCTTCTCCCACAAACTGATGGCACGGATAAAGATCACCCCAGGGAGTAACCGCCAGATATTCTGTTCCCGAACCGCATCCGGAAAGACGTTTATATACACAGGGGCCGCCTGTAAGATCAATCATAAAATGGAAAAACTGAAATCCTCTTCCTTCTTTTTCTCTCTTGATCATCTCTTTTGCCAGCTTATCATACTCTTCAAACAGAATCGGCAGATCCTCCTGACGCAGCGCATATTCTTCTTCCGGCGCTGCCACTACAGGTTCCACAGAAATCTGTTTAAATCCCTGATCGGCAAGATGAAGAACATCCTTGGAAAAGTCCAGATTATGACGGGTAAAAGTTCCCCTGGCATAATACTTCTCCTGATTCCGGCTTTCGGCAAATGCCTGAAATTTAGGAAGAATCAGATCATAGCTTCCCGCACCTTTACAGAAGGGGCGCATATAATCATTGACTTCTTTTCGTCCATCAATGCTCAGCACCACATTGCTCATCTCTTTATTGGCAAATTCCATCACTTCTTCATTGAGAAGCACTCCGTTGGTTGTCAGGGTAAATCTGAAATTTTTATCATGGATTTTTTCCTGCTCGCGGCCATAAGCAACCAGATCCTTGACCACCTGCCAGTTCATAAGCGGCTCCCCGCCAAAGAAATCCACTTCCAAATTCCTGCGGTTGCCGGAATTGGCAATGAGAAAATCCAGTGCTTTTTTACCTACCTCATAACTCATCAATGCTCTTCTGCCATGATACTCGCCTTCCTCTGCGAAGCAGTAGCGGCAGGCAAGATTACAGTCGTGTGCAACATGGAGGCACAGAGCCTTCACTACGGTAGGCCTGTCCTTATAATTCATGATCGCATCCTCATAAATGTCCTCGGTAAACAGCATCTGCTCCTGTTTCAATGTATGAATCTCTGACATAGCTGTTTCCAGTTCTTCTCTGCTATATGTATCTGCAAGAGCAGAAATAATCTGCTCTTCGTCCTTTCCTTCATTAAACAGCTGAATCATATCATAGACAATCTCATCTACCACATGTACTGATCCGCTGTTCACATCTAATACAATATTATAACCGTTGTTTTTATATGCGTGAACCACAATGGATCCCCTTTCATTTTTTTATAACACGCGAAAGAGCAGCGGCTTTTATACCGCTGCTTTTTTCACAACTTCTGCAAGCTGCTTATTTTGTATTTTCACAGCTCTGATTTCCTACTGTACAGGAAGTTTTGCAGGCAGACTGGCAGGATGTCTGACATTCCCCACAGCCGCCTTTTTTTACTGTATTCTGTAAACTTTTTGTATTTAATGTCTTAATGTGTTCCATGCTAATTCCTCCTTGATATTAAACTTAGATAAGTATATCATAGTCTAATCCGTTTTTAAAGTACTTTTTTAACCTGGTAAAAGATCATCCGGTCTGCGTATCCCGGCCTTTCAGGAAAGCATGCCGCCCAGCATACCTCCTCCAAGACAAAGGAATAAAGTAGTAATCACTTTCCCTGTATCCGGATCCAGCTGGTGTTCTACTAACAGGGTAATTCCCAGCAGCAGGGCGCCATAACAGATTCCCAGAACCATACCCCACAAAAACTTTTTATTCCCCATCTTTTTTCCGACGAAAAATCCTCCGGCCAGACAGGATACTATGTAAATAACAGTAATTCCCAGCGTCACTTTATCCTCTCCCAGCTGAAAACGAAACAGTAAAAATGCAAGAAGCAACAGTGCCGCAGCTGTGATCACGTAAGATAACAGCAAAGATTTTATTAAGGTATAACTTCCTGATGGTGCAACAGCTTGATTTTTCATAAAACAACCCTCCCATAATAGTATATGGGAGGGTCTGATGTCATATCACTTTTTCTTATTCTTCTTCCTCTTTCTTTTTCTTTCCTCTCGCTGTAACAGCACCGATTGCCGCTGCGCCTGCACTCAATGCGTACGGAAAAATCACAGCTGCATCTCCTGTCTTGGGCGCGCTGTTTCTCTTCTTTGCAGAACTTGGGTTAGAGGCAGAATTCTTCTTGGAAGAACTGCTGCTGTTTTTCCTACTGGAGGAGGTGCCGGTGGTATTTCTATTTCCCGTGCTGCCGGAAACCAGACTTCCGGAAGAACTCTGACTGCCTGTGCTGTTTTCCTTCGGGAACTGTATTCCGACAATCACCTTATTGCCCGCTACATCAAAGGGACTAAAAGAACTTGTCTCAAAACTTAACCAATCTCCGTCGATCACCGGAGTAATATATTCCTTGCTTCCATCTTCCAGTGTATGGACAATGATCAGCTGCTGATACAAGCCCATATCCGGTGCTTTCATGGTGACCGTCACTTTTTGGCCTTCCGGAATCTTATATTCTGTATCCGTCATAAGATCCCAAAGCTTTAAATCATAGGATGACAGCAAAGTGCGCACATCCTGCTGCTCCGTCAATGCTCCATCTGTTCTCAGCTCAGCAATAAACTGTACATGCCATGGAAGAAACTCTCCTGTTACCTTCAAACCATTGCAGTTTAAAAGAATCTCTTTGGACGCTTCCTGAGCGGCGGTCAGATCATCCTTTACATTCTGCGGAATTAACTCCTGCACTTCCAGGGCCAATGCTTCAAACTCTTTGGTGGCATCCACCAGCTGATAAATATCTCCCACTTCCGCCTGGCTGATAGATTCCTCTATAGATGCTGCAGCCTGCTCTGCCAATGCCAGATTCTGTAATGCCTGCTGTTCTTCCGGTGACAGCGTTTCCTCCGGAAGCTGTTCTCCATCTGCCTTCTCCGGTTCCTGTGGCTGTTCTTCTGGCTGCTGTTCCGAATCTGTATCCTCCGGCACCTGCGGCTGTTCTTCCGGCTGCTGCTCCGATGTCATGTCACCGGATCCTGAGGACGGCTGTTCTTTGGAAGGAACTTTCTCCTCCGATTCCTCCGGGCTCTGCTGCTGTTTGTTTTCTGTATCCGCACCCTCCGGCTGTACCGGATTCTCTTCTTTCTTCTCAGGCAGCTTGTCATCACTGTCCGTATCTTCTGCCGATTTTTCTGTATCTGTTTCTTCTGTGTCTGTTTCCTCTGTATCCGGCTCTTTTGGCAGTTCCTTATGTACGATCAGCTCTGCTTCTGTTCCAACTGAGATTTCATCTTCCTTAAATTCCTGTCCGTAGATCGTTAAAACTGCTTTCTTCTCTACAGAGATCAAAGGACCTTTAAACCCTTTTGCGCCCTTGATCACAAAACCTTTCAGTTTCCATTCTGCAGATGCTTCCACTCGAATCGTCTCTGATACATAAATAACGTTTGCTTTCGTCTCTTTTACCAGCTCTACTGCCCGCTTCCATGTCTTAACCGCATGATCAGCCGTTGCTCCATTCTGCAGATCATCACCGGATTTTCCGTCCAGAAAAACGGCAATTTCTTTTTTCGCCGTTTCTTTTTCACTTTCTGACTGTTCCTGTTCTGCTGCATACACCTGCTGCACACCGGCTGTCTGCGCTCCTGCTGCCAGCACAGCAACCAACGCCATACTGGTCATACGAACCATCCACTTATTCTTATGACGATATACACTTCTTCTTAATCTTCTCATTCTTTACCTCATCTATATAAAGACCGCTTTGCACCAGGCAAAGCACTTCACATTAATACTTATCTTCATTTTTCTATCATACCACAATTCTCCTTTTTTCGACACCCCCAATCTTATTTTTTTATTACCATTTCCTGGAAAATGATAACGCTTGCATTTTCAGCCAAAATCATGTATATTTTTTATTATCTATATTAAGCAGGCGGTGCTTGCCGCCGTACAAAACGTATAAAAGGAGTGATTTTAATTTGGATCCCGGTGATGCCATACAACTGGTTGCTCTGGTGATATTAATCGGTCTGTCCGCTTTTTTTTCATCTGCAGAAACCGCATTGACAACGGTAAACAAGATCAGAATTCAGGTACTTGCTGAAGAAGGCAATAAAAGAGCCGTCACTTTATTAAAAGTAATTGATGACCCCGGCAAAATGCTCAGCACACTGCTGGTGGGCAATAACATTGTAAATAACAGTGTTACTTCTATCGCCACCGCTCTTACCATAAAGCTTTTTTATGAGGGTGCCATTGGTTTCAGTACTCTGCTGATTACCCTGATCATCCTGATTTTCGGTGAAATCACACCGAAAACAATAGCCACCATTTATTCTGAAAAACTATCTCTGGCTTATGCGACCATCATTTATCGGATAATGCTGGTTCTTAATCCTGTTGTCTTTTTTGTAACGAAACTATCCAATGCTGTTTTACATCTTCTTCGAATCGACCCCTACGCGAAGATGAACACCATGACAGAAAGTGAGCTTCGTACCATCGTAAATGTCAGCCACGAGGAAGGCGTTATCGAAAGTGAAGAACGGCAGATGATACACAATGTGTTCGATTTCGGCGACTCTCAGGCCAAAGATGTCATGGTGCCCCGAATCGATGTTACATTTGTAAATGTGGATAGTACTTATAGCGAACTAATTGAACTGTTTCGGGAGGATAAATTCACTCGTCTTCCTGTTTACGAAGACACCACTGATCATATTATCGGCATTATTAATATGAAGGATCTGCTCCTTCTGGATAGTCTGGAGAATTTTTCTATCCGAAACATTTTAAGAAAAGCATATTTTACCTTCGAATATAAGAAAACATCGGAGCTTTTAATGGAAATGCGAAAGGACTCCATTAATTTCGCCATTGTATTGGATGAATACGGTTCTATGGCCGGCCTGATCACCCTGGAAGATCTGCTGGAGGAAATTGTGGGAGAGATCCGTGACGAATACGATGATCAGGAAGAAGAAGATATCACGGAGATTCGGAGCCAACAGGAATATCTGTTATTAGGATCCGCAAAACTGGACGATATCAATGAACAGCTGCACTTACAGCTGGAATCTGAAGATTATGATTCCATCGGCGGTTATGTCATCGAAACATTGGATCGTTTTCCGGAACCTGAGGAAACTGTTTTGGTAAATTCCGGTGTTCGCCTGGTTGTGGACAAAATCGAAAAAAACCGAATTGAGCTGGTTCATCTTTATCTGACAGAACAACAGGAAGAACCTGCCAAAGACGAACGGAAGAATTAATTTTTCGACAGAAAGGAAGAAATATAATATGAACAACTTTTTGGGTATGGACAGTCCGCTCATGAATTTCCTGAACCGAGCTGCCGACATTGTAATTCTGAATGTACTGTTTATCCTGTGCAGCATCCCGGTTGTAACCATTGGTGCCTCCTGCACCGCTCTCTATTCCATTACCTTAAAAATGGTAAAGGGAGAAGAGGCATATGCGACCAAAGGTTTTTTTATGGCATTTAAAAGTAACTTTAAACAAAGTACCCTCATATGGATTTTTGTCATGCTTCTGATCCTTTTGTTAGGTGCAGATTTTTATATCATAGGCTATCTTCCTGCGTCCACAGCAAAAATTCTGTACATCCTGCTCACCGGCGTCAGCATTCTCTGTCTTATGGTTGTCTTATATCTGTTTCCGTACATTGCACGCTTTTATAACAAAACCCTTGCATGCGTAAAAAATGCACTCTACATCAGCATTTTAAATTTTCCATATACCCTGCTATTGCTTTTCCTGACATTAGGACTGTTTTTTATTACATTCTATAATATAAATACCATGGGAAAAAGCATTATCGTATGGCTTCTGGGCGGGTTTGCATTATACGCATTTGTTACTTCTTTCTTATTCCGTTATATTTTTTCTAAGTATGAACAAAATGAGGAAGAAGATTCACTGATCGAATCAAAATAATAATACTATGAAAGGATGAAATGTATGAGAAACCAATTACAACGTTTTATGACAGGAAGATATGGTGTTGACAATTATGGCAGATTCTTAACGGTTCTGGTATTGATCTTATGTTTATTCAGTATCTTTATTCCAAACAGACTACTGTATTCCATTACGATCCTGGCCATCATCTACTGCTACTATCGTATTCTTTCCAAGAACCATGAACAGCGCTTTCAGGAAAATATGAAGTACCTGCAGATAAAAGACAAGCTTACTTCTCGTTTTCACAAGAATCCGAAAAACACTTCCGAAACACAGTATAATGTCTACCGCTGTCCCAATTGTCAGCAGAAAATCCGTGTTCCGAAGGGACGGGGTACCATTATTGTTACCTGTCCGAAATGTCATACGGAATTCAAAAAATATTCATAATATCAAAAAAGAAGAGAAATCCTTATGGTTCCTCTTCTTTTTTTGCGATTTCTTCTGCAATCTTGTGAAATTGCCAGCCAAAACGCTCCATCTCGCCCATAACCAGCTCTCTTCCTTTCGAAGAGCGATACCAGTTTTTTGCTGTAATCCCGTCTGTCACACAGGGAACCACAAAGAGGTCCGTATCCGGATAAAGCAGCTGATAATACATCAGACAACGTCTGGCATGATAATTTTTACAACAGATCATTGCAGAGCGAATCTGAAGATGCAGTCTGTCTGTGACCTTCCTGGAACAGACAGCATTGTCATAGGTGTGAACTGCCTGGTCTTCTTTCAATATTGCCTCTCTGGCAACTCCGTTTTTTAACAGCACATCCTGCAAAAACTCCCACTCTGTTCCATACTCACCTGCATACCGGTCTGCTTTATCCAGGACTCCCAAAAACGCTCCGTCACAGATACTGTAACGTCCTGAAGGCAATATTCTGGGGCTATACCCCTCTCTCCACAGCTGCGCAGCCTTCTCTGCCATCTGCGGATAACCGTTCCCCGGAACAAAAATAATATCTGCCTTTTGCGCTTTATGCTCCACAAAAACAAAATCCGTAATGTTTTTCCAAAACCTCTGATACATACCGTTTCCTCCGGATCTTAACGCAGTGATTCCAGCAATTCCAGACTCTGGTTATAATACTCCGTCGCCTCCTCATCCCCGTCTATCGTTGTGTTTTCATATTGGCGTATGGCGATATTATAATCTTTTAAAATAGTGTCAGAAACCGCATCGTACAATTTACTGTATGCTGCGATCTTCTCCGGATTTTCCCATGGCTCCTCTTCTTCATAAAGCTCATACATGGTATCAGAATATAAAAAGATCATACTGTACCCTTCCTGCATATCCGCCAGAAACTGCGTCTTTCCTGAAGCTACCGTCTGGGGATCTACCGTATCCCCCTGCGGCAGAGTATAGACTATCACCTGTACATCCACTTTTCCATTGCCATTCCTGTCTTCGGCATATTCCTCCAGCACATCCTGAACCTTCTCCAGTTCCCCGTTAAAAAACATAGTCTCTGACAAAATAGCCACAGAATAATCATAATCTACTCTTGTAATCATATCGATAAGAAAATGAAGCAGTAAATATCCGATAAATACTCCCAATATTACCCGCCATTTATAATAGAACCAAAAATTGCTGAGTTTTTGTTTCCACGTCATTTCCATCATTTCCATATGCTTCCTCCTACGTGCAGGATCTTTTCCTGATCTGATACTTTTTCTCATGATGAATATTGTAACACTAATTTTCTGCAAAAGAAATATTTAAAACTGCAGTTCACAGTCTTTTTAGAATTTCCTCCGTATGTTATAATATCTCCAGGAACAAAATCACAGAATCAAAAGGAAGACTGCTATGAAAGAATCCATTTATACCATCCCTCTGATGGATGCTTTTCGGGCCAATGACGAATGTCCGTTTTGTGTGCTGGAACGCCAGGCCGAACAACATGCCATCTCTTTTCTCTTAGGCTCGGGCGCCTCTTATATGGAAGAGGATATCCGTATGGCTACCGATAAAGCCGGTTTCTGCCGTCATCACATGAAAATGATGTATGATTATGGCAATCGCCTGGGCACCGGACTTATATTAAGTACCCACATGAAAACCTACACTCACGAAATGACAAAACAGCTCAAATCTTTCACACCTGGAAAAACTTCTTTGGCACAGCGGCTCAAAAAAGTACAAATAGAGGAAGATAAGCCGCAGACAAGCCTGGGGCAGTGGTTTCAGTCTAAAGAAAAAGGCTGCTATGTATGCGAACATTTCCGGAATAATTTTAACCGTTATCTGGATACTTTTTTTGAACTATATAAGAGCGATAAAGAATTTCAGGAGATGACTGCCAACAGCAGGGGATTCTGCATGCCTCATTTTATTAATCTGATAGAAGCCGCTGAAAACAAACTGAATGATAAGCAAAAAGAGTCTCTGTATCCTGTCGTGTTCCAACTTATGGAAGATAATTTTAAACGTCTTACAGAGGAAGTCACCCGGTTCACAGACATGTTTGATTATCAAAATAAGGGGAAAGACTGGGGTAACTCCAAAGACAGCATCCAGCGCTGCATGCAGAAATTAGGCGGCGGATACCCCGCAGATCCTCCCTTTCAGGCGGATCGATAAAAGTATAGACAAAAAGGGGCTTACCGCCCCTTTTTAATTAATCTATTCTTGCTGCAATCTCCGAAGTAAGGCAATTTCTCGTGTCCACCCCGCATCATCGTTTGGCGTCTCCAAAATAAAAGGCAGATCCCGCAATGCTTCATGCCGTACAATTCTCCGGAACGCTTCCAGGCCAATATAACCCTCTCCCAGCCTGGCATGTCTGTCCTTATGGCTTCCCAGAGGATTCATACTGTCATTCACATGAACAGCGCACAGCCGCTTTATGCCAATCTTCTGGTCAAACTCCTCCATCACCTTATCCAGATGTTCCACAATATCATAGCCCGCATCCCACACATGGCAGGTATCCAGACATACTCCTATTTTTTCGGATAATGCTACTCTTTCTATAATCGCCTGTAATTCTTCAAAACGGCTCCCTACTTCTGTCCCTTTTCCTGCCATAGTCTCCAGTAAGATCGTAGTCTGATACCCAGGCTTCAACACTTGATTCAGGGTTTCCGTAATCAGCTCAATCCCCCGCTGCATTCCCTGTTTTACATGACTTCCCGGATGAAAATTATAATAATTTCCCGGTATCCATTCCATTCTTTCCAGATCATCCTGCATCGTATTGCGGGCAAATTCCAGAATACCGGAATCTGCTGCACAGGAGTTTAAAGTATAAGGCGCATGTGCCACGATCCGGGTAATCTGATGCTGTTCTGCGATTTCCAGATAACGCTGTACATCCTCTGGCTGAATACTTTTTGCCTTACCGCCCCGGGGATTTCTTGTAAAAAATGCAAAGGTATTGGCGCCCAGCTTCACTGCCTGCTTTCCCATTCCTTCAAACCCTCTGGACGAAGAAATATGACTTCCTGCTTTCATGATACAACCTCTTTTTTACTCTTCATCTGCGATAAAAGCACAGCGGCAATGATAAAAATAACACCGCACCATTCTCGCATATTCATTCTTTCATGTAATATGACGGCCGCACAAATTGCACTGAAAATGGACTCTGTAGAAAATATAATTCCCGCAGTAACCGGATCCGCAGTCTTCTGTCCCAGAGCCTGCAAAGAATATCCCCCGGCCACAGCAAAAATGGCCGTATATAAAAGCGGTTTCCATCCTTCCAGCACATCCCTTATGGCAAAATCTTCAAATAATAATGCGGCGATCAAAGATAAAATACCCGTTGTAAGAAACATCATCATCGTTAATTTTAAGCTGTCCGTTTTATCTGCATATTCACCCATAAATATAATCTGTCCCGCCCAGAAAAGTGTACTGAACAGTAAAATCAGATCACCGGCTGCAATGGTAAAATCTCCGGTCACACAAAGCAGATATAATCCTAACACAGCACTGACTATGCCCAGCCAGGTATAGCGGGAAATCTTCTTTCCTCTCAGTAAACTGATCAAGGGAACAACGACAACATACATCGTAGAAATGAAGCCCGCTTTGCCAACCGATGAGGTTGCCAATGCCAGCTGCTGCAGAAAAGCCCCTACAGCAAGGGCGCATCCGCACAAAAATCCCCCGACAAGCAGGTCTTTCGTTTTATATCTGCGTTTTTCCTCTTCGCGCTGTTCTTTTGGCTTTTTAACTTCCATTAGACAAATGACGGGAAGCAGGCACAATGCTCCCAGTAATGTTCTGGCCGCGCTAAATGAAAGTGCCCCCAGATGATACGTTCCAAATTTTTGGGCAATTAAAGAAGAGCCCCATAAAAATGATGCCATCAAGAGCATACATTCTCCTCTATATTTCTTCATATCCTGTTCCCTTCCCGGTTTCCAATATCTGTTTCAAATATAAACTACGCTTTAAAAATAACATATTCTTCCCCATAGAGCAAGAAAAAAGGCCCAAAGAGCATACGCTCTTTGAACCTTTATATTAACTCTAGAGTTCCATCTTATTTAGATTCAGACCGCGCAGGAGAGCCTCTTTTTTCTTTCCTACCTGACCTACCATCATATAATAGCCCCATTTTTTATCATGAATAATCTCTTTATGCAGACCAAACTCTTCAATTTTGCCTGTACTTTTTACATGCATCCTGGGAGCCTGGCAATCAATGACAATGTCATCTCCAATTTTAATGTGGGTATCATCATAATAAGAAACTGGCAGATCCTGACTGATCATTTTTTTAACTTCTTCTTCAATTTCCTGCACGTCAAATTTAGGTTCTTCATCAAACTCATAGATAAAACCATGACGAACATCGGAGCGTCTGTAAAGATCGTTATTATGAGCGTTCATTACATATCCGCACAAATCCTCTGCGGTATGCGCCATCAGACGATAAGGCAGTGAATATGCCGCTATCTTAGCCATATCTTCTGGATTTGGGCCAAATATACTAGGACGGGTAATAATAATCTCACTGCCGACGCCAATCAGCAAATCCGCATTTCTGCCCAGTAAAGGATATACCATCTCAAAATGCTCAACGACTACTCTTCTTCCCAGTCTGACACATTCCATAATAGCATCCGCCAGTTTATGCATAGGCGTTAAGCCAGCTTCAAAGCGGATATCTACATGGTAAGTATGTGGTGCATAAAATGTTTTTTCATACACATCCAAAAGAGGAAGGGGGCGGATATTGACACCCTCATCATCGTTTGTCAGATCCAGCCCAGGGAACATCCCCTTGATTAGCATACTCTTTCCGGAACCTGCTTCTCCGATAATACCGATAATATGATCGAAAGGACTCAGATATTGCTGCGCGATCTGCATACCCAGATCTACCATTCGCACTCTTCCACGAGGTGCAAGGTAAATACTGTACAGATTATTTTGCTGCATCCGTTTTGAATATGACATAGAATTTCCTCCTATTTTCTAGCTGCACGAAGAGCCAGAATTCTCTGCATCTCGTTATAAACAATCATATAACCTTCGTCTACACCCATACCTGGTTTAGCCAGAATCTGATCTGGTTTTGTAGCCATAGCAAGATTTACACAAACAGTAGCGGAACGATCTGTTTCATTACAGGTACCGCCCTGGTAAGCACCGATACCATGCTCTTTACAGTACAGAACAGCTTCTACGATATTGTTAATACCGCCAAGGTCAGGAGTCTTGATCTGAACCATATGACCAGCTTTGTTGTCTGCAAAATATTTGATATCTTCAAATGTATTACACCATTCGTCAGCTACCAACTCAACATTGATACCTCTCTTGTCTACTTCTGCTCTCAACTCACGCATACAGATCATCTGTTTTTCTCTTTCTTCAGCATCCATAGGACCTTCGATACGAAGTTTGAACGGATGAGCAGCTTCTGCCAATTTTTCCAGATAATCAGCCATAGCTACATAGTTATCTACTCCATACAGAGCGCCGATGGTTCCGTATACATCAATATGGAAAACTGGTGCGTAGTCTTCTTCTGTTCTGACTTCCATGATACGATTTCTTAACCATGTTACATACTCAAGAAGGATTTCTCCGTTTTCACCAAGTTTAGATTTTACATTGTTGATTAGCGCATGAGGAAGAACCTGTGCACCTTTTACGATCATCTTATCTGCATTGTCATAACGGTTGTCACCGGACTGGGTAAAGATCGGAATCATTTCTTCTGATACAGTCAGGTTGTACTCATCAGCGATAACTTCGCACATAAGACGTTTGGTTGCTTTTGCTACTGCATCCAGAATAGCCTGAGATACGCCGTAGCGAATAGCTGTGTGAAGACGTTTTCCGTCTACCTGGATTTTTTCAATTTCTTCAGCAAGTGTTTTGAAAGAATCCATCTCTCTGCCTACTAAGTGTGGTTTGATATGTTCTTCAATTACAGGAATAAAAGCTTCTGCCAAAAACAGAGGATCTCTTCCGCCTGCTCCTGAATACTGAACAGCTGCACAGTCACCATATGCGATCTGTCCATCCTCTAAGATCAGCATTACAGAAATAGCTTCACCAGCCTGTCTTACTGCTTTAAAGCCTTCAGTCACAGGTTCACCAACATAAACCTCACCATTTTTTACTGCACCTTTTTTAATTGCTCTCTGATCATCAAAGAAGAAACCAGTTCTACCTTTAGAGCATACTACGTCTACAACTTTCATTTTAATTACCATTCCTTTCTAAGGTTTTTAATATATACGTACCAAATATCTGCAAACGCACATACAAGCACGGCGCTGCAGATATTTGATTCGTTATTTCGCATGAATTTCCTATCTTGGTTTTCCTACTAATCTACCTTTGCTGATCGCATAAACATCGTCAATTACCATCTGGAAGGAAGCCTGTCTCTTTTCCATCTGTGCACGGTGTTCAACTCTTTCTCTGTTGTAATCGATCAGTTCTTTTGTCAGCGGAACATTTCCAATTTCCAGGAAACGAACAGCACCGTCAAAGTCACGGACTGGAAGCATACGGCCTGCATTGTGACGGCTTGGTGCAAATGGAATATCCAGAACACCGGCTTTTACAGCATTTACAGTACCAACTGCAATATCGCCATTACCAAGTTCGAAGCATTTATCTACAATACAAGCTGTTTCCTTTTTGATCATACCGATTTCAAAGTCTACATCCTTGTTGCGCAGTGCCTGGTCAGCTAACATAGTTACCAGCTGTTTTGTACATTTCAGACCCTGTGCATTTGCTTCTTTTGTCGGTACACCAACAGCTTCATGAGGAGTCTTAACGATAACTTTTGTAGCTTTTGCCAAAGCAGCAACTGCACTACCCCAGGAAATAACGGAGAATGCTTTTGCTTCATCCTGTGGGAATCCTCCCATCCACTGATGCAGTACGGTAGTAACTACCACATCACCATATCCGTATTTTTCCAGGTATTCTTCTGTCTGCTCTTCCAGAGCACGAAGTGCAGCAACGTCCTGAATCAGGTTACCACACTGGCCATATCCTACTGTAATGTTTTTAACGCCCTGCTCTGCTGCCAGCAAACTTTCAATGATAGCAACACTGTTAGAAACAGACGGAGGAACTAAAGTACCTGTCAGAGGTCCGTATGGCTCACGGTTAATAGACACACCTGCTTCTTCATAAATACCGGTCAGACGGTCAACATACTGCCAGTCATAAATCGTCTGTTCCAGAGAAACATCTTTTGCATATGGAAGGTTATAGGAAATACCGCCGCCTTCATAGCTGGTAAAACCGCCTGCATAAGAAATTTCGGTCAGCAGACGAGCATCCGGAGTACCGTGACGAACCTGTAATGGGGTATCAAGAGCCTCCACGATCTGACGGCAGCCACATACACCATGGTTAACAGCTGGGAAACCGTTCAGCATAGATCTGTGCTCTTTAATGGAGTCAGCAATTCCGATTTCTGCTTCTTTATAACGATTCTGTCTTGTGTAACTGTCGATGGTTGTCGGCAGAAGATCTGCTTCACCTTCATTCTGAAGGTATGTAAGCAATTCAATGTGATCAGGAATCAAAGCAACACCAGCTCTTGGCTGAATCAGAGTTTTCTGCTCCTGTTTTGCTTTAACCAGTTTTTTGGAAAAAATCTTATGCTCAGGTAATGCTTTCTGATATGCCACACCATCTTCGATGGTCACATTTTTACCTGTAGGCCATTGTGTGAGGACGTCTTCACGAATTTTGTAAAATTGGTCGTCACTCCATTTTTTATTTTTTAATTCCATAATTTGTAATCTCCCTCTTCATGATCTCAAGTGCAGCCTGCGGATATTTCCTGGATAACAGTCCCATTGCAGCCAGAATATAACGTTCGTCCACCCAAACTCTCGCATGTTCTGGCCGTAAGGAGCTGGGTTCATCCGGATCATACATAGCATAAGAAGCGATGGAAACCACATCTTTTGCATGGATCAATGCTCCGCCGGTTACAATTATATTTGTTACATCTCTCAGATCTTTACCAGTCTGCACGTATGTCTCACCCATTGGTGTATACACCTGCTCAATGGTACCTGCATGGCGCATCACCGCTGTTTTTACAGCTCCTGCTGCCAGTGCATAGTCCAACTGGATCAAATCCTCATTAAATGGGATCGTGTCTTTATATGTTTCCAGATAAGTAATGCCATCTGTCACTTTATCCATAGTAAGCCCGGATATTTCAGCTAAAGTCTCTACTCCAACTGCTTCCTGAATACCGCGGATACTATATCGCATACCAATATCCCCTTCTACTGTTCGTTTAGCATAGGGTTCCGGAATACCTTTATACACCGTCTTCATGCTGGTAGGAGAACCTGACGCGATAGAATACACATCCGTTGTAGCACCTCCCAGATCTACACCGATGAGACCGCCAACACCACTCTCTTCCTTTGTTCCGTCTGCCAAAAGTTTCATTGCTTCCAACATGGCGGACGGCGTCGGCATAATAATATCAGACATCAGACTGGATGCTTTCGTAAGACCTTTTCCCTGGACGATCTGCTTCAGGAAAATATCCCGAATGATCTGCTGGGTCGGGCCAATGTTCAGCTGTCCAAATGCCGGCATAACATTCTCACAAGGATATACTTGTCTTCCTTCCAATATGTCTTCGCACTCATCTGCACAGCAGCGATTTCCTGCCAGTACAATAGGAACATCCTTCTCCAAACCTGTCAGTCTCTCTGCGTTGTGCAGAATACATTCGCTATTTCCACCGTCTGTACCGCCTGTCAGCAGAATAATATCCGGCTCCAGTGCATTAATTTCACGAACATCCCCCCGGGTCAACTGATAAGAATATGTCTTCATTATCTTTGCCCCAGCTCCCAGAGACGCTTCTCTGGCAGCCTGCACTGTAAGTTCCGGCACCAGACCGATGGCAATCATCTTCAGACCGCCTGCCGCACTGGAGCAGGCATGCGTTTCCTCAAATTCCAACGGTCCGGTCTTTTCCTGCATTTTCGTCAACGCATGATTCAGACCTTCGTTAATATCTGTAGCTACTGTTGTAAAACTGGCTTCCGTACCAAGAATCGCATTTTCATCCAGATCTACCGCTGTGACTTTTGTATAAGTACTTCCAAAATCCACGAGCAATATGGGTTTCATATGCTTTCACCGCCTTTTAGTTTAATCCCAGATCCTCTTTTAATGCATCAATTGTTGTCTCTGGAGCTGTTCCAGGGCCAAATACACGATCAAATCCCATTGCTTTGAAACGTCTTTCCACGTCTGCAAACGGCTGCTTACCAACTACAATGTTACCACCAACATATAACAGGATTCCTTTCAGGCCTGCTTCATCACATTTTTCACGAAGACCGCGGCAATCCAGTTCTCCATGACCATACAGTGAAGATACAACAATAGCATCCGCAGCTGTCTCAATAGCTGCTGCAATGTATTCTTCCTGAGAAACCATAACTCCCAGATTAACTACATCAAAACCTGCACCAGTGAACGCATGGTATAAAATTTTATTACCAACTGCGTGTACATCCGCGCCGATTACTCCAATAACTAATTTCTTCTTATCCACTTTGTTACTAGCTCCTTTCCCCATTTAGCGAATTGTTGTTTTAATGGTATCAATTAACGTACCGTCTCGATAAAGCACTTTTGCTACTACTCGTTCTCCTACTTCCACTGCCTTCGGAACACCGGAGATACCTTCTGCAATTGCCTTTAACTCGCCAATGTCTTTCACAGGCAAACCTGCTGCGATCAATTTTTCTTTTAATTCCTGACGTTTTGGATTGACTGCAATGCCTCGCTGTGTAACGATCACATCTACAGTTTCTCCCGGTGTAGATTTGCAAAGCACATGGTCAACAATAAGCGGCAGTCTTGCACGAATCAGCGGTGCCACTACAATTGCCAGCTTAGAACCCGCTGCCGTATCGCAATGTCCGCCAGATCCACCCATAATATAACCATTGGAATCTGTGTGCACATTCACATTGAAGTCCAAATCCACCTGGGTAGCCCCCAGGATCATAACATCCAGACTGTCTACCGCACTGCTCTTAGCCTGCGGGCTTGCATAACGGGTAGCAGAAATTTCCTGATGGTTTTTATCTTCACGGATAGATTCGATCGCTTTCATGTCAAAGCACTGTACATCCAACATCGTACGGAAATAGCCTTTGTGCATCATATCTACCAGATAACCGGTGATACCGCCCATACAGAAGCTTCCCTGGATTCCATCTTCTTCCATCATCTCTTCCATATATTTGGCAACGGCCAGTGAAGCTCCGCCGGCACCTGTCTGGAAAGAAAATCCATCCTTCAGATATCCGGATTCTTTTACTACTTTGGCAGCCAGTTCTGCAATTCTTAAGCCCACCGGATCCTTCGTGATCTGGGTAGTACCGGATACGATCTTGCTCGCATCACCAATCTTGTCTACGCAAACCACATAATCTACATAAGATTCCGGAATGGAAGTATCCTCTAAAGGATAATCAACCAGATAATCCGTAATCACAACAACCTTTTTGGCATTCATGGCATCTGAAAAAGCATATCCCATAGAACCGCATGCAGATGGACCATATTTGCCGCTCATGTTGCCCATGTTATCGGCACAAGGAGCTGCAATAAAAGCAATATCCACTTTGGCAGTTCCGATATCCATATCACCGGCACGTCCGCCATGGCTTCTGAAGATAACCGGTTTTTCCAGAATACCTTCGGAAATAGCCCGGCCTACTTTACCGCCCATGTAGTTACATTCAAGACCGGTAACCACACCATTTTTAATATGATCAATAATTGGCTCATGCACGTCAAATATGGAGCTGGCATTTACTGTCAGGTCTTTAATTCCTTGTTTCGCAGCTTCTTCCAGCACCATATTCAAAACATAGTCACCATTTCTCAGATGATGATGGAAAGAAATCGTCATACCGTCTGCAAGATGCGTGGCCTTTATAGCCTGCTCAATCGATTCAAGCATTTTACTCATTAGTAGCCACCTCCCTGCATCTGTTTATCCATTTCAATCACTTGCTGTGCACGTTTTACGATAGGCGCATCGATCATTTTACCGCGAAGAGATACTACACCTTTACCCTGGCGTTTTCCTTCTTCGATGGCATCCATTACATCATATGCGTACTGAATTTCTTCTTCTGTAGGTGAGAACACCTCATTGATCGCTGCTACATGTCTTGGAGAAATAGAAGCTTTTCCAGAAAATCCTAAGGATTTCGCAAAAGCAGCGTCTTTCTTCACTCCTGCCATATCTTCTACATCCGTAAACGGCGTATCGTACGCTTCCAGACCGCAGGCTCTTGCAGCACTTACGATTCTGCATCTGGAATAGAAAATTTCTGTTCCTTCTTTGGTACGTTTACAATGTAAATCGGCAGTTAAATCTTCTCCGCCTAAAAACAGACCGAGAACTCTCGGATCAGAAGAAGCAATATCATAGGCTTTTTCTACTCCAAGAGCAGTTTCAATCAATGGAAGCAAACGAATCGTTCCCACTTCCATTCCATGTTTCTTTTCCAATTCTCCTATGTATGCAGACACCGTCTGTACATCGGAAGCGCCACTCACTTTTGTGGGCATGATTGCATCCGGACACAGAGGAACGATTTCCTCCAGATCTGCTTTCCAATACAGAGAATCAATAGGATTGATACGAATAATTGTTTCACATGTTTTTGCGCGGCTGTACTTCAGTGCATTGCGCACCAGTATTCTAGCTGCGTCTTTCTCATCAAGCGAAACAGCGTCTTCCAAATCCAGGATAATACTGTCAGCTCCCAGGGTATCTCCATTCACCAACATGTTTGGTGTATTACCTGGTAAAAAGAGCATCGTTCTTCTCATGATTAACAAGCGCCTCCTCTTTTTATCGCAGTTTCCATTCTAGCACGGATCACACACTCCAGGGCCCCGCGATCCTTTACACTGACTTTTCCGGACTCAATCTTAT
Organism: Lachnospiraceae bacterium; assembly: GCA_050944855.1. GTDB lineage: Bacteria > Bacillota > Clostridia > Lachnospirales > Lachnospiraceae > Lactonifactor. Next base: position 130,236 of record JBMNRU010000002.1, read on the forward strand.
ATTCCTGCAGCACTTCCTGCAGAGTACGATGAATTTCATCATAATACTGATTACTAACAACGGAATCAATTTCCAGTTCTAATGTTTCGGCCGGTTCCACACTGATATAAATATCACTGGATTCCAAGGTTCCTGCTACTGCATTTTTTTCGATTTTCATCTTTTTACAGCACTCCTTTTCCCACCGTGGACTGTTCCAGAATTGCTTTTTCAAGTGCTACAACTTTTTCTTCCAATTCTTTCACTTCTGCGGAAATTTCGTTTACAAATGCTTCATCTTTGATAGAGCCTAAGTTGATTTTTACATTAAATAACGCACCAAGTACAGCAGTTCTTGCCATCATAGTGGCAACCAAACCATCTGTTTCTGCTGTGGCATTACCTTTTGTAACTACGATCTCAGCTACCGGAAGAATTTCAATTGCAGCTTTTGCTACTGATAAAGGAACCAGAGCTGCTGCTTTTAAACCATCCTGCATAGCAGCGCTTCTTGCAGCCTTCTCTTCATCTGTGTTTTTCGGAAGAGACAATGCCTGCATATACAGGTTAAAAGACTCTGTATCATGCTGAATTTCCAGCAACAGATGTTCCTGGATCTTACGCATTTGTGGCATAACTGCTTTCATTTCTTCTTCTACTTCAACATACTTCTTTTTGCCTACTGTAAGAGCTGCTACCATCTCAGCAAGAGCTGCTGCGATAGCACCAGCCATGGCGGAAACACTTCCGCCACCTGGAGCAGGCTCATTAGATGCTGTCAACTGAGCAAATGCTTCAATTGTCATGTCTTTCATATTAACGTCCATCATAACTTATAAGCCTCCTAAAACTATCTGCCGTAAATTACAGACGAGTTTCCAGTACCTGAGCTGGATCAAAGTCTTCAAATCCCAGATAGTACTCAGCACAATCAACGATTGCCTGTAATGGGATCAGACCAACAACTTCGCTGCCCAGTACGTTAACGCCATAACGTCTCGCTTCCATACGAACAGTCTCAAATACAGTGTATACAGAAGTCTTTGTATAGTCTGTCAGGTTCATAGATACCTGAGCAATATTTCTTTCCTCTAACATAACGCCCATAGCTTTGCAGTAACGGAAACCGCCTTTAATATGACGGATCTTATCTGCTATTTTCTTAGCGATCTCTAAGTTAGAAGTATCCAGATTGATATTGTAAGCAATCAGAGGCATTCTAGCGCCGATAGCTGTTACACCGCCTGTAGGATGGATGGTCTCACCGAAATCCGGAGCCCATTTAGGATCTTTCATCTTTTCTGCCATACCTTCAAACTGTCCCTGACGAAGTTTTGCAAGGTTTTCTCTGTGAGGAGCAGAAGCAGATTTCTCATATAAGAAGAAGGCCTGACCACATTTCTCATGAGCGATCTTAGCAACTTCTTTTGCCAGAGCGTCAGCCTCTTCAACAGATGCGTTGCGGATCGGAATAAATGGAACAACGTCTACAGCGCCCATACGTGGATGCTGACCTTCATGTTTTGTCATATCGATTAATTCAACTGCTTTGCAGATAGCTTCTACTACTGCATCACGAAGTGCATCCGGCTCACCGATAACAGTTACAACGCTTCTGTTATGGTCTTTATCAGATGTATAGTCCAGAAGTTTTACGCCTTCTTTTCCACGGAAAGAATCTACGATTTTTTCCACTTTCTCTAAATCTCTTCCCTCACTGAAATTAGGTACACATTCGATAATTTTATTCATTGTATTTTCCTCCTAAACACTTGAGGGGAATGTCCGCATTGCAAAACACTCCCCAAAAGTTTTATTTTTTATTACTTTTCAAAAACCACTTCACCTTTTTTGATAACCTTTTCTACCAGGTTAATACAGGTGTGGTACGGCATGAAATGAATAGATGGGTAGCGCAGGAAAATAATATCTGCCTGTTTACCCGGCTCTAAACTGCCGACTTCTTTTTCTCTGCCAACTGCTGCCGCACCGTTAATCGTCAGCGCAGTAATAACCTCCTCAATGGACAGTCCCATATAGATACAGGATAATGCTACTAACAGGGGAATTGAATTAGTAAAGCAGCTGCCCGGATTCCAGTCACTAGCAATAGCTACAGCACAACCTTCTTCAATCATCTTTCTGGCTGGTGCATATTCCTCTTTCAGAGAAAATGCAGTTGCCGGAAGGACTGTGCTGATCACACCTTTTTCAGCCATGTCGTGAATACCCTTATCGGAAGCTTTCAGAAGATGATCTGCGGAAGTAGCTCCCACTTCAGCGGCCAGTTCAGAACCGCCAAGAGATACAATTTCATCCGCATGGATTTTAAGCTTAAATCCCATCTCCTTCGCTTTCATCAAATAGTAGCGGGAATCTTCTACCGAAAATACATTTGCTTCTGTGAAAATATCAGCAAACTCTGCAAGGTTTTCTTCTAATACTGTAGGCATTACTTCCTCCAGCATCAGATCCAAAAATTCCCTCTCTTTTCCCTTATATTCCGGTAATACACTGTGCGGTCCAAGGAATGTGGTGACAATGTCTACCGGGTGTTCTTTATCCAGTTCTTTCATAGCACGAAGCTGGCGAAGCTCAGTTTCTTTATCCAGACCGTATCCGCTTTTGCCCTCCACAGTTGTTACACCAAACTCAAGCATTTCGTCCAGACGCTGTCTTCCAACTTCAATAAAATCTTCCAATGAAGCTTCCCTTGTTTTGGTAACAGTAGCGTTAATTCCGCCGCCGCGCTCCATAATGGACATATAGCTGTCACCTTTTAAACGCCAGGAAAATTCATCTGCACGGTAACCGCCGAAGATAAAGTGTGTATGAGAATCTACGAAGCCCGGCATAACAACCTTGCCAGTTGCGTCGATCACCTCATACTCACTTATATCAATTGTCTTTTCCAGCTCTTCTGTCGTTCCCGCTGCTATGATTTTATCATCATGAATAATGACTGCTCCATCTCGAATTAAACCAATATCTGCCATTTCTTTTCCATGCTTGGGAGCGGCGCCTTTACAGGTAACCAGTTCCGAGGCATGGCAGATAAATTTTTTATTCATGGTTCTTCTCCTCAGATAAGCGAATTAAATTTCTACATCTTTGCAAACTCTTTCGATCAGTTCATCATCAGCAATGTAAGGAATTGTAATATGATCACTTTCAGGTCTTGTCTTATTATATTCCATAGCTGTTTCGATAGAATGTTCACATCTGCCCCAGCTTCTTCTGGATACACCGATCATGGTATCCCACGGAACGGAAGCCATCAGAATTTCATCGGTTCTTTCGCTACCGTCAAGCAGCATACCGAAACCACCGTTGATAGATTTACTGATGCCAACACCACCGCCGTTATGTAAAGCAACTAAGGTCATACCTCTTGCTGCGTTACCTGCGTAACACTGAACAGCCATATCAGCTGTGATATTAGATCCATCATAAATGTTAGATGTTTCTCTGTATGGTGAATCTGTTCCGCCTGTATCATGATGGTCACGTCCCAGCATAACCGGTCCGATCTCGCCTTTTCTAACCAGTTCGTTGAACTTCAGAGCGATATCTCTTCTGCCCAAAGCATCCTGATATAAGATACGGCACTGTGTACCAACAACTAATTTATTCTTTTCAGCGTCGCGGATCCAGTTGTAGTTATCTCTATCCTGATATCTTCTGTTAGGATCGATTACTTCCATAGCTGCTGCATCTGTTTTGTGCAGATCTTCCGGTTTACCGCTCAGGCAGCACCAACGGAATGGTCCATATCCATAATCAAACAGTTCTGGTCCTAAAATATCTTCTACATAAGATGGGAAGATGAAGCCTTCACTTGTATCTACACCATTCTTAGCAATATCCTTAGCGCCTGCATCAAATACAGCTCTCATAAAGGAGTTGCCGTAATCAAAGAAGTAAGCTCCTCTGGCAACCAGTTCTTTGATCAGATGATAGTGTTTCACCAGAGACTGGTCAACTAATTTTCTGAAGCCTGCTTTGTCATGAGCCAGCATTTCTGTTCTTTCTTCAAAAGTCAGACCCTGTGGGCAGTAACCTCCGTCATATGGAACATGACAAGAAGTCTGGTCAGAAAGCAATTCAATATGTTCGTTGTGATCTACAGCATACTGAAGCAGATCTACGATGTTGCCGTGATAAGCAATGGAAACAGTTTCTTTCTTTTCCATATATTCATGAGCCCATGCAAATGCCTGAGCAATATCTTCTGTTACCAGACTTACCCAACCCTGATTGTGTCTTGTCTCAATTCTGGAGTAGTCAACTTCTGCGATAATACCTACACCGCCAGCGATTTCAATCGCTTTTGGCTGTGCACCGGACATACCGCCAAGGCCAGCTGTAACAAACAGATGTCCTGCCAGGTTTCCGTCTGCAGGAACGCCTAATTTCATACGTCCAGCGATCAGGATTGTGTTATATGTACCATGAACGATACCCTGCGGTCCAATGTACATCCAGCCGCCGGCTGTCATCTGGCCATAGCTGGAAACGCCCATAGCTGTTGCTTTTGCCCAGTCATCCGGGTTATCAAACATACCGATCATCAGACCATTTGTGATGATAACACGTGGGCTGTGTTTATGAGATTTGAATAATCCCATTGGATGTCCGGACATAACAACTAATGTCTGCTCATCTGTCATAACTTCCAGATATTTTTTGATCAGCTGATACTGCATCCAGTTCTGGCATGGCTGACCTGTTTCTCCATATGTTACTAATTCATATGGATACAAAGCGATTTCATGATCCAGGTTGTTATCGATCATAACCTGGAAAGCTTTACCTGCCAGACAGTTTCCTTTGTATTCGTCGATTGGTTTTCCGTAAATTCTTTCCTTCGGCATGAAACGGTATCCATAGATACGTCCTCTTGTCAGCAATTCGTTTAAGAATTCCGGTGCAAGAGTTTCATGCAGTTCTTCTGGAATGTAACGAAGAGCGTTCTTTACTGCAAGTTTGATCTCTCTCTTATTCAGAGTGAGTTCTCTCATTGGAGCTCTTCTGATACCTTCTTTAAAGGTTGGATACTCTGGAAGCACAGAGTCCAGTTTGATTGTCATGGCATTGCCGATATCAAAGTTGTTCATTCCACATTACTCCTTTTCTTTTTTGATTTTTTCATCTGGACATATTTTAACATGTTTATAGTCTAATTAACGTCTATAAAAACGCCTAAAAAAAATCTAAATTTTTTTTATATAGATGTTTTCCGTCTTATTCTATTGTATTGTTTTCGTAAAATTGTTATAATTCTAGTGAATTTAAACTTATTTTTTTAAAAAGGAGGTCAAAACATGTCAAAAATCACCTTTCAATTATTCCAGTCTCCTAAAATTTTTTTAGACGGTGAACTCATTACCCTTCCTTTTAAAAAAGCCGAAGGCCTTTTATATTATCTGGCCATCAATAAATCCATTACCAGAGAGCAGGCCGCTTCCCTTTTATGGGCCGGAAACGACGAGCAGACCGCCAAAAAAAATCTGCGTCATACTCTCTATACTATAAAGAAAGCCTTTGGATTAGAAATTATTATTTCACCGCAAAAACAAGTGCTGACTTTAAATTCCGAATTTGTATTTGATATCGACTATGACCAGTTGATGGAAAACGAAAAATTAGACGTCTACCGGGGAGAATTTCTTCATGGTTTTTATGTGAAAAATGCCCCCGAATTCGAGGATTGGCTGGAGACGGAACGTACTTTTTTAAAGGATACTTATCTGCGCAAGCTCTATGAACATATGTTGCAGCTGGACAAAGAAAATGTGCCGGAACTGGAAGCGGCTTACGCGGAATATACAAGGGAGGATCCCCTGGACGAAAGAGTCTATTACCTCATGATGCAGGCTTATCAGCATAATCATCTGTATCACAAAGGGATCAAGGTATATCAGTCTTTAAGCAAGCTTCTGAACTCCGAGCTTCGTATCAGCCCCAGCAAAGAGATTGCTACTCTTCACAGAGAACTGCTGAATGCCTGGACGGAAGCCACCTCTACCGAAGCAGAAGAAGAAAAGGTACTTCTTCGGGGACGAAAAACGGAAATGCAGTATCTTACCAAAGTCTATAATGAATTTCTCACCGGCGGCAAACCTGCTGCTATTATGCTCATGGGTGAGATGGGGGTAGGAAAAACACATCTGATGAACACCTTTCTGGATGATCTGGATTATGACTCCTGCCTGACCCTTCGCTCTGTCTGTTTCCAGGCAGAACGCGACTTCATCCTGCAGCCATGGAATGCCATTATGATGCAGATCGACCATTATATTACGGAACACCACATGGAAATACCAAAACAGTATCTGATCAATATTTCCAATCTGTTTCCGTTGCTGGGCAATCAGCCGACTTCCACAACGAATATACCTGAGGATATTACCACCTCCTTTAATTATCGCGTCACACGAAACAGTATTTTAAAACTGCTGTTTTTTATAGGAGAGGAAATTCCCATTGTTCTTTCCTTTGACAACATCCAATATATGGATGAGTTGAGTCTGGAACTGCTCTCTCTAGTCATTCGAGAAAAAAATCCTAATGTTATGGTAATCGGCACCTGTCTGGATATGCTGACTCCCGCACTGCAGAAATATATCAATGCACTGAACCGGGAACGCCTGATCACCCAGATCATGATTAAACGATTTACACGAAATGACGTAGCAGAACTGGTAAAACAACGCCTGGGCGACAACGCGATCAGCGCGGAACTTCTGGATACGATCTATAGAGAAACCGAAGGCAATGCCTTTTTCCTGGAAATTCTTCTAAATAATTTTGCCAACCAGAATTTCCAGAATATACTTTCTGTAAAGACACAGGATATTCTTATGGACCGGATCAGCGATCTGTCCGTAGAATCCCGGCAGGTATTGGATGTTATTTCCTTATTTCATGACTTTGCCACACTGGATGTACTGGAATTTATCCTGAATCAGGATACCCTGGAATTGCTGGAACTGCTGGACGATCTGAAAAATCACGCTTTAATTGAAGAAACCGTAGTGAACCAGGAAATTCATTTCTGTTTCCGTCACAACAAAATGCAGGAATTTATCCATGCCCAGCTTTCCCCGTCCAAACGCCGTCTGCTCCACAACCGTGTTGCCAATTACTTGGAGCAGCTGGACGAACTACATACCAACACCTGGTATCAGAGCCTGATCTATCACTATGAATTATGCGGCAATGAAGCCAAAGCTCTGCAATACCATATTCTGAGCCTGGAGGAATATTCTTCTTTAAACTTTGATCTCTATCCGGTTATGCAGCCGCAAATGCGGTCCCCCATGGAACCCAACAAAGAGATCAACCGATTATTTGAAGATCTTTTTTCCGAGCTGTATCGTCTGTACCACATACAGCCCAATGCCATTGACTACTCCGAATCCGAAGCCCGGCTTCTGCTTGTCAGCGGCAAGTACAATATTTCTCAGGGCTTCTATCAAAAAGGAATCCCGGCTATTAACAAGGCGCTGTCTACCAACGTCTATGTAAAAAGCCATCCGGAATTTCATATTCACTGTCTGCGTCAGCTTACATTCTATGGAATTCAGATCTGGGATACCGAATTGATGGAGAAAAACATCAAAAAAGGAATTGCTCTGGCAAAAGAATGCGGTCCCAAAAATCAGCCAAATGTAGAATACGCCATTGAATGCCGGCTTTATGGATTACTGCAGACGATGAAAGGAAAGTATCAAAGTGCACAGGAATACCTGCTGCATGCCATCGAACTGTTTCAGAGCGTACCATTGAAATCGCAAAGCCTTTCTCTGAACATGGCTGCCTGCTATAACTATCTGGGTGAGGTACAAAGAAAAGAGAAAAACTTTGAACTTTCTCTGGGATATTATGACAAAGCCATTGAGGCATGTATTTCCTGGGAATATCCGGTGAATCCTACATTCTATACCAATAAAGCCCGTTCCCTTCTGGCATTGGGAAATCAGGAGGAAGCAGAAAAACTGCTGAAGCTTGCCTGCAAAACCTACGATGATACATCCACGCTTATGGGACGTGCTATTGCGAAATGTTACTATTGCCGCATCCTGGCCGACAAGGGAGAATGGAGCCATGCTTATCAGCTGCTCACCGAGGCAACCAAAAGTTCCCGGCAGCTGTCTTCTCCTCTGGAACTGGGAATTCTGGCACAGACAAAGATTTATTTACTGGAAAACTATCCGCAGGAATACAAAGATATTGTTCACGAACCATTAGATAATCTAAAAGATCAGGTCTATTCTTATCTGGCCGATCTTCCGGGTGTTTATGAATTAGATCAATAAGGAGATTATTATGAATTCTAGTTATTATATCGAAGAAGGCTCACCTTTTACGGGCCGCAAACTTGCCAAATGTCAGGCTTTCTTAAAAGACAGCGGACTGACTTATGATGATAATATCCAATATTCTATCTTGCTGTATAACGCTTCCGGAAGGCTATGCGCAACCGGAAGCAGAGACGGCAATGTATTAAAATGCCTGGCGGTAGCCCCCGACTGTCAGGGGGAGGGCTATCTTAACGCCGTGATCAGCCGGCTTTTAACCAATGCCCATATGTCCGGATGTTCTCATCTATTTTTATTTACAAAACCGCAATACAAAGAACTATTTAAGGATCTGGGATTTTTCCCCATTCTGCAGACAGAAGACATTTTATTTATGGAAAATCAAAAAGACGGCATCAACGGATATCTGCGGGAAGAAACCAAAAATCTCCCTTCCACTGCCGAAAGCGCCCGCATCGGCGCCATTGTAATGAACGCAAACCCCTTTACCCTAGGGCATCAATATCTGATCCAACAGGCAAAAGCTGCCTGCGATGTGCTTCATGTCTTCGTCCTTTCTTCCCGGGAAAGCGATTTTTCACCGGAAGTACGGCTGGATCTGGTAAAAAAGGGATGTGCAGACATGCCGGGCGTCTATATCCATGGTGGATCAGAGTACTTAATCTCCCATGCCACTTTTCCGGATTACTTTATGAAAGATAAGGATCAGGCAAGAACAGCGAACTGTCATCTGGATCTTCTTCTTTTCTGCAAATATTTTAAAGAGGCTTTTGGCATTACCGACCGTTTCGTAGGCGAAGAGCCCTATTGCAATATTACCCGGCAGTATAACGAGGCCATGCAAAAGATCCTCCCTGCTCATGGGATCCGCGTCACCGTGATACCCCGGAAACAGTTTGCAAACGATGCGATCAGTGCCAGCCGCGTACGGCGCCTGTTAAAGGAAAATCGCCTGGAAGAGATCAAAAATCTGGTTCCCGAAACCACTTATGCTTATCTGTGTTCTGTCTCAACTGCCTCATCACATGCAGCGCTATAGAAAGGAAAGGTAATTCGTATGAATTCTGTATTCTGGCAGGACGGGCCGGAAATCACGCTGATGGAAGTTCTGGATAACCGGGAATACCGGGCCGAAAGGCAGTATGCGCTTTTAACTTCCTGGCAGCAGACACTGGTCTGTCTGACTTTAAACATTGCTGGTCCTCAAAAGATAAACCGGCTGATCCGTCAGGGATATCTAGAAGGGAAATCTGCTTTGCTTCTGCAGCTGCAGGCGGCAGATATCCCTCTTTTATTTGAAGAAGAATCCCACCGCAATACCGGTTATGAAGGATTTTTTGTAGTCCGCGGTGATGCAGCAGCTGTCAAAAGGATTACGCTTATTTTAGAAGATACTCATCCGCTGGGCCGACTGTATGACTTTGACGTCTTATCTCCCGGAAAAGAAAAGCTTTCCCGCAAAGATTTCGGATTTCCTTCCCGCAGGTGTCTGCTCTGTGAAAAACCTGCCTTTTTATGCGGTCGGAACCGAACACATTCCGCCAAAGAATTATACCAGTGCGCCATGAATCTTTTGGAAAATTATTTTACGGATCAATTCTCTACACGCATTGCCGCACTGTTTACCAAGGGAATGACCTACGAAGTGACGACCACACCAAAACCAGGGCTGGTAGACCGGCACCACACCGGTTCTCATAAAGATATGGATATCGCGCTATTTATGGACAGTATCCATGCGTTGCAGGCTTATTTTACGGACTGTACCCGGTTAGGCATCCAATTCGCCAAAAACCCTCATGCGCAGGAACAACTGCCCCTTCTGTTTGAGCAACTGCGAAAACGGGGACAACAGGCGGAGGCAGATATGCTTTCTGCCACCCGGGGAGTAAATACCCACAAAGGGCTGATCTTCTCGGGAGGAATTTTATGCGGCGCCTGCGGCTTTTGCCATAGTCTCTCCGGTACCTGGGAGAATGAGGAACTTGCCGATTGCTGCAGGAAAATGCTTTCCTCTTTGAGCGATGATTTTGAGGCATTAAAAAAGCGAAAGCCGGTAACCCACGGCGAATGGCTTTATCACGCTTATGGTTTAAAGGGCATCCGTGGGGAAGCCATAGATGGTTTCCCTACACTGTTTTCCATAGGACTTCCCGTCTTTCGCCAAATGCGTGAAAAAGGAGCTTCCTATTTCACCGCAGGCCGGGTCACGCTGTTATATCTTATGGCAAAAGGAGAAGATACCAACATTATCATTCGCTCAGATTACGATACTTTTCTCCTGCTACAGCGGGAATTGAACAGCTATCTGAACACGCATCCTGCCGGAAGTTACGATGAATCTGCCATTATAGAAGAACTGGATCAATGGTTTCTTAAGAAAAATATCAGTCCCGGCGGCAGTGCAGATCTGCTGGCGCTCACTTATTTCTTATATTTTGCTGAAAAGTACAGATAAAAGAAGGCATTGCTGTTCCGTAGGTTACCCTATAGAACAGCAATGCCTCTCTTTTTACATTTTTCCTCATACTGCTGGAATCATAATAGTACAAATTACCAGTTTCAATGCAGTATCTCCTACATTTTCCACCGAAATCTTTTCTTTTTGATAAGAACGAACCAGCAGTGTTTCTGAGGTATTCACCTGACATCCGCACATCCGGCCATTTCCCTGGGCCGCATAAATCAGTACCTGACAATTTCCTTCTGCTTCCGGACGCAGTACAACAGAAGCGTGCGGTGCCACTTCGGCACACTCCATCTTTCCTTTTGCTCCATCTTTCAGCATCAGATTAAAATCACGTACTTTTCCCACACTTACCGTATCCCAGTCACCCATAAACCGGTCTACTTCATACGGTTTCATATCCAGCTGGCGGATTCCTGTATGGGTCAACTTCATCTCACCTTCCAAAATCGTAAGAAAGCGTTCCACTCCTTCCAGCTTGGTAAAGTGGGATTCCGGCAGTTCTACTGTGGCACTGCTGATGCGGGCCATGAACTGACGTTTTCCATAGTCTCCGTCTTCCGGATACATATAAATCTGCGTGGTCTTTCCTCCGGACCAGTCTGTAGTCCGGTATTCCTGTTCTTTTAAAACTGTTACTTCCAAAGTATCTCTCCCTTTCTGTCTATCAATATCATACTTAGTTTAACAGTTTATTGTTCTCCAGTCCACCCTCTAATGAATGTACTGCAGGTTAACCTTACGCCAAATAATTCTTCATGCTCTTCAATGCATTTTTCTCCAGTCTGCTGACCTGTGCCTGAGAGATGCCAATTTCTTTGGCTACTTCCATCTGTGTCTTTCCCTGATAAAACCGCAGTTCAATAATGTACCGTTCCCGCTCTCCCAGACATTTCATGGCCTCCCGAAGAGACAGATCTTCAATCCAGTTATCTTCCCGATTCTTCTGGTCGCTGATCTGATCCATGACATACAGCGTATCGCCCCCTTCTGTATACACCGGTTCATACAGACTTACCGGACTTTGGATTGCATCCATGGCATAGACGATTTCTTCTTTGCCGATCCCGATCTCTTCCGCGATCTCCGCAATGGTGGGCTCCCGCAAATTTCTTTTTACATAGTTTTCCTTTGCGTAAATTGCTTTATAAGCAATATCACGAAGGGAACGGCTGACCCGGATACTGTTATTATCCCTAAGATAACGGCGGATCTCTCCGATGATCATAGGAACAGCATAAGTAGAAAACTTCACATTTAACGTGGTATCAAAATTATCAATGGCCTTCATCAGACCGATGCAGCCTATCTGAAAAAGATCATCTACATTTTCGTTACTGTTGGAAAATCGCTTAATTACACTTAATACTAATCTTAAGTTACCCTTAATATATAATTCTCTCGCCTCTTTATCACCCTGCTTAATGCGCACAAACAACTCTTCTTTTTCTTCGTCCGAAAGTACCGGAAGCTTTGATGTGTTCACGCCGCAGATTTCAACCTTATTAAGTGCCATAGTAAGAATCCTCCTAGAATTATTTTCTAATTAAATGATTCTCACTATCCAAAAAGGCTATGCGTTTTCTCCGGAAATTTAATAAAGTTTTAGTCCTTGACAAAATACATTTTTCTGCTTAAAAAAAAAAAATCAGTTTCGCTCTAAAAATGGCTGAGCTGCATGTACATTGAAAAAATCAATCAGAGGGCCCATAAAAAATGCCGTGATCACAGTTCCAATCCCGACTACCTGTGTCAGACTTATCCAATCGCCTCCTGCCATAAAATGGAGAATACTTCCTATCGCAATGCAGACCAGATCACTGATAATACGGCAATACTTAAACTGCCCGATCTTCCAGGTTTTCGAAACGATCAGCGCTATGGCATCATAAACAGATACACCCAGATCTGCCGTAAAATAAAAAGCCGATGCAAAGCACATGGTCACAATGCCGATCAGTAAAAGCAGCAGCCGTCCTCCCACCTGCAGATCCGGCAAAGCCCGTGTCAGTAATTCCAGCGTATATTGCGCTACATAACCAAATACCGTCATATTGATCACTGTGGCCAGGCCCAGATAATGCCTATCTGCAACCAGACTAAACAACAGCAGCACCGCACTGACGATCACATACAGTGTCCCAAAACCGATGGGAATCATCCGATCCAGACCGCTCATCATGGTCTGATAAGGATCCACACCAAAGGCTGCCCGTTTAAAAAAGCCCACGCTGATTCCGCATACCAATACTCCCAATACGCTCATGAGGATTCTTCTGTTTCTTTTTTCCATTCTGTATTCCTCCCGAAACTGTCATAAATCCTGTACCATTATACAAATACCCTATCGGGATTGCAATGATAAAATTAGGTTTTTTCTGCGTTGACAGTTTGAAAGGATCCTGTTATTTTGCTGCGTCTATCAGCTTCTTTGTATCCATCCAGCGACCCTCCTGTGTGCTCCCCATAACCACACTGATATATAAGTGACCATTCTTTCGGGCCGCCCCTACCAGACAGTTTCCGGCCTCGCCGGAATAACCTGTTTTCAGCCCGATCATATCCGGATCATAATAGCTACTATCTGTATGTAGCATTTCATTGGTATTCTGATAAGTCACATCGGTTCCATCTGCAAAAATGCACCGTTTAGATGGCGATGCAGCAATACGGGCCAATTCTTCATCCCGCATAAAAGCCATAGCCAATATGGCCATATCCCGGGCAGTTACAGTCTGCCCAGGAGCGTCATACCCATCCGGCCTTACAATATTACAATTCTCTGCTCCTAAATCCTGAGCTAATTGATTCATAGCATCCACAAATTTTTCTATGGCTGCATCCATTTCCAGATTCATATCCCCGGCAAGACATCTGCCTCCATGGACAGCCAGCGTGTACGCCGCATCATTTCCGGAAGGTAATAACAAAGCGTATAAAAGTGTTTCCACATCCAGACGATTTCCTTCCTGAAGCCAGGCTACGGAAGCATCCGTATAGACTTGATGAATTTCCAGTCCTACGGTTACTTCTTCCTCCATATCGCATACGGAACGTACCGTAAGAGCCGTCAGAATCTTTGTGGTACTGGCCGGAGCAATAGGTTCTTCTCCTCCCTTTTCAAACAAAAGTGCACCGCTTTCTCCATCGATCAGACAGGCATGGGACGCGTCCACTTGTACATCCAGTTCCTGCCGCGCGGCACTTTCATCCAGCAAAATTGGCAAAACATCTCCTTCTTTTGTATCTGTCTGTAAAAAATGGTGTCTGAGTCCCATCCCCGATAACATAACAAAAATCAGCGAAAACAAAATGAGTCCTGTACAAGACAGCATTTCTGCCTTCTTCTGTCTCGCCAAAATGGCGGCATTTTCCGTTCCTCTTAATCGTTTTGCCTGAAACAGGGATAATAGATTCGGAAACAGAATACCCGCCAAAGAATATATGCCGTAACCTGCCAGAGTTCCCACTGTATTCAACAGCAGATCATCCACATCGGTTCCCCGTATAAGAAATAACTGAAGAAATTCAATAATAAAAGAAATCGTCAGTCCCACCTTGGCTGTTTTGTACCATTTTCTGTACCTGGCTGAGAGCAGGGGCAATGCCATTCCCATGGGGATAAATAACAACATATTTCCAAAGAAATTCACCGGTGCACTTGTCACGGTGCTCAAAACCCGAAATGGAATTAGATTGATATCCTGTAAAGACAAACGCAGCGTATATCCTCCAAATGTAGGAGATACTGTCTGCGAAAACAAGAAAGACAGATAGCATCCCAGCATGGTGTATACGATCCAGAAACAGCAGGAACGTCTGATCCGCATATTCTTATCCTTTACAAAAATAATGGCTCCGGTTATGACACAGGCGCACACTCCGCCCAGACAATAGGGCAAGAGCTCCCATAGATAACTCAATAGATACATAGATAACTCCCCTTTCTGTCATATTTTGCACATTGAGTATAGCAAAAAAAGAGAAGCAAAAGCTTTTTCCAGCTTCACTTCTCTTCTTTATGCGCATCATATAAAACTCGCTTTACGTCCGGGCTAAAAAAGCTGCATCCGGGCCAGACATCCCTGCGGAAAGCACCTGTACATATCCTTCGTCCTGAAAATAGGAATTCCACAGCAGATCATCATACTGAAGAATAAGCTTTTTGGCGATCTCCAAACCTTTCCCCCGTCCCAGACCTTTGGTTGTGGTTCCCGCATGTACTCCCCTATGCTGCACCTCATCCCGTACCTGATTCCAGATACGGATACTCATACAGCCGCTTTGCTCCCGAATGGTTACCTCTACTTTTTTCTCCTCTGTACAGATAGCCTCTTCCATGGCGTTGTCCAGAAAGATTCCCAGAATCCTGGACAAATCTGTCATCTGATAAAACTGCCGGAAATAGCTGCCGTCCATCTGGGTCTGCAGCCGCAGATCAATTCCCTGCTCCATTCCCTGCATACATTTATAGTAGAAGAATGCCCGCAGCGGTTCATTTTGAATTTCCTGCAGCTGTACATATAAATCGTTGGTCTTCAATTCCTGACCGGCAAAGGGAATAATATGCTCTCTGTAATAAACCTTCATCTCTTCATCCTGACTTCTCTCTACATATTCTCCCATAGTAAAAAAGATATTTTTCAGATCATGCTTCATGGCACGCAGATTGTCCAGATTATTGGCAAGCCGACTATTATAGACAGACATCTGCTCTCTGTGCACCTCTTCCTGCAGAAGATGCTCTTTTAATTTCACGCTGTTTAACACCATACGTACGGTCAGCATCTGACTTCCCAGAATGATCACCGCAAAAATATTGATCACTTCCTCATAATAATACCAAAATCCCAGAAGCATCCGGCTCGCCCCTAAAAGGAACAGCAAAAAAAGAATTCCACATACGCCAAAGGGCATCCAAAATGTATAACGACTCAATTCTTTATACTTCTTTCCATAATGGGTAAGCTGGACAAAATATGCATGAAACAGGCGGTTAATGAAAGCAAAGCATCCGGCCAGAACAAAAAGCAGAATTCCTGACATGACAGTCAGGATCAAAACCTTGACAAAAGCTGCCGGCTGATAGCGATACAAAATCCGGGCATAGATCGGATACCATACCCGGTCGAATATGGTACTGAATAAGAAATACCCGGCAAGCCCGGCCATAAAACATAAAAAACAGGAAACACTGTTCTCGATCACCTTCCCCATCCGCCGTTTTACAATAACACAGAGCAAACTCCACAAAATCAAAAAGAGAAACAGAATCTTCATACCCAAAAATCCCATTCCGCCTCTTAACCAGGAAACCGCCAGCGCTAAAAAACAAACATCACTGATGGTAATAGGAAGATAATGGATCAGATACATTTCCGCCGCCGTAGTCATACCGCACAGATAAAAAATAGCCAGACTGCTTCCCATCTGGGACAGATAGGGCAATACACCCATTCTGCCGCAAATGACTGCAATTCCCGCCATAACTACCCAGAAAATGGATTCCATAACAGGGATATCTATCTTAGACCATACGATATAAACGGCAATCATAATTCCGAAAATAAGCAGATCGTTCACTGCCGGCGCGGCAATATTCTGATACCAGTTTAAGAACGCTGTGATATAAGCCATTTACGGATTTCTCCTTTCATTCGGAAAGAACAGGGAATCTGTATCCCATTTGCCAGACGGATCATCCCGTTTTCCAAATCGGTAATATACCGTTTATTCACCAGAATACCTCTGTGACAACGAATAAACTCCTCACCCAGCAGTTCACTCACATGTTCCATCGTATCCCGTACCGTAATAGCCGAATGATCTGCCGTATGGTAAGTAATCCCGTGAGAAACCATCTTCTCGGTCTCCACATAAGTAAGCTGAGCCACAGACAGTCCCAAGGTTTCTCCCAGACCCAGATGCAGCCTGATTTCTGCCTCTTCCTTCTGCTTTGGCGGCATCGCATTACAGGCCATACGGATGTACTTTCCGAAACCATTTCCAAGAGCTTTCATATCTGTACTTTTTTCCAGAAATCCAAACGGTTCCACACCGCTTTTTAATACCTGCAGCGCCATTTCCTGATGATTCGTCACAAAGACAATTTTATGTTCTGCGTTCTCCGCTTTCAGCTTTCTTGCAATATCGATTCCATTTAAGCGGCCCGATCCAAAGTCCAGATCCAAAAAGCACAAATAGGAACCGGGATTTTGCCCCAGAAACTGGAACAATTCCTTCGCATCCTGCGTTACGGCAGCGATCCGTGCATCCAGACGCCCTTTTTGAATCTCTTCTGCTATCCTCTCAGAAGCCAATTTTAAGATGAACGCATCATCGTCACATAATATAATCGAAATCATAGGATACTCCTTCCCGGCTTCCTTTAGGCCGCCAGCTATCCTTTATACAACCGTGAATGCAAAAATTTCTTCACTGACGGAAAGTCTACTTCCATAAGAATCACACTGAAGATCATCATAACTGCTCCGCCATAAGCCCGGGGCAGCAGCACTTCTCCTGCCAGGAAATATGCCACAATGGCAGAGAAAATAGGTTCCAGGCAAAAAATCACACCCACATGGGAAGCGCTGGTATACTGCTGTGCTCTGGTCTGTACCAACAGCGCAACGGCTGTACAGATCACAGACAGAAAAGCCACAGCCCCTGCCACCTGGAAACTTTGGGGCATCTTCGGTGTCTCGATCAAAAATGACAGTATCGTGCAGTACAGTCCCATAAACCCAAAAAGGAACACGGACAAATGAAAGGCCTTGATCTGCTCCTTTTTCAGAGACGTCTCCATAAACATCAGATAAACGGAGGCAAAACAGGATCCGCAAATGCAGATGATATCACCTCGGGCTATCTGAAATTGTGCATCCAGTGTAAGAAGCGCAATTCCCACTGTACAAATGACAATTGCCGCTAACAGCTTCTTGCTGGGTTTCTCTCCTTTAAAAATAAATGCCAATATAGGAATAAATAAAACAGACAGAGAACAAAGAAAGCCTGCATTGGAAATACTGGTAAACTTTACGCCAAAAGTGGAACAGGTATAAACGCCCAGCAGCAGCACACTGATTCCTGCCGCGTGCAAAATGGTAGTCTTATTCACTCCCTTTAGTTTAGGAAAGGCAAAAATAACCGTCAGCAAAAATGCACCAAAAAAACGGCAGGCATTCAGGGTAAACGGCCCCATTTCCGTCAATGCCACATCCATCATAAAATAAGACAACCCCCACGTCATTGTTACAAAAACCAGAGCAAGATCGGCTTTTACCTGTTTGTTCATGTGTTCCTTCACACCTTTCTCATACTGTACTTAGCTTTTCCTTCTACACCAAAAATAGTTCGGCTGCCTAACAATATTTTAGGTCTGCCGAACTATTTTGTCAACTCTTTTCCAATTCCGGAATCAAAATTAATTCCGTAAATCTGTCCATAATTTTGTAAAAGATCTCCATCTCCTGTTCTGTGAATTCCCGGCGGAGTGTTTCGGTATTGTATATGACCGTTTTCATATCATAATTCTTATGCGCAAGGCTGAGCATATTTCCCAGCTCTGTGACATGGCAATGAAGCGTTTTCGCATTATTGCCCTCTTTCCGCTTTTCTATAAAACCGCGTTTCTCCAGCTTTTTTACAATTTCAGACACCGTAGCCTTTGTTTTATGCCAGTCGGACGCAATCTGTGTGACCGTTATACCCGGATGATCCGCAATATACGTAAGAATGTGTATCTCCACCATATTGATTTTATCGCCCGTCCCATAATCCCGGACAGATTTCAGATAATCTCCGCACATGATGGTAAATCGATACAAAATATCCGCCTTTTCATTTAACTTATTATTTTCACTGTTTTTCATATTTTCTAACAAATATCCTTATCCAGAATTTCCTGCTTTCTCTCTAAAATCTCATCGGAAATAAGCTGTGCTTCTGCCTTCTCAAAACCAATGCGCTCCACCGTCTGCGCAAATCTCTCCCTGAGCTTTCCCTGTTCTTTGTACAGCAAAATGGCCTTTTCTATGACAGACAGCACTTCATCCTCAGAGCTAAAAATCTTGCTCAGTTTTTTTCCTTTTATCTGCTTCCTTCCCCATCTGCCGCCGATATATATCTGATATCCATTCGTTCTGCCGGTCAGGGCATCGAAATAACAGTTTCCCACGCATCTGCCGCAATGAAGACACTCATCCTTATCAATCGCAAGTACCTTTTCTGACACTTTCGCCACGTCTGCCGGACAATTTTTCTCCACGCCACATTTCTTGCAGCCCCTGCATTTTTCCGCATCAAAATCATAAAACATCTGTCCCATAATTCCCAGATCATTGAGATCCGGTTTGACACAATTGTTGGGACATCCTCCTACCGCAATCTTAAACTTATGAGGAAGATTCACTTCCTTGTATCCTTCAAAAAAACGATCATGAATCCTTTCCGCAAGTGCCTGCGTATCGATCAGACCAAAACGACAGGTAGTTCCTTTACAGGAAACGATGGGACGTACTTTGGGGCCGGTCCCTCCGGTTGTCAGTCCGGCTTTTGCAATATAGGCACAAAATTCATCAATCTTTTCATAAGGTATGCCCTGTACCTCAACACACAAACGGGAGGTAAAAAGCACAATCCCATTGCCATATAATCGGGCCGCCTCACCGATTGTTACCTGCTGCTCTGCGGTAATCTTACCACTCTTCGTAAGCACTCTGCCGGAAAAGCAATCTGTACCTTTATTACGCAGAAATCCTATCCCTTTCACTCTTTTTTCGTCTTCCTTACTCACTGTTAATGCTGCCATGTTTTTTCATTCCTTTCTTAAGGCGGTCATCCCACCTGCACCTTATGAAAATTCACATCCGCAGCATCCGTGACTTCGGTTACATTTTCTGTTATAAATAGAATACCACCTGCCGGCAAATAGGTAAAGAAATCTAACAAAATATCTTTTCGCAAATTTTATCCATATGCGAAAACATAGAGAAGCGTACGGTACGGACAAAGCAAAGTGCTGTGAGAAATCGTCTCTTTTTTTACAGTATGAACGCTCCGGAATCTTTATATTCCGGCATTTTCATCCGGAAAAAAAATGGGCTGTGTGTGCGCAGCCCATTTTTTTATTCATAACGAACAATTTCCTTTTTTAACCGTCTCATGATCCGCTTTTCCAGTCTGGATATATAAGACTGGGAAATACCCAGCAGATCCGCTACCTCTTTTTGCGTTTTTTCTTTTCCCTCCGGCATATTGAGACCGAAGCGCAGACGAATGATCGTCTGCTCTCTGTCAGAAAGTCTGGCGATTGCTTTTCCCAGAAGTTTCTTTTCTACCTCATGCTCAATGTCCCGGTATATCACATCCTCATCGGTCCCCAGGATATCAGACAACAGCAGTTCATTGCCGTCCCAGTCTACATTCAGCGGTTCGTCTATCGATACTTCCATCTTTGTCTTGCTGTTTCTTCTTAAATACATCAATATCTCATTCTCAATGCACCGGGACGCATAGGTGGCCAGTTTAATCTTTTTTTCCGGATTAAAGGTATTGATCGCCTTGATCAGCCCTATGGTTCCGATAGAGATCAGATCCTCCACTCCTACCCCTGTATTATCAAATTTTTTCGCTATGTAGACTACAAGCCTCAAATTATGCTCAATTAACTGTGCTTTTGCTTCTTCCTTCTTTTCTGTCTGCAGATTCTGTATCATTTCTGCTTCCTGTTCTATGTCAAAAGGCGCTGGCAATACATCCGTACCGCCAATATAAAATACCTCTTTTCCCTTCGGTAACATCACTTTGGAAAATCCCGAAAAAACCGGGAAATGGAAATACTTATCTGTAAAAATATCCATTTATCTCCTCCTCAACTGCCAGTTCTGACTGTTACCCCTTTTTTCAAATTCCAGGCAAAAAGGGAGTCTTTTGCCCGGAAATATTGTCCGGGTGAATGATCATCTGAAAATGTCCCGTATGAGACAGCGGTTTGGCACTGAGAGCCACAATGGGATCCGGTACCCGCTGCTGCAATCCATCTTTATAAATACACAGTTGTTTAAGAGTCACGGCAAGCAGTAAACCCTGCTCTTTTCCCACAGAGTGAAAGAGAACATAGTGGGGATGAAAAGACAAGATATGTTCTCCTCCTTCCCCCATGGCCATCATACGGGCCATTTCCTGCTCCTCTTCCTCTGATAACAGACTTTTTATCACATCATATTCCAGGATACTGATCGGTGCCCCGGTATATGTGTCATACAGTCGGTTTCCTGTGTCATAGAGTCCTTTAACCTTCTTACATGTATCTCCAATGTATATGTCCACATCGGCGATATTGGATACTTTTCCCTGCAATAAGCCGTATAGCCTGAAACCTGCTAAAATCAGCAGGTAACTGATGATACTTAAGGATATAAATGTGCGGGCGGCCACATAAAAGGGCGCATCCCCCATCAGCATTTCTCCTGTCCACGCACGGATTTTGGGCTGTTCCAGCAAAGCCTGCAGCATACCACCCAGCAAAAAGGCCAGTACATACCAGCCGATCACACCCTGAAAGAGTTTTTTCCCTCTGATTTTGCATCCGATCCGTACTGTCACAATACTGAACAGTATGTGGGACAGATGCCAGCAACATGGCCAGCGAAAGGCGGATACTGCCAGCATCAGGCAAAATCCCGCTGCTCCCGTCAGTGCGCCGAGCAGACTTCTGAAACAGGTGGCAGAACATTTCAGCAGCCGGTTCACCAGACGAAGAAGCAAATAGTCCGCAAACAGGTTAATCACAAACAATACGTCTATGTAGATTTCATAGTACACAAAACACCCCCTTATGACCTATGAAAACAAACGGAATAAGCATTGTCTATTATAGATCATAAAGGGGTGTCCATTTTGTCAAAATGAAGTTCTCCTGTCAAAATATTTTCGACAGAAACTTATTTTCCATACAATTCCATCTGCGAAAGCAGCTCTTTCATTTCCTGCAAAGGAATCTGACCCGGTGCGGAGGCTGCTCCCAAAGAAGCAAATGTAAGCGCCGATCCAGTGAGTATGCCGCTGATCCGGCTGATGACGCCAAGTGAGGACATGGACATGGTCACTATCGGTTTCTCACTCTGGTCTCTCATCTGTACTGTAACCTGCAGTAAACGGAGTACATCCATCTCACTTTGGGGCATAACTGCCAGTTTCAGTACATCCGCACCTTTTTCCTCCATCTCATGCAGCTTCTCTTTCATAAACCCATCCGTGGGCGTACATAAAAAGTTATGATGAGACGCAATCACCAAACCGCCGGACTCATGAATGTTTCCGATCAGATCATCACTGCCCGGCACATCTATCTCCACATCTATCAAAACGGGCTTTTGGCTTTCGGCGGCCATCCGGTTCAGCCTGCAGTAATCCTCCGGAGTAATGGACCGGTTCCCTCCCTCTGCTTTTGTGCGGAAGGTAAATAAAAACGGTATTTCGTCCAGCTCATCTTTCAGGCAGGAAAGCATCTCTTCCACTGCATGAACATCATCCGCTTTCTCATAAAAATCCACACGCCACTCTGCCAGATCCGGTTTTGCATCACGCACAGCAGCCACTTCCTGCAAAATCTCAGCTTCGCATCTTCCCACTATGGGAACACATATTTTAGGAATTCCTTCTCCCAGTACCAGTTTATCTATCCTTAATCGATTCATATGACTGCCTTCCTCCTTATCGCTATTAACAGATTATACTTTTACAATCCATCTGTAAAGAAAAAAATACAAGATGAATTGACATCTTCCCCCGATGGGAAGTAATATGAAAACAGCATAATAAATAAACATACGGAAGGATATCAATTATGGACAAAACAATTACCGGCCATACCGGCCTTACTGCATTACTGGGAAGCCCCGTAGCACACAGTATTTCTCCCATGATGCACAATGAAAGTTTTCAGCTGCTGAATTTGGACTATGTCTATCTCTGTTTTGATATAAAGGAAGAACAGCTGGAAACGGCTGTCAACGGTTTGAAAACCATGGGCATCCGCGGCTTTAACCTGACCATGCCGAATAAAAATAAAATTGTGGAAATGCTGGATGAATTGTCTCCCGCTGCAAAAATGATCGGAGCCGTAAATACCGTCCTCCACGAGAACGGCAGATTGATCGGCTATAATACAGACGGTATCGGATTTACGCGTTCCGTTGCGGACGCCGGGCATACAATCGCAGGCCAAACACTCACCTTAATGGGGGCCGGCGGTGCAGCTACCGCCATTGCTGCCCAGACAGCTTTAGACGGCGCCGCTGTTTTAAATATCTTTGCCCGTCCTACCAGTCGTTTCTGGGAACGCACCTGCAGACTGGTCAGAAACATCAATGAAACCACATCCTGCAAGGCATATTTATACGATAATGCAGATGATACACAGCTTCACACCAGCTTAGAAAACAGTCATATGCTGATCAATGCCACTTCCGTAGGCATGGCGCCGAACACAGATGCTTCTATCATTCCAGACGCTTCTTATTTTCATCCAAACCTGGTAGTGGCAGACGTCATCTACAATCCCCAAGAAACCAAACTGCTGAAAATGGCCCGGGAAGCAGGATGCGCCACCTTTAACGGTATGTACATGCTGCTCTATCAGGGCGCAGAAGCCTTTAAGATCTGGACCGGAAAAGAAATGCCGGTAGAGACGATAAAAGAAAAATATTTTCGTACAGTATAGTAATACCTCTGCTCCTTTTCACATTTGGGGATCACCTCATTTGCAGAAGGAGCAGAGGCTTTTGTTTTACACCGGACCACGTTACTTTACTTCGATTTGGCAGACTTTGCTTCTTTCAAAAATGATACAGCTCGCCGCTGCAAACAGTTCTGTGAGAGGAAAAGTCCACCAGACTGCTTTTAATCTCGCAAAATGCAGAAGCCATGCCAGCGGAACCAACAGGATGACCTGTCGTAAGACAATCACAAAGACACTGAACTTCATCTTTGCAATACCCTGCAGATGGGAGGTCACAACAATGGTGATTCCTGCGGGAACAAAGCTGAGAGAAATGACACGAAATGCATATTCTCCTATCTGCAGCAATTCTTTTTTACCGAAAAAAACAGTAAGCAGCGACTGTGGAAACAGCAGGAACACAAGGGATGCTGCCAGCATCAGTCCGGCAGAAAACATAACAGCAAATTTAACCGTTTGTTGAATGCGCTGTGTCTGCCCTGCACCGAAATTGTAACTGATCACAGGAAGCAGGACTTGTTGGAAACCCAACAGTGGGATAAAGAAAAATGACTGGATTTTATAATAAATTCCGAGTACTGTTACCGCATCCTCTGAAAAGAGCGCCAGTATCATATTCAGTCCGACAATATACAGCGTGCAAAGAGACTGTGTTACGATGGACCCGATCCCGTTCTGATAAATCTGAAAGCAAGTGCTTCTGTTCCACTTTCCTCGCCGCGGGTATATCCTTCTGACGCCAGCCAGTGTTATAAACATAGCCACCCATTGCCCAAGGACGGTTGCAATGGCGGCTCCGGCAATTCCCAGAGAAGGCGCGCCAAATAATCCGAAAATCAAAACAGGGTCAAGAATAATATTGATAACAGCCCCGATTACCTGTGCTGCCATAGGACGCGCCATATTTCCCTTGGCCTGCAAAATTTTCGTGCAGATTGACTCTACAAAAAGACCCAGAGAACCCGCAAAGATAATGTTCATATAGATTATCCCCTGTGTGTTGACAAGCTCATTCGCAGAAGACATCCGAAAATAGTTATCAGACAGAAAAGCTCCCAAAACGGCAAACAACAGGAAATGAGACAGCGCCAGAACCAGACCGCAGGTCACGATGCCAGACTGCTTTTCTTTCTCACCCTGCCCGTCCATTCTGGAGATCAACAGATTTACTCCCACACCGGTGCCTGTCGCAAGAGCTGTCATTAGAAGTTGTACCGGATAAACAATAGAAAGTGCTGTCAGCCCTTCGCCGGAATACCGGGCAACGAAAAAACTATCTACAATATTATAGATGGCCTGAATCAGCAACGCCAGCATAACGGGCGGGGAAAGCCTTAAAAGAAGACGCTTTATTGGGGTACGTGTCATGTCCATGTCTGTTCATTACTCCTTTGTTTCATGTTTCTATGGCGAATTATAAAGCATGGAGTAGCTACACGGTCAAGACTTTTTTTATTCAAGGTAAATCTTTTATCAAATGCGCCCTGATCTCGCAGTAATACTGATGGATGTATTTGAAAAGCTGAAACCCAAGCTCTTCTGCAATTACAAAATCTGTCGTAAATCCATTCTCTTCCATCCAGATCAGCAACGAAGAAAAGTCTGTCTCTTCATCCCGAATACAAACCGTCAAGACAGCATAATCTCCGCCGGGAAGCCGGTAAAGATGTTCCGGCCGGATGCCGGAATAGTCCTCATCCGGTAATTTCACATATTCCCGCCGCTTCAACAGCTTATTTTGGGCAACCCGGTCAACATCCAAAAAATATCCGTAGGTTCTGCGAATAAAATGTTTGTCCTGCATTTCCTCTTTCAGCACTTCCTGCAGATTGGCATGATAAGAGGAATCCTCCCTGGTCTGACTTCCCACAATGACAATCTCTGCTTCCCGATGTTCCAGACTAACGGAAGTATCTGTAGATTTCAGTTTAATGTACTCGTTCTCCCTTCCGTACCAGTCGATATCTTCGGCAACCTTCTGATAATATTTGCTCAGGCGCAAGGCTTCTTGCTGGTACTCCATAAGAAGGGCAACGACTTTGTCATTGTCTTGAAAGGAAAGGATCTGCTTTACCTTTTCCAACGGGATGCCAAGACGGCGGCAGGTCGTAATAATATCTAACTGATACATATTCCAACGGGAAAAGTAACTGTAATGGTTTTGCGGATCAATATAATCCGGCGTTATAAGGCCGGACTTAATATAAAAATGCAGGGTATCTTTTGATATACCGGTGATTTTACTTGCCTCTCCAATCTGATATCCATATTTCAACATCTACACACCTCACAAAATATAAAATTACATTAACTATATCACTGCCTCACACAATCTTTTCATCAGATAGATTCTAGTTTTATATAAATTCTAGATGCCTACTCAGGGCCTTTCATCAGATAGATTCTAGCTTTGCATGAATTCTAGATGACCTACTCGGGCCTTTCATCAGATAGATTCTAGCTTTATATGAATTCTAGATGACCTACTCAAGGCCTTTGCATCAGATAGATTCTAGTTTTGTATGAATTCTAGCTGACCAACTCGATTTTTTCGTCAGATAGATTCTAATTTTGTATGAATTCTAGCTGACCAACTCGATCTTTTCATCAGATAGATTCTAACTTTAAAGGAATTCTAGATGCCTACTCAGGGCCTTTCATCAGATAGATTCTAGTTTTGTATGAATTCTAGCTGACCAACTCGATCTTTTCATCAGATAGATTCTAACTTTAAAGGAATTCTAGATGACTAACTCGGGCCTTTCATCAGATAGATTCTAGTTTTGTATGAATTCTAGCTGACCAACTCGATCTTTTCATCAGATAGATTCTAACTTTAAAGGAATTCTAGATGACTAACTCGGGCCTTTCATCAGATAGATTCTAGTTTTGTATGAATTCTAGATGACCTACTCAATCTTTTCATCAGATAGATTCTAGTTTTGAAAAAGTTCTAGCTAACCAACTCAATTTTTTCATCAGCTAGATTCTAATCCTGGTGGAGTTCTATCTAACCAACTTGATTTTTTCGTCAGATAAATTCTAGTTTTGAAAAAGTTCTAGCTGATCAGCCCCCCCGACAACCTTTTTAGCAGATAACTTTTTATTGGTTTCCTCCAACATTGAAATTATACCACTACACACGGTCCGGTATATGGCGGTTCAATCAGCTTAACAAGCTATATTTCGATGTAATAGTTTTTCATAAAGAGTAGTCCAAAAAAAGAGAACGCCCAGCGTTCTCTTTTTTATCTTTCTATTACTGTCTTCTTTTTAAGAAATCCGGAATCTGAATATCTTTCTTCGGCACATTGCTGGTGATCGGAGTTGGTGCTGTCAATGTCGGCATCGTAAAGGCAGGCTGTGTCAATGTAGGCTGTACCGGTGTCTCTGCTGCTTGTACCGGTTCTTCCTTAACTACTTTTGCCTCACTCTTTTTCTTTGCTCCGCGTACTACAGATGCCTGTCTTGTGGTTGCATCATCCAAACCTGTGGCGATAACTGTAATTCTGGCGTAATCTGCTTCTCTGTCATCATACATAGCACCAAAGATGATATTTGCATCTTCTCCTGCCAGATTCTGAACATAACTTGCTGCATCGTTGGCATCCATCAGGGAAATGTCACCGGAGATGTTAATAATAACATGAGTAGCGCCTTCGATGGTTGTCTCCAGCAATGGACTGGACACTGCCTGCTGCACTGCCTCCAGCGCTTTCTCATCGCCTTTAGCCTCACCGATACCGATGTGAGCCACACCTTTATCTGTCATGACTGTCTGTACATCAGCGAAGTCAAGGTTGATCAATGCCGGCAGGTTAATCAGGTCTGTAATGCCCTGCACTGCCTGCTGAAGTACTTCATCCGCCTTCTTCAAAGCTTCCGGCATAGTGGTACGACGATCTACGATTTCCAATAATTTATCATTAGGGATGATAATCAGAGTATCTACATTGTCTTTTAACGCTTCGATGCCGGTCAGAGCATTGCTCATACGTGTCTTTGCTTCAAAACGGAAAGGCTTTGTCACAACACCAACGGTCAGGATTCCCATTTCTTTTGCAATGCCTGCAACGATAGGAGCCGCACCTGTACCGGTTCCGCCGCCCATACCGCAAGTTACGAATACCATATCCGCACCCTGCATGATCTGACGGATCTCTTCCATACTTTCTTCAGCTGCCTTCTGTCCAACTTCCGGCTTTGCTCCTGCGCCCAATCCTTTGGTCAGCTTTTCTCCGATCTGTAATACAGTAGGAGCTTTACATAAAGTCAGGGCCTGTTTATCTGTATTAATTCCGACAAATTCTACGCCGGCAATCGCTTCTTCTACCATGCGGTTTACAGCATTATTACCTGCACCGCCGACACCTATTACTATAATCTTAGCAGATGATTCTGCTTCATTTGACATGATCTCTAACAAAGTACTTCCTCCTTTTTAACTTCCCTCGTAACAGAATACTAAACATACTCATATAGATATATAATATAGTTTTTTAAAAAATTAATCAACTAGAAATTAGCATTTTTCATAAAAAATTAGGAATTCCGTCACCATTTCTTCATCTCTGATTCTGATTTTCCGAATTATTCCTCCTCATCCTCCAAAATGTCTTCTTCACTGGAATCCTCTCCGGAACTATCTTCTTCTGCAACATCCTCTACGATCTCGCCTTCCTCAATACTTTTTTCAAAAGTAATGGTGCTGGTCTGTGTCGTAACTCCCTCCAGATGAAGAACGCCATCCATACCTTCCAATTCCGGCAGGATTGCCGCCAGGTGGGTCACTTTTTCTTCCATCTCACTGTCTTTTCCCAGCTGTACGATGATGCCATCAAAATACAGGGTAATATTATACGCTTCATTCAGCAAAATCCGATCCGGTTCCAGACCATTTTTCGTAATCATGCGGGTAACACCCACAATGCTCTGAAAAACAGACTCATTTCCCACAGAAAGCTTGTCTCCCACCTGTACATGGTCAAACTTTAATCCTTCAATACGGGGGATTCCCTCCAATGCCTCTGACGTACTTTCCTGTATCACACCTTTTTTATCAAAATAGAAATAGCCGTCCAGATACTGTACATATCCTTCTAACTGTTTCTCCGTAACGTGGATGCAGATGGAATCGTGTCCCTTCTGCTCCACCGTTATTTTTTTCAAAAATGGTACATTTGCCGCCCGTCCGCTGTAGTCTTTATGACTGAGCAGATACGTATTGGATGCCAGCGGCCCCTGCAGCACCAGCTCCTTTACTTCCTCTTCCGTCAAGTACTTATTTCCTTTTATTTCCACCGTACGAAGCTGAAAATAAAGAATAAAAGTAAGCAATGCTGCCAAGAGCGCGGCTCCCATCACGGAGACTGCTATTTTCCATATTTTTCGATCGATTCTCTTCAGATATTTCGATTTTTTCATGTTGTTTATGATTCCCTCTGTCCGGGCAGCTATCTCTTTTCCAGACGTCCGCCCAGCTTTTCTATATCTTCACATATATTTGCATAACCCCGTTCAATGAAATGACGGTTACAGATCAAAGTCTCTCCCTTTGCTGACAGGCCGGCGATCACAAGTGCGGCGCCGCCTCGCAGTTCAAAAGCATTTACCTCGCATCCGGTAAGTTCTTCTCTTCCTTCAATGTAGGCATCCCGTTGATCCACATGGATACAGGCGCCCATTTTCTGAAGTTCCTGAACTACTTTAAAACGATCCTCAAACACCGTTTCCCTTACATGACTCCTGCCCGGTATTCCGGCCAGCACAGCCAGCAGCGGAGACTGCATATCGGTGGGAAATCCGGGGTAAATCTCCGTCTCCACATAATCCAGGGGACGGACTTCCTCCTGGCTGCACAGGGATAGTGTACCACCATTCACTTTGTATTGTCCACCTATTTTCTTATACACACGGAGAATGGCCCGCATTTCCTGAAGCGGCGGATTTTCAATTACAATACTTCCTCTGGTGGCTGCGCAGGCACACAGATAAGTCCCGGCCACGATCCGGTCAGCCGGTACCGTAAACTCCACATCCCGAAGAGAAGTAACTCCCTGTATTTCCAGACGTGAAGTGCCGATTCCCCGTATGTCCGCACCCATCTCGGTCAGAATACGACAGAGCCATACCACCTCCGGCTCTATGGCACATCCTTCCAAAATGGTAACTCCCGGGGCAAGTACCGCTGCCAGTACCGCATTTTGACTGGCTCCTACACTGGAACGGGGGAAAAATATCCGGCCGCCGCCTTTTGGTGTTCCCCGTGCACGGAGCATCCCCTCTTCTTCCCATACCTTTATGCCCAGTTCAGACAACGCATGAATATGAAAATCAATGGGACGCCTTCCAATCACACACCCTCCGGGGTAAGGAATGGTCACCTCCTGCTTTCGTCCCAACAAAGCACCCAATAAAATAATGGAGGAGCGCATCCGGCTCCCCAATTCCGCCTCGATTCGGCTGCTTGTTATGTTCCCGGCATCCAGATACAGGGTATTGCCTTCCCAGTATGTCACGACTCCCAAATGCCGCAGAATTGCTTCCATGCATCGAACATCGGAGATAGGCGGACAATTGTGAAGTATGGTAACTCCCTCATGTAAAAGTGCGGCTGCCATAAGAGGCAGGGCAGCATTTTTGGATCCCTGTATGTATACGGAGCCCTGTAAAGGCTTTCCTCCTTCTATTCGGATACTGTCACTGTCCAATCCATACACTCCATTTCCCAAAATTATCGAACTATTTCATTTCTATTCTATTATATGCACACGAAAGAGATATGTGTCACCGCTGCCACCGGCTGACAGAAAAAGCCAGCCCCATCTCACTCAGTAAAAAGAGCACGCTGGTTCCTCCATAGCTGATAAAAGGCAGTGTGATTCCCGTGTTTGGTATCGTATTCGTCACGACGGCAATATTCAAAATAACCTGAATGGCAATATGACCCATGATTCCCACAGAGATCAGAGTTCCGGGCAAATCCTGGGCGTGCATGGCGATCACGGCCAGACGCCAGATCAGAAGCCCAAATACCAGAATCAGCAGACAGGCTCCGGTGAGGCCGGTCTCCTCACAAATAATGGAAAAAATCATATCATTTTGCGCTTCCGGCACAAACCCCAGCTTCTGCAGACTGCTGCCCAGCCCTTTTCCGAAAATCCCTCCGCTGCCGATGGCATATAACCCCTGTATAGTCTGAAATCCCTTTTCATATTTCTCCGGATCTCTCCAGATCGCCAGACGCTCCAGCCGATAGCTCTCCATACTGAGAAAAACAGCTATAAAAGCAAAACCGCCGCCGCCGATCCAGACAAAGGGCAGATATCGGGGATTGGACACAAAGATCAGGATCACACCGATTCCCAGAATAATAATCGCGGTGCTCAGATTATTGGTACCCACCAGACCCACAATAGGAAGGAGCAGTACCATAATAAAAATCATATAGGGAATCCCGGGATTTTTCTTCTTAGAGTTGCTTATGACCCATGACAGAAATAAAATGACCGCCACCTTTGCAAATTCTGCCGGCTGAAAAGAAAGAGGGCCGATGGAAAGCCATCTTCTGGAGCCATTATAGGCATCTCCGAAAAGAAGCACGGCAAGGGATAAAAGCATAGAAAGCACATAAGCTCCCGGCGCATATTTCAGCAAAAAATGATAATCCACACAGGAGACAAAATACATGCACAAAAGTCCCAGAGCCGTTGCAAATAATTGCTTTTTAAAATAATACGCAGAATCATGAAATTTCACTATGCCGTTATATGCGCTGGTACTGTATAAAATCACCATGCCTGCTGTCACCAGCAAAAGCACCAGAATCAGCAGCATATCATCACCCCGGCGTTTTTTCACTGCCTCCTCCATATCCCTTACCCTCCCTTTCTCATGCACAGCATCCGCTGCATAGCCCGCTGTTGCATAAAGCAGACCAGAAAAAAAGCTGCAGGCCAATCTCTTTCGTATTTGCCTGCAGCATTCTCACATTTCTTTATTATAGTTTATGTACGTATTCCTTAAACATACGTCCTCTCTGTTCATAATTTTCAAACTGGCCCCAGCTCGCACATGCCGGAGACAACAATACCGCATCCCCCGGCCGTGCCTTTTCGGCACAGATGGTCACTGCCTCTTCCAGACTGTCTGCCAGAATGGTATCCATCATTCCCAGACGATGGGCTGCCTCCTGAATTTTTTCTCTGGTCTGACCGATCAGCACCAGATACCGTACTTTTCCATCAAAAGCCTGAATCCATTCATCATAAGAGGATTCTTTATCATATCCGCCTCCTATCAGAAGGGTAGGACGATTCATAGCCTGAATACCTTTGATTGCCGCATCCGGATTGGTTCCTTTGGAATCGTTATAATAAACTACGCCATTCTTCTCTGTCACATATTCGATCCGGTGCTCCACTGCAGCAAACTCACAGGCCGACTTACGGATGTTCTCCATGGGCACGCCAACGCTGTATGTCATGGCCACAGCAGCCATCACATTCTCATAATTATGCTGGCCTAAAACTTTCAGATCTCCCGTTTTCAGCACAGGAATCTCTTCCTCCCCGGTACGCCAGATAATTTGATCTCCATCCAGGAAAATTCCTTTTTCCAGCTTACGCTTACTGGAGAAAAAGATCACTTTCTGATCCAGCTGCTCACCAAAGGCGCGAAGCACTTCATCCTCATAGTTTAATACACAGACGTCATCTCTGCCCTGATTGGACACGATCAGCTCCTTCACACGGATATATTCTTCCATCGTATGATGACGGTTCAAATGGTCCTCCGTAATATTTAAAATCGCAGATACTTTCGGCGCAAAATCATGAATCGTTTCTAACTGGAAGCTGCTGATCTCCGCCACGACAAAGCTGTCCTCTCGCATATCCATGGCCACCGATGTATAAGGAATTCCAATATTTCCCACAACAAATACACTCTCGGCATAATCGGACATGATTTTTCCGGTCAATGCCGTGGTGGTTGTCTTGCCGTTTGTTCCCGTAATTGCAATAATCTGCCCTTTTCCTGCCTGATAAGCCAGCTCCACTTCTCCCCAAACCGGTATATGGGCATCTTTCAGCTTCTGTACGGGAGGAATATCCAAAGGAACGCCGGGACTTAACACAGCCAGATCCAGTCCATTTATAATCTCATCCGGCAGTTCTCCCAGCACGATCTGCGCTTTAGAGCCTTCCGGCAGCTTCTTTTTTATATCCTCCGGATTTAATTGATCACTGCCGTCATATAAAATAACGGAAGCCTGTACCTTTTCTAACAATTCTGCGGCACCGATTCCACTGATGCCGGTTCCAAATACCAATATCTTCTTATCCTTAAATTCCATATTGACTTCTCCTTATTCTTACAGGGCCAACAGTCCTACCAGACATAACAGCGCTGTCACAATAGAAAACACTGCCACAACACGGGTCTCAGACCAGCCGCAAAGTTCAAAATGATGATGGATCGGCGCCATTTTAAAAATTCTTTTTCCTCCTGTGGCCTTAAAATATCCCACCTGAAGGATAACAGACAACACTTCTACCAGATAAATCATACCTACGATAGGAATAAACAAAGGCATCTGCATCATGTAAGCAGTACCGGCTACAAATCCGCCCAATGCCAGGGAACCGGTATCCCCCATGAATACCTTTGCCGGATATACATTAAACAGCAGAAATCCCAGCAGCGCCCCTACCACAGCACAGGTAATAGGCTCAATTCCACTTCCGGTTCCAATCGCCACCACGGTAAAAAAGGTGGCTACCATAACGGTTACACTGGAAGCCAGACCATCCAGACCATCCGTGAAATTCACACCGTTTACCGTACCGATCACAGCTACAAACAACAGTGGAATTGCCAGCCAGCCAATATCTATCTGCATGTCCATAAATGGGATCCGCATAGCCAGCGACACATCCGTAAAATGCAGAACATAATAAGTAAAAATCGCTGTCACTACAATCTGAAGACTAAACTTCTGCCAGGGAAGCAAACCATCCGAGCGGCGAAGCACTACCTTCAGGAAATCGTCCAGAAAACCAATAATGCCAAACCCCAGTGTCAAAAACAAAATCGGGATGATATTCGGATAATCTTTCATATAGATAAGCGAGGTGATTACCACAGCCAGCAGAAAAATAATTCCTCCCATGGTGGGAGTTCCTGCTTTCTTCAGATGAGACTGTACACCGTCTGTCCGTTCTGTCTGCTTCATTTTCAGCTCACGCAGGTATTTAATAATGACCGGCCCGACCAGGGCGCTGATCGCAAATGCAATTAATACCGGAAATACCATTTCTACATTCATGTTCAACATAATAATAATACACCTCGTTCTATTTTTTCTGCAGCCTTTTCCCAGGAAAAATCTGCAGTCATACGGCATTTCCACAGCCGCATGACTAGTATAATGCCTTTTGGAATATTTATCAAGTATGCTTTATCAGCGTCTACTCTTGTTTGATATCCAGATAAGGAAGAATATTTTCAAAGATCTCTTTCATAATAGGGGCAGCAATGAGTCCGCCGTAATACAGCCCCTGCGGATCATGGATTACTAAAAGTCCCAGCACCTGAGGATCATCCGCAGGCGCAAACCCCAGAAAGGAAGAAATATAGCGGTTCGCGCTTCGGGGCAGGGTCTGGGAGGTAGCTGTTTTGCCCCCGATCCGATACCCCTCAATGGCAGCGTTTTTTCCTGATCCTTCTGCCACTACCTGCTCTAAAATGTATCGCATGGTTTCGGATGTTTCTTCCGAAATAATTGATTCCCCTTTCTCATAGTCTATGGTTTCTATCAGATTTCCCTCATCGTCTCTGACTTCCACCCCAAAGTGGGGAGTAATCCGGGTACCTCCATTTATAATGGAAGCCGCAGTCGTTGCCAGCTGAATGGGCGTAATCTGAAAAGACTGGCCAAAGGACATAGTTGCCAGCTCAACCAGTCCTACATTTTTCTTCTGATGCATAATGGTGGCAGCTTCTCCCGGAAGATCAATACCCGTTTTATCCATCACCCCGAATTGATACAGATACTGATAAAAATGATCCACTCCCAGCCGCAGGCCCACATCAATAAATACCGGATTACAGGAATTCATGGCTCCCTGCAGAAAGGTCTCTCCGCCGTGTCCGGTCCTTTTATGGCAGTGAATCCTCCGATCCTCCACGACCCGGTAACCGGGACAGGAAAAAGTGTCCTGGATCGTCACTACCCCTTCCTCCAGCCCGGCGGCAGCCGTAATAATCTTAAAGGTCGATCCCGGTTCATACGTATCATTAATGGACAGGTTTCTCCACATCTGATTCAGAGCATTTTGTTTTTCCTCCTCTGTCATAGCAGAAGTATCCACATCGGTATTTAATGTAAAAGGATCATTCAAATGAAACTCCGGCACATTGACCATCGCCATAATTTCCCCATTCTGCGGATTCATCAGTATAACGGAAACTGCATCCGCCTGTTTTTGCTCCATCACTTTCTTTGCTGCCTGTTCTGCATACATCTGAATATTTCGATCCAGGCTGATATGCAGATTATATCCCGGAATAGGATCTACTCGGCTCTCACCGATTTCACTTAATTCCACGCCTCTGGCATCCGTAGTCGTAAGGATTTTTCCGTCTATTCCTTTCAATACCTCCTCATAGATGACTTCAAGCCCTATAATCCCCTGATTATCTCCGCCTGTGAATCCCAGAACTTTTGAGGCCAGCGTGTCATAAGGATAATATCGTTTAAAATCCTCATCTACCTTTACTCCGGGCAGATTGTATTCCCGGATTCGGTCTCCCACTTCTTTTTCCACATTTGTCTTCACTTTTTCTATAGAAGAAACTTTTTCCACTCGCTTTCTGGCAGTTTCTTCCGTAATTCCCAATTCTTTCACCAGCATATTGACCACGGCCTGAGGATCCGTAATCTGACTATGTATCAGGGAAATGGTACATACTGTTTGGTTTGCCGCCAAAACAGTGCCATTGGCATCTATAATCTTGCCCCGGGCTGCTTTGATATCCCGCTCTCTTTCATGGAGTTCTTCCGCTTTTTGTGCATAATAATCTGACTGAAACACCATCAGATACACCATACGTCCCATAAGCCCCAGCAGCATAAACACACATCCGATAAATACCACAAAGGTTTTCTTTTTGTGATAGGTTCTGTTTTTCTTCAAGAAAAAACCTCATAAAAGTTCTCCTTATAATGTATGGAGACTTTTATGAGGTTATGCGTTCTCAGCGATTATTCATCGGACAATCCCGCATCTTCATTGGTAATACCGTCACTTTCCTCTTTATTGCCGCCCATCTGTGTGGTTTCATCCTCTTCCTCCTCGGGGGGACCCGGCACAGAAGTATCCTCGATCCCATCCTGGGTTTTTGTATCTTCTTCTGTATCTTCTTCTGTATCTTCTTCCCCCTCTTGGGTTTCCTCTTCAGAAGATACATCATTTTGTTTCTTTACACCACTGAAGCCATACCAAAGCTCCGTTGTACCTTCCCCCTGATCCGGATAAATGTTCATATAAGGCAGGATTTCCGATAAAATACCCTGTGCGATATACTGCGGATATTTACTGTCTGCCTGCGCATCTGTATTGGGTTCATCTACAACAACATAAATAGCAACCTGCGGATGATCCAACGGAGCAAAACCAATAAAGGATACCAGATATTTTCCGTTCCCTCTTGGTATTTTCTGCGCCGTACCTGTCTTACCGCCCATGGAATAGCCTGCTACTTTAGCATAACGGCCGGTGCCGCTTTCTACACTCATTCCCATGTATTCCCGCACGGAAGCAGAGATATCAGAGGAAAGGATCTCTTTCATAACGACAGGTTCTATATTTTTTATGGTTTTCCCCTGATTATCTGTAATTTTAGTTACCAGGTGCGGCTGATAATAGGTGCCGCCGTTAATCGTCGTACAGATTGCTGCCATCTCTTGTATCATAGTACAGGTAAAGCCCTGTCCAAAGGATGAGGTGGCCAGTTCCGTTGCATTCATAGTATCTTCCGTATAAATGATGCCGGTTCCTTCTCCCGGCAGATCAATGCCGGTTCTGGAGCCAAAGTTAAATGCACTCTGGTACTTTAAGAAATCAGCGGCGCCCATTTTTTTAGATATCTGGATCATAGCATCGTTACAGGAATTCTGAATCACTTCTCCCAGCGCCTGGGTCCCATGGGAATCCGGATATACGGCACATTTCATGAACCGGTCTGCGACCTGCTGTCCGCCATCACACACAAAACTGTCCGATTCTATGACAGCTCCCGCTTCCAAAGCAGAAGCTACGATCCATGGTTTTACTACAGATCCCGGCTCAAAAGCGTCCGAAATGCAGTAATTGCGCCACATTTCATTCAACGCTTCCAATGTTGCCTCATCATTCATGGCACGCAGTACTTCTTCTTCATACAGATGACTCATATCACGGGGATTATTTAAATCATAGGGATCCGAACTTGCCATTCCCAGAATTTCTCCGTTATTGGGATCCGCCACAATAACCCCTATGTTCTTCGCGCCGCCGCCCTCATTCGGTCCGCCGGACATTGCCTCGTCAAACGATGCAATATATTTTTCAATAACCTGCTGAATATTGACATCCAGTGAGGTAGTAATATTTTTTCCATTTTCCGCTTCGATAATGGTCTGCTCCACATCAGCGTCTTCATTAAAATAACCATACTGACGGCCATTCACCCCATTTAGGGTGCTATTATAATACCCTTCCAGACCCCAGTCCGCCGTATTTCCGGCAAAGGTAAACCCGATCACATCACAGGCAAGAGAGTCAAAAGGATAGGTTCTCACATAATCATCCTCAAACCAGACTCCCTGTACATTGCTTCTCTTTTTCAGTTCCTCTTTGGAAAGTTCCTCGTCATCCGGAACATTGGCATATTCTTCAAAAGATTTTTTCTCATCCATGGAAATGCCCTTTGTCAGAATCTGATACTGACTGTTTCTGGTAGTTTCCTGATCCAGTCTTTTCTCAATATCTTCTTTGTCCAGACCCAGAATCTCTACCAGAGCATCCACAGTTGGTTCCCTGTAATCCTCATGAGAATTTACAACTTTACAGTCTAAAATAACATTATATACTTTATTGCTGGTAGCTAAAATGGTTCCGTTTCTATCGGTAATATCGCCCCTGCGATACGGTAGGATCTTACTGTCATACTGCTGCTGTGACTGCGTCAGCACTTGTTTTGTGTATTTATCCCCGCTTTTCGCATTAATATAATTAATGCGCAGGGTTAAACCAACTAAAGCCAGCAGCACCAGACCAAACAGTGCTACTAGCTTTTTTCTCATTCGGTTATTTAACTTTCTTACTTGTTTTCTTTGTCTCACTCGATCACCTATTCAACCTCAGGTACATCCTGATACTGACGTACATAGCTATTTCCTTTTGTACTGTATTGAACTACCTGTTCTTCTGTCGCATAATTCATCCCCAGCTTTGTAATAGCGGTTTCACGGATTTTTTCCAGATCCACGGAAGCCAACACTTCACTATAATATACATCATTATCTGCTTTTAATTCACTCAGCTGTGTCTCCAAGGATGCCACCGCTTTCATCTGGGCTGTCATTTCTGCCTTTAACTGCAAATATTGTACACATGCAAACAGAGTAGCCGCACAAACTACAGCCAGAAAAACAACATAACCTCTGCTCATCTGCAATGCTCTGGCACGATTTCTTGCTGTTTTTCTGCTTATCTGACGTCTTCTCTGCCGCCGTATGGTCTCTTCGTACTGCGGCGCTGTCTGCAGTTTTCTTACTGCATTCCCGTCCACATAGGAAGTCCT
Source organism: Lachnospiraceae bacterium (assembly GCA_050944855.1). Taxonomy (GTDB): domain Bacteria; phylum Bacillota; class Clostridia; order Lachnospirales; family Lachnospiraceae; genus Lactonifactor. The sequence continues at coordinate 168,598 of JBMNRU010000002.1, forward strand.
ACCATAACGCTCCGTTCTATGATTTACCCTGTTACCCCTTACTGTATTCGCCATTTTTTCTCCCCTTCGGCTTATACACGTTTCCTTTCAAAGATTCTCAGCTTTGCACTCTGAGCTCTTCTGTTTTCGCACAATTCCAACTCCCCTGGAACTATCGGTTTTCTTGTAACGACTTTTCCCTTTGACTCTTTTCCACACACACATACCGGAAAAGACGGAGGACACGTACAAGGATTCTCGTTTCTTTTAAAGATAGTTTTCACGATACGGTCTTCTAAAGAATGAAATGTAATAATACAGATCCTTCCCTCATCATTCAGAAGTTCAATCATGTCATCTAACGAATCCCTCAATACGTCAAGCTCCTGATTCAACTCAATGCGAATTGCCTGAAACGTCTGTTTCGCCGGATGTCCGCCAACTGCTCTGACCTTCATGGGAATCGCCCGTTTAATCACCTCCGTTAACTCCCCGGTTGTGGTGATAGGCTTCTCCTCTCTGGCCATACAGATATGTTTGGCTATGTTCTTTGCAAATTTATCCTCTCCGTAATCACGGATGATATGAAATAGTTCTGTTTCACTATACGTATTTACGATATCACTTGCGGTACGGTCCTGTCTCTGGTCCATACGCATATCAAGCGGTGCATCTTCTCTGTATGAAAATCCTCGTTCTACTTCATCCAGCTGATAGGAGGATACTCCTAAATCGAGTACGATTCCATCCACTGATGCAATGCCCCTTTTCTTCAGTTCAGACACCATGTTGCAATAGTTGCTGCGAATAATCGTAACCTGGTCTTTGTAAGCTTCCAGCCGCTTACTCGCAGCCTCAATTGCCGCACTGTCTTGATCTATGCCTATCAGGCTCCCCTTGGCAGATAACCGCTTACATACCTCAAGGGCATGTCCGCCTCCTCCTAAAGTTCCGTCCACATAAATTCCATCCGGTTTCACCCTCAAACCGTCAATGGTTTCTTCCAATAACACAGACTTGTGTTTGAATTCCATACATTGTCTCTCCTGTGTAACGAATTGAAAACTAAATCATCAGACCCATGGACGCCATCCCTTCAGCTATTGCATCCATATTGTCATAATTACTGTTTTCCGTCCATTTTTCCTTACTCCAGATCTCAATACGGTCATTAGTACCGCATACGACTACATCTTTGGTCAGGCCAGCAAATTCTCGCAGCGTTGATGGTACGAGAATCCTCCCTTGCTTGTCCAGTTCACAAAGCGTAGCACCGGATACGAAAAAACGGGTGAAGGTTCTTGCGTTTTTATCATTAAGTGGTAAAGCTTTCAGCTTTTCTTCTAACTGATGCCATTCTTTCATGGGGTAAATAGATAAACAGCCATCCAAACCACGGGTCAATATAAATTGATCCCCTAATTCCTCCCTGTATTTAACAGGAATGATCAGACGCCCCTTCGCGTCAATCGTATGGCTATACTCTCCCATGAACATAATGAACACCCTCTTTCGTAAGATGCAAGTCTCCCCCTTGCATCCACTTGTGGTTCCTCTCCACTATTATCTGCCACCAAATAGCTTTGAGTCACCACCATTCACCACTTTCTACCACTTATGTACCCATTCTAACCTATGTTTTCTTAAAAAACAAGCGGAACGTACGTTCTTAACAAAGATTTAAAAAAAGCGTAACAGCGGATTTATACTGAAATTCATCCACTCTGTTACGCTTTTTTCTTCCTTTTGACACAAGATATAGTAGTGTCATTTTATCCTTCTACTATATTCGGAAACAAATTTTCTCTGTCCCTTTATTTCTCCTGTTCCGAATTCTGTGAAAAATTTTTTATCCTGTTTTTTATTTTTCTCCTGTTCCCAAAAATCGCCCCACAAGCCACCACCGCCAAAACAGCGGAAAGCAGCTGGGATACCGGAAGTCCCACCACCGGCAGTAGCAGCTGATCCGTTCGAAGACCCTCGATCCAGAATCGTCCCAGTCCGTAGCCCACCAGATAAAGCAGGAAAACTTCCCCGTCAAACTTCTTTTTCTTTCTATAAAAAAACAAAACCAGCAGCACGCCCAGATTCCACAGACCTTCATATAAAAAAGTAGGGTGTACCTGGATATATTCTACTCCGGAGATCATCTCCACATGTTCCCACATAGCAGGGGTAATCTCACTTTTACGAACCGCTGATACCGGAAGCCGCATAGCCAGCAGGCCATCCGTATACCCGCCAAAGGCTTCCCGGTTAAAAAAGTTTCCCCACCGGCCAATGATCTGCCCGATTACCAGGCCCATGGCCACCGTATCCGCCATCAGGGGAAAAGAAACCTTTTTTACACGGCAGAAAATAAAGATGGTAATAGCCCCTGCGATAATACCTCCATAAATGGCCAGGCCGCCATGACGTACATTTATGATTTCCCACAGATTATCCTTATAATAATCCCAGGAAAAAATAACATAGTACAAACGTGCTCCCACCAGAGAAGTAAACATGGTAAACACCAGCAGATCCAGGTACATATCCCCATTTTGCCCTGTACGGTTTGCTTCCCGCACACAGATGGTAATTCCCACAGCCATGCCCAGGGTAAGCACTATCCCATAATAAGCAATCTCAAATCCAAATACTGAGAAATTCTTCCCTACATGCTCCAGGAAAATCCCCAAATTCGGAAAACCAATTGACATATCCATAAATTTTTATATCTCCTATACGTTGAAACGGAACAGGATCACATCTCCGTCCTTTACCACATACTCTTTTCCTTCCATGCGCACCAGCCCTTTTTCTCTAGCGCCCGCATAGGAACCGCAGTCCAGAAGATCCTGATAATTCACCACTTCTGCCTTGATAAATCCACGCTCAAAATCTGTATGGATCTTGCCTGCAGCCTGCGGTGCCTTTGTGCCAATCTTGATCGTCCAGGCACGGGTTTCATCTTCGCCGGATGTAAGAAAGCTCTGCAGTCCCAAAAGCGTATAGCTGGCTGTGATCAGTTTTTCCAGACCGGATCTGGCAATTCCCAGATCCTCCAGGAACATCTTTTTCTCATCCTCATCCAGCTCAGCGATCTCCTGTTCAATCTGCGCACAGATGACAAACACTTCACTGCCCTGTTCTTTGGCCAGTGCGATTACCTGCTGTACAAAATCATTGGAAGCGCCATCATCCGCCAGATCATCTTCTGCCACATTGGCTGCATAAATAACCGGTTTATTGGTCAGCAGATTATATCCGGACAGCCATTTTTCTTCGTCTTCATTGTCCACTTCAAAAGTACTGGCTGGATTTCCTGCCTCCAGATGGGCCTGGATCCGTGTTAAAAGATCCAGTTCCTTTGCTGCCTCTTTATCATTTCTGGCCACCTTGGTGGTCTTTGCCACACGGCGCTCTAAAATTTCCAGATCGGAAAAAATCAGTTCCAGCTGAATCGTCTCAATATCTCTCACTGGATCAATGGAGCCATCTACATGCACCACATTGGAATCCTCAAAACAACGCACCACATGTACAATGGCATCTACTTCACGGATATTTGCTAAAAACTGATTTCCCAGACCTTCTCCTTTCGAAGCCCCTTTTACCAGACCCGCAATATCTACAAACTCAATCACTGCAGGCGTCACTTTCTTCGATTTGTAAAAATCTCCCAACAGCTGCAGACGCTCATCGGGAACGGCAACAATACCCACATTGGGGTCAATGGTACAGAAGGGATAATTAGCAGATTCCGCTCCTGCTTTTGTCAGCGAATTAAACAAAGTACTTTTTCCCACATTGGGAAGTCCTACAATTCCGAGTTTCATGTTATCTCAATCTCCTTTAAATTTCATATATTTTACAGGATTTTCACCTTTTGAGTTTTCCCCTAATAAAAGCTGCTTTATAAAAAAGAGCTTAATACCTATGGTAGTATAACATAGCAAAGACCAAAAGTAAATTATTGGATTATCTGTTAGCAAACAGAGACAGGGAGTGTTATCCCTGTCTCTGAAAATTTTTCAATTTCGTTATAATCACTTCTGATGCAGGTGTCTCATCCGTCTGCAAACAAGTACACCACTAAGTGACAATATTGCCAACAGCATCCAGACTGTCATCTGCCATGCACCGCTGTCTCCGGTTGGAACTGCTTTTTCCTGATCCACGGTCACTTTTGATCCAAGATAGATCATTTCACTTTGTGTGATTATCGTTTCTTTTACGACACTTTCCAAGGCAAGAGATCCGCTCTTTATCTTATATTCCTCTTCGGAGCCCCAATGTCCCGGTTTTCCGTTCTCCAAAGGAGTTCCGCCATGGGCTTCGCCTACATTTCCGATCTCTTTTCCAATTGCAGACTGGTCTACTACAGCAACAAACTGCACTTCATACGCTTCTTCGCCATAGATATCTCCCACAAAGACTGCCAGTGTACGGCTGGCGGCATCATAGACCTCCGCGCTCAGCTTGGTCGGCACACCATTGGGATCTACCAAATAGATACTGTCTGTATCCACATTTAATCCCGCTGGAATCTTATCTAGGATCCTTACGCCTGTCCACACAGAACCGTATTTCGCATTACGGGCCTTCAGACTATATAAGATCTTGTCTTTTACCTGCGCCTTATTATCTTTACTTGTCTGATTGACAGCTGTTTTAACCAGGGAACTCTCTGGTTCCGGAAGTGGTTTTGCATCCTCTACATCATTTGGCGCTACTTCCTGGGAACCAGTTACGCCATTATCACCTTTGCCCAAGGCAACATTCGTCAGATCCCACGCGTTTGCATTATCCGGCCGGATAGCATCCTGCGTGATAACGGTTTGGAATGTTAAAATATAGGTATCTGCAACGGAAAGGGTTCCGATCGGTACGGTAAGTGTCCGTGTTTCAACATCATAGCAGGATGCCGACGGTTTCTTCAGTTCCGTGCCGTTTTTCTCCAATGTCATACTGTCCGGATCCAATTCCATTCCTGCCGGAATACAATCCTGTAAAACTGCATTTTCCCAGTCACGATATGGATAATTATTTTTCGCTGTCAGCGTATAGGTCAGCCGATCGCCTACCAGGTTTTTATCTTTGCGGCTCTCGTTGACTACCGTCTTATCCACAGACGGCTGAGGATCACCGATTCGCTCCGCACAAACCTCAACAACATAATCTCCGTCAATATTATCTATGACAAATTTACCTGCCTCCAGCAAGTCATCGCGCGCTTCACCATTGACCCACACATGGGTAACAATGCTGCCTTCTTCGGCTTTCCAGGCTACTTCATAAGTATCTCCTGCCGTCACTGCACCGTTGCTTGCCGTCATGGATACGTCAGCATCACCACGAATATAATTTTTTACTGCATAATGATCTTTGGGCTGCCCGTCTTCGCCTTCATCACTTACACTGTCTTTTACAAAGGTGACATGAACACTTTTATTTTCCTGAATATCCTCAAATGGCTGCTCGCCGCTTGTACCTTCTGCAACAAGACTAAAGGCAGCAATATCGGATTCTGTTTTCGGATTATAATAAATTTTATTTCCGTTAATGGTTACGTCCAGAACGCTCCATCCCTCGGCAGCTTCCCATTCAACGGTATAATTATCGCCTCTTTGCACGATCCGGGAATCCGAAACGGTTCCCTGACCTGTCTTTGAGGTATCCACACGCAGCTGTTCACTTTCCGGAACTGTAATCGTTCCCGCCTGTTTTTTTGGCGCCAGCTGAACAACAACCTGATAATCCTTGCTGATTTCAGGGAGTGTTATCTGTCCTGTCGTCTTATCTACTACAGCGTTGGCAACCGGATTTCCGTCCTGATCCGTCACAGTTACTGTGTCAATCTCATAGTTATTAGGATCTGCAACAACCACCTGAACCGTATGGTCATCTCCAACACTGACGTCTGCAGAAGGAGTAATGCTTCCCGGACCTCCAATCAGTTTTGTTGTGATCTGGGCAGTATCCGATACCGCATCTTCTTTCCCCAGTGTTACCTCTACCCGGTGATCTCCCGTCACCTTAGAAAAGACCACTTTGTTCTCTCCCAGCAGGTCCGCACGTTTCATGCCGTCCACCATAACAGAGGTCACCACATAGCCATCACTCACATTCCAGCTAACGGTATAGTTCGTCGCTCTTGGGTCCTCTTTTGAGAACCGGACACTTGGAGTAATGCTGCTTTTGGAATCACCCCCGGAAAGCTGAGTGTCTACACTGTAAAACTCAGGTTCCTGCAATTCATCTACAAATTCTACCAGTACATAGTGATGCTTATCGATAGCCGGAATGACTAATTCTCCACTCTCATCAGGAAGCTGCATCACACCGTCCAGCCATACGGCTTTCACGGAATAACCCTCTTCCGGCACATAGCTGACTGTCACGTCCGTACCTTCCCAATATGGATTGTTGCCATTTTCCGAAGCAGAAAGCGTAACTTCTCCCTCGCCCCGCTGACCTAACATCACCTTCCAGGTCTTAACCCATTTCGCGTACAGCTTCACTCCTTCTAAGTATTCAGGCTTATTCAGATCAAAAACCTGATCTGCTGTAATTGCGTCGCCATTGCCGTCTTTATCCTCATACCAGCCCAGGAATTCATATCCTTCCCGAACCGGAGCTTTGGGAACAAATGCCAGCTTTCCTTCCTGGGACAGAAGGGTCTGTGTATTGTTGTCTGTTCCATCATTATGATAAAAGGTTGCCTTATTCGCACTGACACTGACAGGAATCACCAGATCCTGACTGACATTACCTGCGTAGTCCACTGCATAGGCATGAATATAATACTGAACCCCCGGTGTAAGTATGCCCGTCTCGTATGTCACTTCATCCTCCGCGCTGGATGCAGACAGTACCTGATTTACCGGCACAGTACTTACTGCTACCGGATTTTTATTGGTATTCACACCGCTTACATAATATCCCCGCAATCCGGACAGGGCTGTGCCTTTATAGACCGTTTCATCCTCTGGATCCGTAGCAGCTGTAGACCAGACTTCATCCGGATACTCGATTCCCAGCGACTGATCGATCGTCGCACTCTTAATGCCCTGAATTCGGTAGGCATAGGTCGTTCCATAATCTTTAGAACCGCTCAGTTCTACCGTAGCGGTATACTGTGTCAGATCCTCCGACGGCGTTACCCCTGCCAGCTGTCCCTGGGGCTTGTCCGGTGCTTCCTCATCAATAAAGGAAGAATCCCGCGCGGTAGTCGTTGTGGTAGTCTGTGCAATATAAATCAAAGTATTGGCAAAAACCTTTGCTTCATCCAGAGTCGCACCCCCGCTGGTATGACCCGTCTGAATCATGGCACAGGCCCCATTGGTAAGCAGATAATAATTATCTGTCCAGCTATAAGCTCCCGGAGCTACTTTGGTGCCATACACATTCCCGTTAGCATCCGACATCTGCATCCATACACGGCTTCCTCCGGCGTTTACTTTCTGACCCAATACATGGGTATTTGGAATATTTAAGGTTTTTCCCTCAAGATTCCAGGGGCGGCTCGTCAAAAATCCCGTATCTGTAACTTTTACATAGTTAGACCCGTAAAGATAATCCCCTTTTGTAAGGTCCAGATTCAAAAAATCGGATTCTGCAAATCTGTAGAAATTGTTTCTGCTTCCTACATTCGCAGCATTTCCCACCACGGTATCATGGCCAAACATCAGACCGCCTCCGGCTTTGGCAAAGGCAACGGTAGCATCCCGGGAAGCCACGGAAAGGTCTTTACTGGCATTCGCGTCATATGTACCAAACATAATAACATTATATTTATAAGTACCGTCACTGTCCTTTAAATAGGCATTCGGATTGGCATTATAATTATCAAGCAATACGGAATCCACTGTAATGATTCCGCGGCCAACGGTTGTAGATGATCCATCGTAATCTGTAGCCGCCATATTCATCCAGTTTTTCAGATAATTCATACTGGCACTGTTAGGCGCCACATTTAAAACTCTTACACTGCCGTCTCTTGCATCCACGTCTACAGGAGAACGGGTCTCCCATGCTGTCCAGGACCCATCCTGCAGCTGTTTAGACTGCCACATCCTATAGTTATACGGCCTGGCCGGATCCGCCATTCCTTCGCCCGGACGCTGCGGATTTTCATATGGGAACGACCATTCCAATTCCGCCGTAACCTGTCCGTCATTGGCCACCGTATAATAGCCATTCAAGTTAATTTTTCCTTCTTCATATACAGGCCTAACATAATCTGCCGGCTTTTGTGAGCCCGTTGGCGCTGCTGATATGTTCTGTACAGCTGCCCCAGGCAATAAGGCAAGCATCAGCACACATATGAGAAAGAATGATAACACCTTTTTTTTCATATGTACACTCCTTCCATTAAAACATCCCAAATACATTTTATAGCTTTATACTATCAAAACTTAAATTTCAAAACAATCTTAATTCCAATCAGGCATCTTTTGTCATCATCATAATGACCATGCCCGAAGTAAAAGACACATAAGCCTTTTCCTCTATGATCTCATTGCTGACGGTCAGTCCGTCCGTATTTACCATCCTGTGATTTGTCAGCGGATATTGAAATCCCCGCAAAGTCAGGTTCTCTACACAGTCTCCCAATGGAAAGAAAGAAACGTATTTTCCATACTGCCGGGCCTTTTCCAACACCGTATTTTCCCACAGAAGAGTAATATAATTCTGCGCATCCACAATAGCAGCCGGAATCTTTGCTCTTGCGGGGATCGATAAAACCTGCACATTACCCCAGAAATGATCCAGCCTGCCCCCGGTAGCACCCAACAGGGTAATCCTGGTGCTCCCCATCTGACATGCCAGTTCCACTCCAATCTGTGTGTCCGTATAATCTTTTACGGGATTATATTCACGAACAGGAATACACTCCTGTTTCTTATAAAATTCCAATATCTTAGGATCGCTGCTGTCAAAATCACCTAAAATATGGTCCGGCTGCAATTGATGCTCATAACAGAAATTTAAACCCCTGTCCACTGCAATTACATAATCCCAGGTATTCTTTTTCAAAAAATCAAGGGCAAAATCCTCCTCGATTATGCCCCCGCAAATTAGCAATGTCTCCATTTAACTATTCCTCTGTTCATATTCCTTGATTACCTGCAGCATCCGTGCTGCATTTTCTTTTACATCTCCATGAAAAACAGCGGAACCAGCTACTAGGATATTCGCTCCCGCTTCCAGCACAGCAGAAAGTGTTCCGTCGTTAATACCGCCGTCTACTTCAATATCCGTCTGCAGACCACGCTCACGAATCATACCACGAAGATCCTTAATCTTTTTTGTAGAATAGGGAATATATTTCTGACCGCCAAATCCCGGATTTACTGTCATAAGCAATACCATATCAATCTCATCCAGTACATACTCCAGAACAGAAACAGGAGTGGCAGGATTTAAGGCTACGCCTGCTTTACAGCCGGCCTCTTTTATGTGCCCAATGGTGCGGTCCAGATGAAGACATGCTTCATAGTGTACCGTAATCATATCTGCACCGCATTTGGCAAACTCCTCCACATAACGGTCCGGGTCGGCAACCATTAAATGTACATCAAAAAATAACTTTGACTCTCTACGGATGGATGCGATCACTGGCATACCGAATGAAATACTTGGCACATATTGACCATCCATAACATCAATATGCACCCATTCACATCCTCCTCTTTCTATTTCCGTAAGCTGCTGTCCCAGACGATTAAAATCTGCAGACAAAATAGATGGCGCCAATTGATACATACTTAATACCTCCGTTTTTCTTTCAGCTCTTCATACAATTCTTTATAACTCTGATAGCGCATTTTACTGATTTTGCCCTCTGCTAAAGCTTCTTTCACCGCACAGCCCGGTTCATGTATATGGACACACCCCTGAAACCGGCACTGACCTTCATAGGCATCAAACTCTGTAAAATAACAGCGCAGTTCTTCCTTTTCCATATCCTCTACATACAACGAAGTAAATCCGGGGGTATCCATCAGATACGTATTTTTCTCCAATGTGATCAGCTGGGAATGTCTGGTCGTATGCTTTCCCCTGCCCAACTTTTTACTGATCTCACCGGTTTCCATCTGTACTTCTTTTTGCAGCAGATTCGTCAAAGATGACTTTCCTACACCGGACGGACCCGCGATCACGGTGGTCTTGCCCCGCAACAGGTTCTCCAGCACATCCACCCCGTCTTTCTTCGCTGCACTCACCGCAATGACCGGATATCCACAGCCGCTGTATGTCTCATAAACAAGCTGCAATTCTGCATCCGACACCAGGTCCTTTTTATTAATGCAGATATAGGCAGGAATGTTCTGCCTTTCCATGGCGATCAAAAAGCGATCCAGCAAAGAGAAATTGGGCTTCGGATCTTTTGCCGCAAAAATAACCAATGCCTGATCCACATTGGCTACTGCCGGGCGGACCAGGTCATTGACTCTGGGAAGAATCCCTGTCAGATTCCCCTCTTTATTCTCTTCATCCAGAACCTCTATCGTTACATTATCGCCTACCAGAGGCTTTTTCTTTTCTTTTCTAAAGATTCCTTTTGCCCGACATTCATATATTCCAGACTCTGCTGCAACATAATAGAAGCCGGCAATTCCTTTTATGATTTTTCCCTGCATGCACTAACCTGCCTGCTAATCATTCGAATTTTTAAATGTCAGATTTTTATATGCACTTCTCGGCACATACTCTCCATCCACCAACTCATACAAATAAATGGTTCCTGTAGATACGCCGGGTTCACCCACAACATCTTTCAAAGAGTATGGGAAATTAATCACCTGACCCTCCGTGATCGTTGTTGTCTTTGTGGTTCCATTTACTTCCTGGGTCAATTCCAGTTTTACTGCACCGCCCTGATAATCAGACGGCTCACCCAATGCCTGACCGGAACATTTCCAGGTACCGCCTGCGCTGCTTTCTCCGCTTGCTACCTCTTCCTGATCTTCTCCCGGGCTATTGATGGTAATGGTAATATTCGAACCAATATCTACTTTCTTTCCGCCGCTGATGCTCTGCGCCATAACCTCGCCTTCGCCCACACGGTTACTGGTTCCTGTCTCAACAATTACGTTCAGTCCCAAAGACTCCAGCTGGCTCTTTGCATCCGCCTCAGAAACACCCATAAGGTTCGGCACTGTTACAGAAGTATCTCCTTTTCCGATACTTACTTTCACAACTACCTTATCACCCTTTTTTACACTTGCGCCTGCTGCAGGATCCGTAGAAATGACATCTCCGATCTCTACCTCCGTGCTCTTTTCCTTTACAATCTCTGTCTCCAGACCCATGGCTTTTAAAGTAGCCTCTGCATCTGTCTGACTCTGATTGGTCACATCCGGCATCGAAAGTTCTTCATTTCCGCTGCTCACTTTATACTTAATCGTAGTATGCTTCTCCACTTTTTCGCCGGCTGCCACACTCTGATAAGTGATCAGACCAGCTTCATATTCGTTGGATGCTTCTTCCCCTTCATATTTGAGACCAAGTCCCAACTCTGAGAGAATCTCCTTTGCTTCTTCTTCTGACTTTCCTAACAGACTAGGCATCTCCACGGTATCTTCATCCTCGTCATCTTTAGTCTGTTCGGTCTGCTCCGTATCCGGCTTCTTTTCTTTATCACCGCCGAAATGAATCAGCCCGGCTGCCCTCGCAATAAAGAAAATTAAAATACAGATAATCATAGCGCCGATGATCAAACCGCCGATGGTCATAGCTTTTTCCAGCTTCGTGCTGATACCGCCTCTTCCGTCATCATCATCATCGTCGTCATCGTCATCATCATACAGATCATCGTCCAGTTCTTCTTCCTCTTCCAGACGCTGATAACTCTTTTTCGGTACCGGATCATGGCTTAAGCCTGCCTGCTGTCCCTGTTTAATCTGTTCCAGATCCTGACTGGATATCACCACAGTCTGCGCATGATTACTCAGCGGCACCAGATTTACAAAAGTACCGTTGGGATCAATCAGAGAACGCTTCAAATCCGCAATTACATCCGCCATATTGCCGTAACGTCTGTCCACACTCTTCTGCGTACATTTTAAAATAATCTGCTCCAGTGCAAACGGCAGCTGAGGATTAAACTGTGACGGCGGCGTGATCTCCTCCTGCAGGTGCTTGATGGCAATAGCTACCGTAGTATCCCCTTCAAAAGGCACTCTTCCGGTAACCATCTCATAAATCGTAATACCTAAGGAATAAATATCACTTTTAGCATCGCTGTATCCGCCTCGTACCTGCTCCGGAGAGCTGTAATGTACAGATCCCATCACATTGGAACTGATGGTATTGGAAGATGCGGCTCTGGCAATGCCAAAATCCGTTACTTTTACTTTGCCGTCTGTTGAAATAATAATATTCTGCGGCTTCACATCTCTGTGCACGATATTATGGTCATGGGCTGCTTCCAGTCCCATGGAAACCTGAATGGCAATGCTGGTTGCCTCTTTAATGCTCAATTTCCCTTTTCTGGCAATGTACTCCTTTAAGGTAATGCCCTCTACCAGCTCCATCACAATATAGTAAATGCCGTCTTCCTCGCCTACATCAAATACATTGACAATATTCGGATGGGCCAGACCTGCTGCTGCCTGTGCTTCTGTCTGGAATTTACGGATAAAAGTCTTATCCTCACTAAACTCCTGTTTTAAAACCTTTATGGCAACAAAACGATTCAGCTTATGATCTTTTGCTTTATATACATTCGCCATGCCGCCCGTACCGACCCGGCCAGCGATCTCATATCTTTCTCCAATAATCATTCCCACTTTTAACATACTTCCACCTCTTTGGTATCTGGTCGTACCAGTACAATTCCAATGTTATCTTTTCCACCATTTTCATTTGCCAGGTCAATCAGTCGGTGTGCCGTTCCCTCCAACGTATCACCTTCCTGTATCACCTGTGCAATTACCGCATCGGAAACCATATTCGTCAATCCGTCTGAGCACAGCAGCAAAATGCTGTCCGGCTGCAGTTTCAGATCAAAGAAATCAATATCAATATTGCCAGAAGCTCCCAAAGCTCTGGTAATAATATTTTTATCCGGGTGATGTGCCGCTTCTTCTCTGGTAAGCTGTCCGATACGTACCATCTCCTCCACCAGAGAATGATCCGTTGTCACCTGTCTCATCCCATCCTCATTCAAAATATAGAGCCGGCTGTCTCCCACATTGGCCACATACGCATAATGATCGACCACTGTCACAGCCACCATCGTAGTTCCCATACCGGCCATTCCCTCATGGCGGGATGCCTGATACAAGAGTTCTCGATTGGCAGTCTCTATGGCTTTCCTGATTATTTTAATAGGGTTATACTCCACATCTGCCCGTATCGTATCCAGTACTACCGATACCGCATAACTGGATGCAAAATCTCCGGCATTATGTCCTCCCATTCCATCTGCTACAATAAACAAATTCGTAAGGTTGCCAACTGCCTGTTCTGATGCGAAGACATAATCCTGATTTACTTGTCGCTTCTGCCCTATATCAGTAACAGCATATGCTTTCATCCTTGTGTCTCTCTTTCCTTTTTGTCTGTAAAACGCTTCCGTAGTTGTCCGCAGGCCCCATCAATATCCCGGCCCATTTCTCTTCTAATAGTAACATTTATTCCGCAATTTTCAAGTTTATTTTGAAATTTCTCAATAACTTTTTTGTCCGACGGAACATAGCTTCTCTCCTTGATCGGATTCACCGGAATCAGATTAATATGTGCTCCCAGTGGCTTTGCCAATGCTGCCAGCTGTCTGGCATCTTCCGCAAAATCGTTTTTGCCGCCCACCAGACTATATTCAAAGGTAATTCTTCTGCCTGTCTGTTCATGATAATAGGCACATGCCTCCAGCACTTCCGGCAATGCATACGTCCTGGCTATGGGCATTAACTCTTCTCTTTTTTCCTGATTCGGCGCATGAAGAGAAAGTGCCAGCGTGATCTGCAGTTTCTCCTGTGCCAATTCCTTTATCTTTGGCACAATGCCGCAGGTAGACACGGTAATATTTCTCTGACTGATATGCAGACCCTCCTCATTGGTCAAAAGCCGGATAAAACGAAGCAGATGCTGATAATTATCTAAAGGCTCTCCTGTTCCCATCACTACCACATTCGAAACCCGTTCCCCGGTGATTTTCTGTATCTGATAAACCTGGTCCAGCATCTCGGAAGGAAGCAGATTTCTGGTCCAGCCATCCAGAGTGGACGCACAGAAACGGCATCCCATCTTACAGCCTACCTGAGAGGAAATACAAACAGAATTGCCGTGTTTATATCTCATCCAGACGCTTTCCACCACATTGCCGTCCGGCAGTGCAAACAAAAACTTTTTCGTTCCGTCTATTTTCGAGGTCTGTACCTCTAACACTTCCAGATTCAGCAGCGGATACTCCGTTTTTAGACGATTTCTCAGATCTTTGGACAGATTCGTCATTTCCTCGTAGGAAGAAGCCAGCCTTCCGTGAATCCATTCATAAATCTGTCTGGCCCGGAAGGGCTTTTCCCCCATCTGCTCCAGTACCTGTGCTACTTCCTCCTTTGTGAGGGATTTGATGTCTTGTTCTTTCATGATACTTCCACCTTTTTCAGCCTGGCAATAAAAAATCCATCGCAGGCATGAATGCCCGGTATCAGCTGTATGTAACCTCTCTTTGTCGTTTCACACTGCAGTTCGGGGCAGAGATACGGATCTATACTTTCTGTCTCAAAGGGAAAGTTTTCTGTAAACCAGCGAAGATTTGCCTGGTTTTCATCCCACCCCACTGTACAAGTGCTGTAGATCAGGGTTCCTCCCGGTTTTACATAACGGGCTGCCTGCTTCAAAATTTCTCTCTGCAGCGGAATCAGTTCCATCTGTTTTCTCGGAGTCATTTTATATTTGATATCATTTTTATGTCCCATCACCCCAAATCCGGAACAGGGCACATCTGCCAGAACAATATCTGCCCTGCCTTCCATTTCCGGATCATAACATGTGGCATCCATTTTCACGGCCCGAATGTTAGACAGTCCGGAACGCTTGATATTTTCCTGCAGCAACCCTACTTTATAATCGCTGATATCTCTGGCCTCCACTGTGCCCTTCCCATTCATCCGATCTGCCATATGAAGACTTTTCCCTCCGGGCGCAGCACACAGATCTAAGACAAAATTGCCTTCTTTCGGCTCTGCTGCATGGGCAGCCAGCATGGAACTTACATCCTGCGGGAAAATTTTCCCTTCCTGAAATGCCTGTAAGGCTCCTAAATAATTATAGTCCGAAATATAATAAGCTTCCGGTACATAGGGTGCTTTTTCTACAGTCACGCCCTGATCCTGCAGGCTTTTTATCGTCTCCTCCACGGAATTGCCTGTGGTCTGTATGCGGACAGTGGTAGAACGCTTCTCAAGAAAAGCTTCCAGCATAGTCCTGGTCGCTTCCATTCCCATCTCTTCCAGCCAGTTCAGGATAATCCACTGAGGCATAGAATAGCGAACGGACAAATACTGCACCGGATTCTCCTCAGAAGGATATACAATACTGTCCTTTTTTCTGGCCACATTGCGCAGCACACCATTTACAAACCCTTTCAGGCTGTAAAATCCTTTTTTCTGTGCCAGCTTTACAGCCTCATTGCAGACCGCAGAATTCGGTACACTGTCCATATACATAAGCTGATAGACACCGCTTCTTAAAATCTGACGGATCACCGGCTTCATCTGGCTGGTTGGAACAGTGGAAAACTGATCGATCACATAATCCAGCAAGATCCCATACTCCAATGTGCCTTCACAGACACGGGTAATAAAAGCCCGGTCCTGTTTCGGCAGATACTGATATTTATCCAGCGCATTCCCAATCGCAATATGACTATACGTCTCTTCTTTTTCTATTTGTAATAAAATTTCTAATATAATTTCTCTGGTATTGATCTTAATCATCTCGTCGTCTTCTTCCTCCAGCAAGAGCCAGCAATCGAACCAGCTGTAAAATTGACTGTGCCAGTGCAGCCAGGTACGTCAATGCGGCCGCCTTTAATACTTTTCTTCCGCCCCGCAGCTCTGTTTCGTCCAAAACCCTGGTTTCCCGCAAAACAGCAAGGGCACGTCTGGAAGCATTGGTTTCCACCGGCAGGGTAACAAGCTGCAGCAGCACCGCTGCAGAAAATAGCAAAATTCCCAGTTGGATCAACGGCTCCATGGACATAATAAGCCCGATAAAAAATAAGGGCCAGGATAATTGCGATCCAAAGGATGCGATAGGATGCAATATATGACGAATACGCAGCGGCACATAATTTCTGTTATCCTGAATGGCATGACCGCACTCGTGCGCAGCCACGCACACAGCTGCAAGAGAGGTACTGCCATACACTGTATCCGACAGATTCAGCATCTTCGTCCCGGAATTATAATGGTCACTCCAGCTTCCCCGAACCCGTCCTATCTGTACATCGTAGATCCCGGCATGGGAAAGAATTTTCTGTGCGACCTGCGCTCCCGTCATTCCACAATAAGGATATACAGCAGAATACCGCCTTACGGTACTGTGAAACCGCGCAGACGCACCGGAACAAATAAGAAATCCGATAATGATCAGAATATAGGTCTGATCCCACCAATAGTAGCCTCTATACATGGCCTTCACTCCTTTTTATCTGCCAAGCCTGGTATTGACTTCCACGGTATGTCCCCGCAAAAAAGCACCGGTTTCCATCCGTTTTTTGCCTTCCAGCTGCAGTTCCTGTATTTTCAGGATTCCCTTTCCGGTCTGAATATATAACTGATCCTTTTCTGCTTTCACCACCTGACCCGGCTGCTGCTGTGAAGTCTCCTGCAGTACCTGGGCCTTCCAGATTTTCAGAATTTTTCCGTTCATATACGTATAGGCACTCGGCCATGGATTCAGGCCTCTGACCAGCTGCTCAATCTTTTGCGCATCCTGATCCCAGTCAATTTCGCCCATCTTTTTATCAATCATTCTGGCATAATCCGTGGTACTCTCCTTGGGCTGCTTTTCATATACGGCGCACCCCGCTTCGATTTCTTCCAGAGTTTTTACACACAGACTGGCACCTTCCCGGCTCAGCTTATCAAAAAGACTTCCGCCCGTTTCATCCGGCTCCAGCGTCACCACTGTCTTTGCTATCATATCGCCGGTATCCAGGCCTTCATCCATGCGCATAATGGTAACACCGGTTTCTTTTTCTCCATCGATCACTGCCCACTGGATCGGAGCAGCCCCGCGATATTTCGGCAGCAGAGATGCGTGTACATTGATACATCCGTATGGGGGCATATCTAAAATAGCCTTGGGCAGCAGCTGTCCGAAAGCCACAACGATGATCGCTTCCGGCTTCAGAGACCGCAGCTGTTCTATAAACTGAGGATCTCTTGCTTTCTGAGGCTGATATACCGGCAGTGCATGCTCCAGCGCCACCTCCTTCACCGGAGTGGGAAGCAGTGTCTTTCCTCTTCCCTTCGGCTTATCCGGCTGTGTCACGACACCCACAATTTCATGACCGGCCGCAAGCAGTGCCTCTAATGTTCCCACAGAAAAATCCGGAGTTCCCATAAATACAAGTCTCATTTTATCACTCCTCTACGTATTCTTCTTCCTCGTCGTAAACGGTGCTGTGCAGCTCACCTTCTACCAGATCTACATATAATTTTCCATCCAGATGATCGATTTCATGACACATGGCACGTGCCAGAAGCTCTGTACCTTCTATCTCAAATGTTTCCAGGTCTTCATTCTGTGCACGAACCTTCACATAATTGGGTCTGGTAACCTGGCCTGCCATGCCCGGTACACTCAGACAGCCTTCATCCCCTGTCTGGGAACCGGATGTCTCTATAATTTCCGGATTGATCAAAAGAATCGGATCATCTCCCACATCAATTACCACAATCCGCTTCAGGATACCTACCTGCGGTGCTGCAAGCCCCACACCAAAGCTGTCATACATTGTTTCGAACATATCATCAATCAGCTGAAGGGTTCTTTCATTCATTTTTTCTACTTTTTTACATGATTTTGTCAGGATTTCGTCTCCCTGTATTCTAATATTACGAATTGCCATATTTTTTCTCTCCTTATCCTTCTATATCAAATTGTATTCCTATTTTTTTAAATCCTGCATTAATCTCTATGTACCGCTCCACCGCATCCTTGATCCGGATCAAAACCTGCTTCTGTCCGTGACGCAGATACAGCACTCGCCTATACTGATCGTTCACTTTCGCCACCGCTTCCGGTGCCGGACCGATCACAAACAGATCCTTATGAGGATATATTTTCTGAACAAACTCTTTCATATAGCCCATAGCCATATCCAGCAGCCCCTCATCTTCACAGCTTCCATAAATTGCTTCCATACAGGAAACAGGCGGATATCCCATCAACATACGATATGTGATCTCCTGCTGATAAAAAGCTTCATAATCCTGTCCGACTGCCGCCTCTATGCTGTAAT
The DNA here is from genome assembly GCA_050944855.1 of Lachnospiraceae bacterium. Classification (GTDB taxonomy): domain Bacteria; phylum Bacillota; class Clostridia; order Lachnospirales; family Lachnospiraceae; genus Lactonifactor. The sequence continues at coordinate 187,046 of JBMNRU010000002.1, forward strand.
GCTCGGGATGATAGGTCTGTATCACCGCCTCACCCGGAAGCGTTCCCCGGCCTGCCCGTCCGGCTGCCTGACACAGGATCTGAAAGGTTTTTTCTGATGCACGGAAATCTCCCGCATGCAGAGACAGATCTGCTGCCAGAACCCCTACCAGCGTGACTCTGGGAAAATCATGCCCCTTGATGATCATCTGTGTTCCAATGAGAATATCTGCTTCTCCCCGGGCAAACGCTCCCAGAATATCTGCATGCGCGTTTTTATTTCGGGTCGTATCCAGATCCATCCGCAAAATTCTCGCCGTCGGAAACTTTTTCTTCATCAGTGTTTCTATCTGCTGGGTTCCGGCTTTAAAGCCTCCAATAAAGGAAGAACCGCACTGAGGACACCGTTTCACCTGCACTGTCTCGTAACCGCAGTAATGACAGACAAGACGGCCCCCCTGATGCTCCACCATAGACACATCACAATGGGGGCATTTTACGACATATCCGCAAGCGCGGCAGGATACAAATCCTGCATATCCCCTCCTGTTTAGAAACAGCATTACCTGTTCTTTTTTCTTGAGTCTGTCCTGTATCTTTTCTTCCAGAAGTCCGCTCAAGATAGAACGGTTCCCTGCTTTTAATTCTTCCCGCAGGTCTGCAATATATACCTGGGGCAGCTTCTGCTTTCTATACCGTTTTTTTAATGTCACAATCTGATAGTCGCCGGCAGCTGCCCGATAATACGCCTCCACCGAAGGGGTGGCAGATCCCATCACCACATGAGCACCCTCCATCTGCGCCCGCTTAATTGCAGTCTCTCTGGCATGGTACCTGGGAACATTTTCACTTTTATAAGAATTTTCCTGTTCTTCATCTATAATAATCAGTCCCAGATCAGAAAACGGTGTAAACAATGCAGAACGGGGACCGATCATAATCTTTATTTTTCCTGTTTTAGCCTGTTCAAACTGGTCATACCGTTCTCCGGCCGACAGCCGGGAATTCATAACAGAAACCCGTTTCCCAAAACGGCTGTAAAACCGGCGCAGCGTCTGATAGGTCAATGCAATTTCCGGAATCAGCACAATCACCTGCTGTCCCTGCTCCAGTACACTTTCGATCAGCGTCATATATACTTCCGTCTTGCCGCTGCCGGTAACTCCGTGAAGCAGACAGGGCCGGTTCTTTTGCTCCCACTCTCTGAAAATCGCATCTGCCGCCTGCTGCTGTTCTTCGTTCAGGCAGATCTTCTCTGCTTTTTCTTCTATCTCCACCATGGGATTGCGGTATATCGTCGTGCTCTCTACCGACACAACCTGTTTTTCTTCTAATCCTTTGATCACGGATGGGGTCACCTGCAGTTCTTTCACCGCATATGCATAATCCAGAGATCCCTGTGCCAGCAGGGCCTGCAAAAGCCGCGCTCTGGCCGTATAATGCTTTCTTTCCCATTCCGCAAGCAGCTGTCTGCCTTCCCCCTGGGACAATTGCAGAAGAATCCGTCTACTTTCTTTTGCTTTTACCCTTTTCTTAATGGGAAGCACGGTTTTCAGCGCCTGATTCATGGTGGAGCCGTACTGCTCCCTCATCCAGGCTGCCAGAGAGATCAGACGGGACTCGATGGATAATTCACCCTCTTCCACCCGATGAATCTCTTTTATTTTTTCTACAGGATAATTGGGTTCGTTTGAAATACCGATCACATATCCTCTGATCTTGCGGCCGCCGGATCCAAACGGAACCACAACCCGGTCACCCGCCCGGATCTTGTGTTCCAGGGCTTTGGGTATCCGGTACTGAAACGTACGATCCAGCTTTTCCTGAGAAATGTCCACGATAATATCAGCGTAATACACCGTCATCTTAACATCCTGCCAGAATATCCCGGATCAAATCCCTTTCATCCATAGGGTATTTCTTTCCTTTCATCTCCTGATAATCTTCATGTCCTTTTCCGGCGAGCACGATCACGTCCCCCGGCTGCCCATGATGAATGGCATATGCAATCGCCTCTTTGCGGTCTATGATTTCCACAAAACTGCCTTTTGTTTTACCAATTCCCGTCTTAATGTCATCTATGATGGCCTGCGGTTCCTCCCATCTTGGATTATCTGACGTGATAATTGTCAGATCGGCCAGACGTCCGGACACCTCACCCATCTCAAAACGGCGGTTTCTGTCTCTGTTCCCTCCGCATCCAAACAGACACACCAAACGTGCCGGATGATATGCTTTTAAAGTCGTCAGAAGACTTTCCAGACTCATGGCATTATGGGCATAATCAATCATCAGCGTAAACGCATCGGATACTTTCACCAGCTCGATCCTGCCCTTCACTTTTGCTTTCTTCAGAGCTCTGCGAATATCTGCCTCCGATACCTGGAAATGACGGCAGATGGCAATGGCCGCCAACGAATTATATACACTGAACCTTCCCGGAAGATCAATCTCCACAGGGAAATCCAACAATCCTTTCAAATGATATGCCACACCCAGGTATCCCGGACCACTTGTCAATTCCACATCCTCTGCCCGCAGATCGGCAGAAGAAGAAAATCCATAGGTTTCCAGCTGACAGGTATGACCTGCTGTAATTTCTTCCAGATGCTCATCATCTCCGTTTACAATGCCCACACGACACTGCTTCAAAAGCATAGCTTTGCACTGCAGGTAATGGGAAAAGCTGCTGTGTTCATTCGGACCGATATGATCCGGTTCAATATTGGTGAAAATTCCATAGTCAAATACAAAACCGGCTGTTCTGTGCAGCATCAGTGCCTGAGAAGATACTTCCATAACCACAACTTCCAGACCGGCTTCCACCATCCTTGCAAAATACTCCTGCACCACATAAGATTCCGGTGTAGTATTGGCTGCCGGAATCACTTCATCGCCAATGATCGCCTCAATGGTTCCGATCAGTCCCACTTTATAGCCGGCATTTTCCAGAATCGACTTCACCATATAGGTGGTCGTAGTTTTTCCTTTCGTTCCGGTGATGCCAATGGTTTTTAACTTTTCTGCCGGATAACCAAACCAGGCAGCCGCAATATAAGCCATAGCATAACGGGTACTCTCTACCTGGATCACCGTAACATCCTGCGGCGCTTCTACTTTCTCTTCTACCACCAGCACTTTGGCGCCTTTTGCAATAACATCCGGAACAAAGGTGTGGCCGTCAACTGCAGCACCGCGAATGCAAATAAAAAGAGAGCCTTCGATTACTTTCCTGGAATCAAAGACTACCCCTGTTACTTCTCTCTCCTGCTCTCCCTGCAGACACTTATATTTTATTCTCTCTAATAAAGAAGATAATTTCATATGGATTCCCTCCGTCACGTTTACTGTACAATATATGTAATCGAAATGACCGCAATGTACAGACCTCTTATTTTTACTTACAAAAATACATTATAAGGATACCACAACCCCGATGATGTTGCAAGAAATGGGAGGGAATCCTTTTTTCATCATAGATGCTTTAATTATTCTTAAGAGATTTTCGATTTTATTAAGAAAACGGACACACTTTTCTCACATTTCCTCTTTATAATAACAAGTGGATAGTTGATAAACCACTCACTATCTCCCCCCTCAAGTAGAAAAGAACCCCGGTCCAAAGCGCCGGGGTTCTTCTACGTTGTGCACTATTACATTTGCCAAATATGGATTATCATTCGGCATCCCGAATACCCTGCTCCTCCCACAAAAATACAGGACGCTTCCCTTCAACTATGTGCCAAGATACACATAAGCCTCTCAGGAAAGCCTTCGAGCCTAAGTGTATGCTAGGCACAGGATTTTCAGGCGCGCTTTTCTTATGCATTTTCGTGGGAGGACAGGGTCTTTGCTGTACCGAACGATAATGGCTGGGAAAAAACACACTCCGTCGACAGACTGTATCTACCGAATGAGCATACCAACCGGGGTAAATTACCTTTCGAATGTCAAAGCCGCTCCGCCTATGCCGGAACAAAATCATAAGGGAAAGCGAGTTTGAAGATCCGACGTCTAGTAAGCACTTAGGCTCGAAGGCCCTCCTGAGAGGCTTAGTGCGTGTTGACGGCTAGCTGAGAAGGAGCGATCTGCTTTTGTCCTGGCACAGGCGAGGTGGCTTTATAAATACGAACAATCCTTCCCGTTATACGGCAAAAAACCAATCCCGTATCTGCTTCTCCGCAGCATTGACCGAGCCCTGCACCATCTGCGACTTCCCGCCGCCTTTCCCCGGCAGCGCCTGATGCATTTTTCGGGAAAATTCTCTGAGATCCATTTCTTCACTTACCAGGATATAATGATATCCTGTCTTATCTTCTCCTATAAAAGCACCGCAGATTCCCTTGCTCTGGGACAGTTTATCCAGCAAAACTTTACGCACCACATTCATATCGCCTTCCAGAGCAAACAAAAGTACCGGTTTCCCCTCTTCGGTACACGAATTCAGCTTTTCTTTCAGCCAATTTTCCTGAAACAGCAAGGTTTTCTCTTTTGCTTTCTTATAATCAGAATATAATTTTTCCACAGAATCCGCCGTTTCATATAATTTCGCTGACAGCAGCACGGAAATCCTGGATACATTTTCCTCTTTTTTCCGATAATCGGAAAGCGCCCGGAATCCGCAGAGCATGGTCACTCTGGTTCCTCCCTTATAGTGAATCATCCCGGTTATTTTCACCAGACCAATTTCCCCTGTCTGTTTCACATGGGGCGCACAGCAGGCGCATACATCATAACCGGGAATGGTAACCAGACGCACCTGCCCCGGTATTTCTATTTTACTCCTGTAAGAAAGCTGTTTTAATGCTTCTTTATCCGGATAACTTATCTGTACCGGCAGATTGGCGGCTACCGCCTCATTGGCCTCCCATTCTATTTTCTGCAGATCCTCCGGCGTCAGCACCCCGTCAAAATCCATGGTAACCAGCTCTTTTCCCAGATGAAAGCCCACATTATTGTACTGAAAATAATGATGCACCAATCCGGAGACAATATGCTCGCCGGAATGCTGCTGCATCCGGTCAAATCGTTCCTCGTAAGTCAGTTTTCCTCTCACGGTTGTTCCTGTTTCTATGGGCTGCTTCCCAATATGATAAATGATGGCATCCTTTTCCTGTGTATCGGTAATTTCCACCTCATTCAGATATCCGGTATCCCCTTCCTGGCCGCCGCCTTCCGGAAAGAATACCGTTTGATCCAGGACAATGGCATAGCCGTTTTTTACCTTTTCACAGGTTTCTACCACCGCGGAAAACTCCTGCAGATGGCTGTCTTCATAAAATAATTTTTTCGTCATAAGAACTCCTCACTCAAAAATGTCCACCAAACGCTTTCTTCGCACGCCTGGCAACACAAAAGGAGCCGTTGTTAACAACAGCCCCTTTCACTACTTAATATACTCGGATCATTGCTGAAATTTCATGCAGAATATCCATACCTTCCAATACTTTCACTGCATTGTTGAAATGTCCTTCATATACTTCCTCCGTAATGATGACAATTTCTGCTATCTCTCCATCTTTACGCTTCTGGATCAGCTGCTCGATACTTACGGCATTATTGCCAAACACACTTGCTATACTTGCCAGCACACCCGGACGGTTTGCCACCTGCATACGCAGGAAATAACGGTTGGCACAGTCTTCGATCTTCTTGATCGGAAGATTTTTATAACAGGTACAGCTGATTCTTCCTGTACAGGAGAAACGGATGTTTCTTACAATATCAAATACATCGCCTACAATAGCGCTTGCCGTTGGCAGTTCACCGGCACCGCGGCCATAAAACATGGTATCCCCAACTGCATCACCGCGTACAAATACTGCATTGAAAGAATCATTGACCGATGCCAGCGGATGGTTGCTGTCGATCAGCATAGGATGTACTCTTGCTTCGATACCTTCCGGTGTCTGCTTTGCAATTCCCAGCAGCTTAATGCTGCATCCCATTTCTTTCGCATACTGGATATCCTTCGCTGTAATCTTCGTAATTCCCTCAATATACACATCATCAAAGGTAACACGGGAATTAAACGCGATAGACGCCATAATTGCCACTTTTCTGGCTGCGTCCAGACCGCCCACATCAGCGGTGGGGTCTGCTTCTGCATATCCCAGTTCCGTTGCCAGATCCAGCGCTTCCTGATAATCCATTCCCTCTGCTGTCATCTTTGTCAGAATAAAGTTCGTCGTTCCGTTCACGATACCCATAACTTCTTCAATATGATTGCCCGCCAGACACTGCTTCAGCGGACGGATAATCGGGATCGCACCGGCTACCGCTGCTTCAAATAATAAATCCTGCTTTCTTGATTTGGCTTCATCCAACAGATCTTTGCCTCTGGCGGCGATCAGATCTTTGTTTGCCGTTACTACATGTTTGCCGGCCTGCAGCGCCTGCATAATATAAGTATGAGCCGGTTCTAATCCGCCCATTACCTCAATTACGATCTGAATTTCTTCATCCTGCAGAATTTCTTCCCAGCTATCTGTGATAATAGATGGGTCAGAAACTTTTTTTGCTGCCTTTTCTTTATTGCGTACCAGGATTTTACAGAGTTCTACCTGCGCCCCTATCTTCTGTGGCATTTCTTCTTTCTGATTCTGCAAAACCTTATATACGCCGGTACCTACTGTACCCAGTCCCAACAAGGCAACTTTGACTGTTTTCAGCTGTTCCATTTTTTCATCCTCCTCTTCTGATTTTTGTTTATTATAGCTGAGATTCTTTATCAGCAAACTCGTCTTTTAATTTTACATTTCTCTTTCGCACTTTCACCAGACCAGCTACCTTATTATACACATAAAAGGAAAATGCCAGCAAGTGCTTTAGCTGACCAATTTTATCTTTTTTGGTCTTTTTATACAGCGTTCCTCCCACTGCAAAAGGATCGCCCCGCAAAACACTGGCGATCAGATCGGATTCGCAGGTGATATCATCCGGAACTTCCGTATATGCAGTTCCGATACAGTCATAACGGTGAGAATCGCTCCCTCCAATGCCCACTTTATGATACTTTGCCGCCAGTTTGCAGGCCATTTCATTCGCCTCCTGCGGCTCACAGGAATTAAAGGTCTCTACAAAATCAAAACGCTTCATGATCCTGGGATCTCTTCTGTATGCCCGCGTGTGTGCCAGGCTCATATACTTTTCCCCATAAGGATGTGCCGGGCCCAGAATACCGCCGTTGCTATGCACGATGGAGATTAAAATGTGTGCCGGCAGCCCGCGCATTTCCAAAATACGAAGCTTTACCGTCTCCGGCATAATCACCAGAATATGGCCGGCTCCGAAGGTATCATACTCAATTCCCTTGAGCACCAAAAAATCTGTGTGCTTGTTTCCTTTTATATCTTTTTTCCAGGCACGATAACCTTTATAGGAATCGTGGTCTGTGATCACCATTCCGCCAAATCCCAGTTCCTTCAATCGTTCAATATATTGCTCAACGGGAACTTTTGCATCTAAAGAGCCTTCCTTTGTATGGCAATGCATGTCAATCTTCAAAACAAGCACCCCTTTCCGTTTTCATTCAGGCAAATCTCTTTTTCAGCTGAGAAATCTGTTCTCTTAACACCACCAGATTAAAGCCCTGAGGGTTAATCACAATCCCCTTGGCATCTTTTACCAACATTTTTTCCAGACCATCCAGATCTGTCTTAATTGCCGTAAACTGATTCTTTCTATTAAATTTGTTAAATTCATTGGGATCCGTAAATGCCGGCTGAAAAATGTCCCCCTGCTGATTCTTGATAAACGGCACCTGCAGGTTTGGCTTTCCGTCTTCTCTTTTGCCATCCGCGATCACTGCCACCATATAAGCAGCCCGGGTCACATTGACAGCCATTTCTTCTTCCAGTTCCAGAAGATTTTTCTTTTCCTCTTTCGGCACCGGACGTCTCATCTCCTGCATAAAATAGATACCAGATAACTGCAGCTGCGGATTCACAGCCGGTCTTTTCACTTCCGGTATCTGAGAATAATCAGGCGGTGTCACAATCATTTTCAGCGGAACCTTTGCCATTTTATCTCCGTTTACAAATACCACTTCATTCACACCCAGAGCATGCAGTCCGGAATAAAAAAGCAAAAACTGTTGATTTTCATATTTTTCTACAGTCAGCGGGATTCTTTCTTCTTCCCGGCGTTTGACAAAATTCCCTGCCACATCTTCCCCGGTAAACACCCAGATCTGATCATTATAAGTCTTTTCATCGCATACGACATAAGGCATATGAGTCATCTTCCCAAAGGGAACATAGATCTCCTTTATCGTCTGAATCATCCGTAATACTTCCATAGTCTTCTCCTTTGGGTCATTCCTATCCAAAGTATACACTAAATTTCAATTTCTGTCTTTAAAAAACGGCAATTTCTTTGCCAATTTTCCATAAAAGTTCAGCCAGACCACAGATGGCTGGCAAATCGAGCTTGTTCGAATTTGACAGACAAGCTGTGGTCTGAGGGAGCGCCCATCTATGAGCAAGGTCAGCTGCGTAAGCAGTGGAAAGCGCCGTAGGCGCCCTTGCGAATGAGCGCGGCTGAACTTTGCACTTTTGTCTCTACTGTTTTTCTAGGCATACAACTGCTCCATCTCATCCAGATAGTCTGCAAATACCTGCAGCGCATCCTGTACCGGTTCTACACTCGTCATGTCCACACCGCAGATTTTCAGCAGATCAATACAGTCTAAAGAGCTTCCACTGCTTAAAAATCGTTTGTATTTCTCCACAATACCAGTCTCTCCCTTTAAAATTTTGCGGCTAATGGCAATCGCCGCTGAAAATCCCGTTGCATACTGGTATACGTAAAATGGAGTATAAAAATGGGGAATCCTTGCCCATTCCATGGCGATTTCCTCATCAATGACCATTCCTTTTCCAAAATACAGCGTATTGAGGTCATAGTAAACCTGGCTGATCACTTCTGCTGTCAGGCTTTCTCCCTGCTGCTGTTTTTCATGCATCAGCTTCTCAAATTCCGCAAACATGGTCTGCCGATACAAAGTGCTCTTAAACTGCTCCAGAAAGTAATTGACCAGATAGGCCCTTTCTTCCCGGCTTTCTGCCTGTTTTAACAGCGCATGGATCAATAAGGCCTCGTTACAGGTAGAAGCTACTTCCGCCACAAAGATCTGGTATCCGGCATAAGGATACGGCTGTGTCTGATCGGAATAATAGCTGTGCAGCGCATGCCCCATTTCGTGGGCCAAAGTAAATACATGATTCAGAGATCCATTATAATTTAACAGCACATAGGGATGTGTGCCATATGCGCCCCAGGAATACGCTCCGCTCCGCTTGCCCTGATTCTCATACACATCAATCCAGCCCTCATCAAATCCCTTCTGCAGCAGATTCTGATACTCCTCGCCCAAGGGTGCCAGACCATTTTTCACAATTTCTTTCGCCTGTGCAAAAGAATATTCTTTTTTTACATTTTCTGTCAATGGCACATATAAATCATACATATGAAGCTCATCTACCTGAAGAATCTTCTTTCGCAGTGCCACATAACGATACATAGACGGCAGATGTTCGTGAACAGCGTCAATCAGATGATCGTATACGCTGACAGGAATATGACTGCCATCCAGTTCCATTTCTCTGGAAGAAGGATAATGACGCATGTTTGCAAAAAACAGTTCTTGCTGTATATTGGCCGCAAACGCAGCGCCCAACGTATTTTTATACTGCGAATACCTGGAGTACAGACGGGTAAAGGCATCCTTTCGCACCCTGCGGTCCCGGCTTTCCATAAACTGCAGGTATCGGCCGTGAGTCAGAGCTGTCTCTTCTCCTTTTTCATTTTGAATGGTTCCAAAATCCAAATCTGCATTGTTAAACATGGAGAAAATGTTTTGAGGAGCCTGACTGATCTCCGACACCTTTGCCAGAATCCCTTCCAGCTCCCGGGATAAAATGTGCTCCTTCTCTCTTAGCTTTTCCCGAATATACCGTTCATAAAGGCGCAGTTCTTCTTTCTCATGCAAAAAAAGCTCCAATTTTTCTTCAGAAATCTCCAGAAGCTCCGGTTCCACGAAAGAAAGTCCATCCATAACCCTGGCCATTAAGGTCTGCGCTTTCCCTTGCATCTGCTGATAGGTACTGTTGCCGGTATCTTCATGATTTTTCTGACCCGCATAAACATATACTACTTCCAGCAATTGATTGATCTCATCTTTTTGCTGCAGAGCCTGATATAAACTGTCAGCATCTTTCCCAAGCCTTCCCTGCCAGGTCTGAAAATCCTGCACCATATTCATCAGCTTATTATAAGCCTGCTCCCACAGGCTGTCATTTTTATATAAATCTTCTATTCTCCAGCAGTCTGCCGGATTCATTTCGCTGCGCTGAGGCAGTCGGTCTCTTTTTTCCATATCTCATTCTCCTTATATTAGAATCTATCCTTCGCATTTACAAAACCACCCCGCCTGTGCCATGGTGCAAACAGGCCGCTCCTTCTCAGCTATCCGTCAAGACGCACTAAGCCTCTCAGGAAAACCTTCGAGCCTAAATGCTTACTATAGACGTCGGGTCTTCCAACTCGCTTTCCCTAATGTTTTTGCCATGGCACAAGCGGGGCGTCCTCGACAACCCGAAAGGGATGAGCCTCGGTTTGTGTGTCTATCCGGCAGGCATAGTCTGTCGATAGAGTGTGTTTTTAACCAGCCATTATCGCTCGGTGTAGCAAAGTCCTTGCTCCTTCCCCGCCAATGCGTGGGAAAGCGCGCCTGAAAATCCTGTGCCTAGCATACACTTAGCCTCGAAGGCTTTCCTGAGAGGCTTATATGTATCTTGGCTCATAGTTGAAGGGAAGCGTCTCGTATTGGCGGGGAAGGAGCAGGGACATTAGTATACCGAACAATAAGGTATACCCATCCGGGCATACCGCAATCCATGCCCTTCGGGTGTGCGCGCTCTGCGTACTTTCAGTAGAAGAAAAGACCTCTATTGCCGCTCTCGCCGCGATAAAAGTCTTTATGGTTCTTATATATCCTATGCAATTGCT